>NZ_CP037452.1:4742890-5069708 GCF_007754425.1 Gimesia fumaroli
TGTAATTGTGCCAGATAATCGGGCGAAAATCCATGAAAGAGTGCGCCTTGCAGTACGAGTTCATGATACCAGTCAAACGGTTTCAGACTTGGATCGATAAAATCCAACATGGCCTGATAAGTGTAAACCGGAAGAACCTGTTGCTGCCGGGTAACAACGCTGGTCTCCAGAATCTGGTAGCCCGCTCCCAGTGATTCATGCTGATCGAGAATGTTTTTTTGCTCGCTTGAGATTTGATAAACAACGCCCCAGACCCCGAGTGTTTCCTTTTCCCGGAAGACAATGTCACATTTGCCGGAACAATCCAGACCGACTTTATGAAAACAGAGAACAGCGCTCTCCAGACGTGCGACTCCAATGATTTCACACGCGCCAATACGTGACTCCAGTCTCTCTGGATGGAGATTTGAGCCATAAGCAAAATAGTTCCGCAGTCCTGACATCGCTGTTGTTCTTTCCTCTCAGTCATCTCGAAGTGATTCGCACCAATCTCACCTCCTTTTGCAGGAATTTCCCACAAGGACAATTCGATTTCCTACAGATAAACCCCAACACGACGAACGCCCCCTTAAGTAGTATCCCCTAAGAACATTATTGAGGAAATGTTGAGGAGGGGAATCCTGTTCAAACGAACGTTACGTCATGATTATTTCCAGTAATCAAACTAATTGTTAGATCAGACTGATTTTACAGTTTTTTTGTAAATGAAACACCTCATCCCTGAGAGTTTTCCTGATATACAGACCCCCACATTTCCTTTCAAATCAAATATTATTTGCAGGATTCGCCTTTAGTTAAAATGATTTTATTTTGCTCAATGTGCGCCCCGGTCAAAAACAGAAATTTAAAACACGTGCTACTGCGATTGTAAGGCGATACTTCAAACTGAAACCACTATGTTTATTTTTGGAAGCGTCCGTATGTCATTGAACCAATCTCAAGAAATCCAATCAGATCACAGCAAGCACCCGGTCTTGATCTGGGCTTCTGGCCTGGATCAGAGTCACGATTTTTTCAATCAGGCCTGGCTTGATTTTACTGAGAGTAGCGTGCATGAAAATATCAACGCCGGCTGGTTCCAGTTCATTCACCCGGATGATTTGCCTCTGTTTCGGTTGACGTACGAAAGAGCACTGGCAACACAACAACCATTTCAAATCGAATACCGCCTTAAGAAACATGATGGTACATATCGCTGGATGCAATGCCATGCTGTCCCTCGTCCCGATTTGGATGGCGACTTTTCCGGACTTATTGCCACGAATACGGATATCCACGATCAACTGGTCAAAAAATCGGAACAGATCACATACGAAGAAAACTATGAACTGTTTCTTAACTGCATTACCGAAGGAATCTGGGACTGGATTGACGTCAACTCGGACGAACAATGGTGGTCACCGCACTTTTATGAATTGCTGGGTTACCGTGACCAGGAACTGGAAGCCAGTGCCAGCACATTCAAACGGTTACTGCACCCGGATGATCTTCAAGGTACATTAGAGGCCATCAACCAGTCACTGGAAAACGAAATCCCCTTCGGTACCGCATTTCGTTTAAGAATCAAAGGAGGCGAGTATCACTGGTTTCGCAGCACTGCCAAAATCATTCGCGATCTCAATGGGAATGCCGTTCGAATGACCGGTTCGATTTCCGACATTCATCGGCAAATCCTGGCGGAAGAAGCTTTAAAAGAGACCAGGAGATTAGCCGAGCAGGCACAACTGGAAAAAGAAACCTTTCTGGCACTGATGAGTCAGGAAGTCCGTACACCGCTTTCGGCCATCTTAGGATTTTCCGAAATTCTGGGCGAATCCAGCGATGATCCGGAAACCCAGACCGTAGCGGAAACGATTCATACCAATGGTCAAAGCCTGTTAGACACAATTAATGACTTTCTCGATCTTTCCAAACTCGAAGAAGGGATGCTGGATATTGAAATTCTCGATTGCTGTCCCGTCAAGGTGATCGAAAATGTTCACATGCATATGGCGAAAAAAGCGGAGTTGATGGATCTGAAATTTGACATTGCATCTGAAACTGAAATCCCGGAAACCATTAAATCCGATCCCATTCGTCTGAAGCAAATTCTCACAACCGTGATTGGCACCGCCATCAAACTGACTAAGAAAGGTAGCGTGAAACTCGGCGTCAAAACCACCGCTATGGCAAATGGCACACACCAACTGACATTCAGGATCACAAATACCGGGACCGAACTTTCATTAGAACAATTCAGCGACCTGTTTACGCCCTATCGTCTGACGGATGAGTTAATGACGCACCCGGTAAGTGGTCTGGGACTAGGACTGGCGGTCAGTAAACATCTGACAGAACTGCTGGGAGGTCAGATTCAGGTCACCGATCAGGATACTTCCAGCACGACAGTGGAGATTTCAATACCAGTGGGGGATATCAGTGAAGTCAAAATGGAAAAAGTTTCCGCTTCCAAACGTCTTGAGGAAATCAAAACTTATAAGGCCTCTCATGATTTTCTAAAACAGAATTGCCATATCCTGCTCGTGGAAGACGGAATCTATAATCAACGTTTAATTAATTTTCTGCTCACCAAAGCGGGCGCAGAAATTACCATTGTCGAAAATGGCCAACATGCGATTGACGAATTAATGAAGAGCCGGGAGGTCGGAGATCCGATCGGGGATCCGTATGATCTGATCCTGATGGACATTCAGATGCCTGTGCTGGATGGATATTCTACCACACGCAAAATTCGCGCATTAGGATATACAAAACCGATCATTGCACTCACGATCCATGCAATGGACAGCGACCGCCAGAAGTGTTTCGATGCAGGCTGTGATGAATATATGAGCAAACCGCTCGAACGAAAAAAATTGATCAGTATCATCAATTCATTTCTGAGAAAACCACAGAAACAGAATCTGGTCGCTAAAGAAGCGTGATGCGGTTGAGCTGACAGAACGCAGGGATTACTTTGGTTGCCCTCGCAACTTTTCACTCTGGTTTTATTCTGCTAAGATCGTCTTTTAACGACATCTGATAAAAGAATGTTTTACAGGAGTGCTTCCAGCGTGAGTGACAGCCCAATTACTGATCCCCTGCCCGGCCCGTTTCAGATCCCCGCAGCATGGAAAGGCGACGAACTGTTTCAGAGACCGGACTGGTCTGTCAAACTGAATCAGCAACACCTGGACGATCTGCAGGAAGCACTTCAGGTAATCTCAATGGAAGGCCTGAGTCCCGAATCGATTACGGCGGAGCGGTTTCCGCTACCGCATCTAAGTCCGGTATTGCAACAGATCCAGAAGCAACTCGAACAGGGTTCCGGGGCCTGTCAGTTGAAACAGATTCCCGTCGAAGCATACTCTCCGCACGAATTGGAGCAACTGTTCTGGTTGATCTCGGTGCATCTGGGAACTCCCGTTTCTCAAAGCGCTACCGGTGAGAAACTCTTTCACGTCCGCGATGAAGGTTATCAGATCGGTCAGGCACAGGCGCGCGGTCCGAATACCCGCAAACGACTCAGCTTTCATACCGACCGGTGTGACGTAATCGGCTTCCTCTGCATTCAACAGGCGATTTCTGGTGGGGATAATCAGCTGGTCAGTTCCGTCGCTCTCTTCAATGAAATGCGAGAGCGCTGGCCTGAGTTGACTCAGGTTCTAATGCAGCCTTTTTATTATCTGCGACATAATGTGGATCAGGGAAACGCCAAACCATTCTGCCAGCAACCGGTCTTTTCGGTTCAGGACGGTCATTTTGCAGGCAGCTTTCTGCGTGTGCTGATCGAACGTGCCTACGCCTCACCGGACCTGCCGGATATGACGCCTGTACAACAAGAGGCAATGGATCAGCTGGAAGCACTGGCGGAATCGCCGGAATTGAGTGTTACCTTTCGTCAGGAACCCGGAGACCTGCTCTTTCTCAATAACTGGGTCACATTTCATCGGCGGGATGATTTCGAAGATTCTGAGGAAGCCAGTTTAAAACGGCATCTGCTCCGTGCCTGGCTGTCTGTTCCTAACAGTCGACCGCTGGACCCGCTCTTTGCAGACAACTATGGAAATACCGCTGCCGGCGCAGTGCGTGGCGGCATGCAGCCCACCCGTTGAACCTCAATCATCTGCTGGACAAGCATGTGGGGCATATACCTCAATTCTTTACGGGTGGAATCGACCTTGTTCCCAGACCGGTTTCAGCTAGAATTGGCATCTCAGATCTCCCTTCAATCCATCAGTACAGATCTTCGGGCTTATGATCCGTAATTCGCAGCCGCAAAAAAAACTATCCAAAGATAAAGACGCACCGGGCCTGACCATCGAACGGATTGCCTTCGATGAAATTCATCCTGCGTTTCTGGATACCCTGGATGAGACCGCGGTTCCCACAGTGACCGGGTTCAAAAAAATAGTTTACCTGGGGCTGGCGGGACTGTTCTTCGTACTGGGAGTTCTCGGCGTTGCATTGCCCGTGCTTCCAACAACACCTTTTTTGCTCCTGACCAGTTATTTTCTCATCCGAACATCTCCACACCTCAACAAAGCCCTGTTGCGATCTCCGGTTCTGGGACAAGTTTTGAAAGACTGGCAACAGGCGGGGGGCGTGAGACTGAGTGTCAAAATCCAGGCGATCACCATTGTCGTCCTGATTATTACAGCGACACTGATTTTCTCCCCACTCCTGGTCCCCCTCAAAGTTTTGCTGGTGCTTCTTGCCAGTATTGGAATTCTGGTCATCACGCGACTTCCTCATCTGCCCTGACCACAACGGTCCCGTAATACAAGGCGGAATTCTGGAATCATCTCTTTTCTTGCTCCAAGAATGACTTTTGCATACTCAAATTGATTCCCTGTGAAATGAGGTGCATCCTCTCTCGGCATTGACTAGAATAAAAACCTGAGACTTATCAGCAGATATGAATTACACAACAAGGAGTCCCTCATATGCAACGACGAGAATTTCTTAAAAGCAGCGTTATCGCCGGGAGTGCAGCCGCATTGACAGGCGCCGCACAAGCTGCTGGAACCGAACAGAGTAAATCGTTTCACCTCAAATACGCACCACACTTCGGCATGTTTAAAAACGCCGCCGGTAAAGATCCAATCGATCAGCTCAATTTCGCCGCCGACCAGGGCTTCACCGCCTGGGAAGATAACGGCATGAAAAAGAAGTCGAAGGAACTGCAGCAGCAAATCGCCGACACCATGGAAAAGCGCAACATGGAAATGGGCGTGTTTGTAGCGCATGGCTCTATTGGCAAGCCGACTTTCGTCCGCAAAGACAAAGATGTCTGGAACTCAGTTCTGAAAGACATCAAAGACTCTGTCGAAGTTGCCAAACGTGTGAATGCGAAATGGATGACGGTCGTTCCCGGTAATGTGGATGAAAATTCGCGCGACCGACTGGCAGAAGGTTATCAGACAGCCAATGTGATTGAGTTGCTCAGACGCTGTGCCGATATCTTTGAGCCACACGGCATGGTTATGGTTTTAGAGCCACTCAACTGGTACGCCAACCACGGCGGTACGTTTTTACAAGGCTCTCCCCAGGCGTATGCCATCTGCAAAGCCGTCAACAGCCCGGCTTGTAAGATTCTGTTTGATATTTATCATCAGCAGATTACCGAAGGCAACCTGATTGTCAACATCGACAAATGCTGGGACGAAATCGGTTACTTCCAGTCTGGCGATAACCCTGGACGCAAAGAACCGGGAACCGGTGAAATCAACTACCTGAACGTGTTCAAACACATTCATTCCAAAGACTTCAATGGCATCATTGGAATGGAACATGGCAATTCGAAGCCCGGTAAAGAGGGAGACATGGCCGTGATTGAAGCATACAGAGAGGTCGACCAGTTTTAATATGACAGACAAAAAAGCAAAAAACGTACTAGGCACTGAGCTTGAAGTCTGTTCGCTGGAACCGCTAACCGGGTTCTATCGGGATGGGTGCTGCAATACCGGCGGGTCCGATATGGGCCTGCATACGGTTTGCACGCAAGTCACTGCTGAATTTCTGAAATTCTCCAAAGAACGCGGCAATGATCTGAGTACGCCTTTCCCTCAATATGAATTCCCTGGCCTGAAGCCCGGCGATCGCTGGTGCTTATGTGTCGAGCGCTGGAAAGAAGCGTTGGAAGCAGGGATGGCACCACGTGTGAAACTGGAATCCTGTCACATTTCGACTCTCGAATTTGTTGACCTGGAAGACCTGCAGCAATACGCGATTTAATATTCTTAGTTAGCGAAAAAAGAAAAACACGGAGCCACGTCTTTCGCGGCTCCGTGTTTTTTTGTCATGGTCGTTTTCGCTCGTTTCCTGCTGATTATTTTGCTTTCAGCATAAAAATTTCACTGAAGGAAGACGACAGAAACATTTCGCCGTTCGGACCTTCACCAAAGGTCATCACAGGGATGCTGGGAGATTGAATTACGTGGTTGGCGGTGACTTTCTTATTCTCGGCATCATACTTTAAAGCCCAGAATTTTCCGGAAACATAGTCGCCGTAAATGTAAGAACCCACGATGGCCGGAATCGCTTTGCCGCGATACACAGATCCGCCGGTGATTGACTTTCCGACTTTGTGATCATACTCCCAGATAGGTTCGATTAAATGTTCGCGGGCTTCAACCCCATTCGGGCCGAACGGATGTTTTCCTTCCCGGACCGACCAGCCATAATTTCCGCCTTTGATGACGATGTCGATTTCTTCCCAGATGCCCTGCCCAACATCACCGGCCCACAGCACACCGGTTTTGGAATCGAAGGCGATCCGCCACGGATTCCGAAATCCAAAAGCCCAGATTTCTTTACGGGCGGTTTTGATCTCGGCACTTTTCCCTTCCACGAACGGGTTATCTTTGGGAATCGCATAGTTCAATCCTGGATCTTTATGGTCGACATCAATTCGGCAGATGCTGCCCAGAACCGTTGTCAGGTTTTGACCATTTTTAAATACATCGTTTCCCCCGCCCCCATCACCAAAGGCAATGTAGAGTTTTCCATCTTTACCAAAAGCCAGCGTTCCGCCGTTATGGTTCCAGGCGGGTTGCTTGACACGCATCATAACTTCTTCCGAATCAGCCAGTGATTTATCGGGACTATCTTTTGAGACGCGGAAACGGGAAATCACCGACGTATTTTGAGGCTTGTCGGCAGTACTGTAATAAACAAAGAATTCGCCGTTCTGTTCATAGTTCGGATGAAACGCAAATCCCAACAGACCTTCTTCATTCTGCTTGTCGTTGTAGACGACTCGGTCAGAGATATCGAGAAACAGTTTGCCTTCTTCCACATCTTCATCTTCCGGCGTGTTCGGAACAATAAAGATTTTCCCCTTCTGTGAAGCAATAAACAGACGATCCGAATTATCGCCCGCATGCGTAATGACGATCGGACGGTCAATTTTCAGATAAGGAAAGACTTTGACTATTTTCACTGGGGCAGGCGATGTATCGACTTCTTCTGCGGCCGACAAATGCTGAGTGACAGCAAGCGACACGATGAACAGCAACGCGGTAATCGTTTTCATAAGATATCTTCTTTGCAATGGATTGGAATTGACAGGTGGGAGCGACGGTAGACATTATTCACAAGAATAGAGAAAACCGCCAGTCAAAGCTACTGACCGAACAGGCAACTTTGATGCGTCTTTCAGAAAAAAACGACTCATTTTTTCAGAATCAAAACCGGCCGACACCAGTCGACCAGATCCTGAATATCAGCATTCTTTCCGAAATCGACTTTCAAAACCAACTCACGGGCACCACTGAGATCAATGCGCGGCACAATGGTTGCCGGCTGCTGTTCCGCTCCGTCGATCGAGTGATGAAACACGACACGTTGATCGACGAAAATGGAGATGTCTGCATTCCCTTTTCCATTCGTTGAATCATCTATGCCGACGTCGGTCTGAAATGCTGCGTACTTGCCATCGAGTGAATAACGTAATTCCGTAGCGCTATGCACTCCCAGGCCGGTGACATACTCTCTGCCTCCGACACGCAAGGGACCTGCCACCACATTGCGGTCCGGTCGCCAGCCCCACTGTTTTGTGAAATAAGGTGTAAACCGATATCCGGTTGGCTCGAGTTCTGACAGTGGAACGCCCCGCCCGCCTAAGGGGGTGACTGAAGCGAGTTGCTCCCGCTTACATTGGAGCACAGTACCAAACAGGGTTTTGGCAGAAATCATATCCTGCGTCAGCTTCAAAGAGGAGACAACCAGACGTGTGCCATCGACCAGCTCAATTCGATAGCGCAGCTGGTCTGGCTGTGGAAAATTGATGAGCTCGGGATTAAAACTGAAAAACGCAATACCGGCTCGAGGAACTGCCGTCTCGCCTGCGTTCGATTCAAAACGAAATGTTCGCTTATCAAAACTCAGAAATTCCCCTTCCAGATAATCGCCATTTTTCAAATAAAACAGATCCGAGTTTTTCTTGAGCAGCGCTACCTTTTGTAGTAGTTGCACCTGCGACTGTCCAAACGCGGGCCATTGAAAAAAGACCGACTGGATGGTTTCCAGGGGAATTTTCCATTCACCTGTATCCGGGCAGGATTTCAGACGCACGAGTATCGATTCCTCTTCCGAGCGCAGAATCTCAGCATGAATGCGATCATCGTTCGCCAGAATCACAAGCCCTCCCCGGGGCGAATTGGCTTGCCGTTTGCCCAAGGTAACCCGGATGATCTCAGTAGCAGGAACTGTCCGAGTTCCGTTTTCTGTCTGAAATGTGAATTGATTCTGGTCGACTTGAAGCAGTGTCCCCTGCAAAACTGTACCATCTGCCTGATCAAGAACTGCGCCAACGACGAATTGCTGCCTACAGCAGAACAGCAAACAAATCAGAAATAGTAGGACTGACAAACGCATAATGCACCGTACAATGAAACCAGAAACGAGTCAGATAATCTCAGCGTTGAAAGATGGGAATATTATTTCGAGGCATCTGTAACACAATGCAGGACATGGCAGTACTGTATTCAACACAGTTGGCGCTGCCGGGCCGCCAGCTGCCAGTAGTCATCTGCCCGGCCACCAGTTCTTCCCTGATTGCAGAATACCAGTCATCCCAGTACTCCGTACCCGCCTGCCACATTGCCTGGACGGCGTAGTACTGGCCGTAATAATAATGGCTGCCCCGGAAATAACGTTGGTTGGGAAGATGCCGCATTAAGTAACCGAGACCATTTTGGATTTCCGCACCTTCATA
This sequence comes from Gimesia fumaroli, assembly GCF_007754425.1. Lineage (NCBI taxonomy): Bacteria > Pseudomonadati > Planctomycetota > Planctomycetia > Planctomycetales > Planctomycetaceae > Gimesia > Gimesia fumaroli. The sequence continues at coordinate 4,752,090 of NZ_CP037452.1, forward strand.
AATCCCCGCGCTATACAGAGCGACTACCCCCGCAGCAGAGCGGGGAAATTCACTCTCCGCTTGTCGAACCAGTTGATATCGAAATCCGCCATCCGGATTTTGACTCTTCTTGACATAATTAATACAGCGGTCGATCACATCCTTCGAGATAAAAATGCCGCAGTTCCGCGCCGCCCTCAGCGCCATAATCTGGCAAACCGTCACCGAGAGATCGGCGTCTTTACTCTCCGGGGTATATCGCCAGCCCCCTTTTGCGTTTTGCGATTTGACGATCAGTTCTACCGCTTTTTCAAGCTTGATCCGCACATCTTTTCTGTGCGTCATCCCATAAACTTCTGCGAGAAACAAGGTCGCAAAACCGTGCCCATACATGGGTCCGTGTGAAATACTATCAGGAGAAATGATATACCCCGATGGCTTACAGGAAGCGAGAATGAAATCTACCGCTTTTTGGACCTCGCGCCCGTATTTGCCTCTTCCGGGAGTACTGCCCTCAGCCAGAAACGCCATCCCGCACAGCGCAGTGACAGCCACATTATTTTTGAAAGTGGAACCAGATCCGAAAGATCCATCCGGATGCTGCCGTTCTGCCAGAAATTTCAATCCACGATTGACGGCATTGCGCGTGGGGGGCGTATAATACTTTTTACCTTGCGCATCGACCGAACGGTTGACTTCGACCTGCGCCATCACAGGCTGGACGCCGAGAGTGAAAGCCAGGCTCAAAAGCAGCAGTATCCCTCGCATGAAAACATGCGACACAGGAATCAGTCTTGCCTCGGAGCGTCGATATCTCAAGATAGCCACTTACCCTGAACAGAGTTGAATATAGTTCGTTCTGTAGTGCATTGTACGCGAAGCAATACGAATGAAAAGCAGAAGCAGACAAAAACAGCGTTTGAGTACGCGATTCAAGGCCGAATCACTTCAGGATATTTAGAGTTGCCCCCCGTTAACTCCGGCACCGGGTGCAGGGTTTGTCCCGGTCTTGGCTGTACAAAAGGACGACTCCGTATGGACTGTTCAATCGACAGTCGCGACTCGGTACGTTGCGTTCCAAATTCACGCGGCCTGACAACATCAGGGCCCAACGCACTGGACGGAAGCGGATCTTCCAGTTCCATCATCTTCTTTTCTTCCATTTTCTGACTGCGTGTCATGGCCTGTCGCCCCGGAAAGAGACGCGGAATCCGCGTATTATAGGCATTAAAGCAGCCCGAACAGACGGGCATCAATAATGCGACCAGGATCAATTGAAACAGACGGTTCATGAAAAAGTCAGGCTCAGAAAAAAGGGCAATCGCTCAGAAGAGGATTGGACCAGGAAGGCTCTGCAAAGGGTGAGGAACTATAGCAAATTCGCCAGACAGCGAACAGATTGATTTTTCACTGACCCAATTCGCAAAGAATAGCCTAACCTACTCGTATTTCAAGGCTTATGGCTGTACAATCCAGCCCAACTTTCCCTGAATCAGGAAAACCCGGTTTTTCAGAGGGTATCAATGTCCTGACGCTGGAAGTAAAGCGGTTTTCGGAATAGCATCCTCAGTAATGGAGATCATTCCTTTCGCCACACGGAAATTGAAAATCAAGGATTAAGTCTGCACTTATGTCAACTCCCCCCAAAGTTTGTGTGTTACGCGCCCCTGGAACCAATTGTGATATTGAGACGGCACATGCATTTGATCTCTGTGGAGCCGAGTCAACGAGGATTCATCTCCTGAAGCTGCTGGAAAACCCCAGTCAGCTCAATGAATATCAAATCCTCTGCCTGCCCGGTGGTTTCAGCTATGGGGACGACGTCGGCGCAGGGGTGATCTTCGCCAGCCACTTGCAGGGACAACTGGCAGAAGTGATTGGTAACTTCCTGGCAGCCGACAAACTGGTGCTAGGGATCTGTAACGGCTTTCAGGTGTTGCTCAAAGCAGGAATTCTACCCGGCGGTGCTGCAGACTGGCCTCCCAAACCGGACCAAGACCGCAATGCCACATTGACCTGGAACACAAACGGTAAATACACATCCCTATGGGTCAACCTGGGAGTACTGGCACCGCAGAATGTCTTTTTGAAAGACATTGACCAGATTGAGCTTCCCATCGCACACGCAGAAGGACGCATTGCTGTCAGTGACGATTCCATTATCACTGACTGGCAGGCCAACCAGCAAATCGCCATGTGTTATCGCGAAGCGGGTGACACTGAAACGACCTTGCAACAAGAGATCCTGCCTTACCCCATAAATCCCAACGGCTCGGCTTATAACATCGCCGCCTTAAGTGATCCTTCGGGCCGCGTGCTGGGATTAATGCCACACCCGGAACGTTTTCTATTCGCCACACAACATCCGCAATGGACGCGTCTGGGTCTGGAAGGCGAAGGAGCCGGCATGCAGCTATTCCGTAATGCCGTCAACTACTTCGAATAAGCCAAGCCCACGTTTGCTTTAATTCGAAAGCTTCCGCAGCAGATCATCATCGACCAGTTCCCCTTTGGGAAGTTCCTTAATGGCCTGCAATACGCGCTCCACACCTTGTTCGTTCGGCTCCCTTCCAAGTTCGTGCAGCCGATGCAGAATGGCTTTCTTGCCGCTATGTCGGCCCAGAACCAGTTTGATCCCGCTCTCACCAACCGTTTCCGGACGATAAGGCAGATAGGTATCCGGGTTCTTAAGTAGTCCGTCCTGATGAATGCCCGCTTCGGTCGCGAAGATGTTGCTACCAGCGACTGGTTTCATCGGGGAAAGTGCAATGCCCGTCAATTCTGAAACCAGTTTGCAGAGCGGCGCAAGTTGAGAAACATCCAGATGATGTGGCCGTTCATACTCGTCCTGATGCAGGTGCAGCGCCATCGCCACCTCTTCCAATGCCGCATTCCCGGCTCGCTCGCCGATCCCATTCACCGTGCACTGCACCACATTCGCTCCCGCGTCAATACAGGCGAGCGTATTTGCAACCGCCAGACCAAGGTCATTGTGAAAATGCACCGCCAGCAGCACATTTTCGATACCTGATACGTGGTCCTGGATCTGACAAATGAATTCCTGGGCTTTAGATGGTGTCAGAATCCCGACCGTATCCGGAAAACCAATCGTCGTCGCCCCTGCGGCAATCGCTTCCCGATACACTTCGCACAGAAAATCAACTTCGGTGCGGCTCGCGTCTTCCGGACTGAACGCGACAATATCAAACTTCTCCGCCGCATATTGAATGCTGTCGACAATCAGCTTCAAAACTTCGGTTTTGCTTTTCTCCAGTTTAAACTGGCGATGTAAAGGGCTCGTCCCGCAAAACAGACTGACGCCTCGCTTATGCGGCGGATTTCCGGCTAAGGCTTCTTCCGCGGCATCCACATCGCCTGGCAATGTACGACATAAAGCTGTCAGCACCGGTTTTTTGATCACACCCACCATGCTTTGAATGGCATCGATATCTGCCTGCGAGGAAGCGGGAAAACCGGCATCGAGAGAATGCACGCCAGCGGCTTCGAGAGCTTTGGCGATCTGCAGTTTTTCAATCGGGTCGAGAGTCGCGCCGGGCATCTGCTCGCCGTCGCGTAAGGTCGTATCGCTGAATAAAACCTTGCCCGAACGACGATGGTGCCGAATCACCGTACGCTTTACTTTGTTCTTAACGTGTTTTTTCGCGCCTGAGAAAAACTGAAACATACACCTGTATCCATACAAAAACGGGAATCCATACTTCCGACTCGAAGTAGATTATAGCCAGCGGCTCCATTTGTGATAGCTTTTTTCAGAATCATTCGTCTGAATTCAACCAGATTCGCCCCCCTGCCTGGCAAAGGTGAAATAACATCAGCGCAAGCCTACCCGGCTTCATTCCCGCTCTTTCCCCCATGTGGGAACTGGTATAAGATCCTCTGAGAGAGTGCCCTAAAAAAAGGATTAAGCAGCAATGACCGAATGTCTTTTCCATAACGTCCCGTCCCACATATCGCTGATTCTGGGAGTGACCGATGGAAGGATGTGGCATTCACTCGCTGACGTGCTGATCCTGCTGGCAGCCGCCATCGTCCTCGGAACGATCGCCGAGCAACTGAAACAGAGCGCCATTCTGGGATATATCGCTGCAGGAACACTGGTCGGCCCTAACTTACTGGGCTGGGTTTCTGACCGACAAAGTATCTTCGATCTGGCAGAACTGGGAGTGGCACTGCTCCTGTTTGCGATTGGACTTGAATTCTCACTGACCCGACTCAGACGTCTGGGACGGATCCCTCTCTTAGCAGGGATTTTCCAGATTCTGTTCACCCTGCTGGCCGGTTTGGCTGTTTCCATACTACTGGGCTTTTCGGTATCGGAGGCTCTTGCCATCGGCGCCACGATCGCTTTAAGCAGTACTGCCTGCGTGGTCAGGATGCTCAATGATAGGGCCGAACTTGATGCACCACACGGACGGACGGCTCTGGGAATTCTGCTGGTTCAGGATATGGCCGTCATCCCACTGATGCTGATTATCACGGCTCTGGTCGGAAAAGGAACCGCAGCCGATATTACAGTTCAACTCGCTGTATCGTTGACTCTCGCCGTTCTCTTTGTGGCCGTATTTTATGGACTGTTCAATTATGTGTTGCCTCGACTGCTGGAACTGTCCTCTCTGCGTCGGAATCGTGATTTCCCAATCCTACTCGCCATGGTGATGGCCGCCGGATCTGCCTGGGCCGCGCATCGACTGGGGCTGAGTCCTGCGCTTGGCGCATTCGTTGCCGGTGTTTTGCTGGCGATTTCTCCTTTTGCCACTCAAATCCGTTCGGATGTCCAGCCTCTGAAAACAGTGCTTGTCACGCTCTTCTTTGCTGCGGTCGGCATGTTTGGTGACCTGAACTGGGTTGTCGATCATTTGGCGCTCGTACTCGCTACCGTCGCTGCGATTGTGATCGGAAAAATGCTGATCACATTTGGGGTTGCCTGGTTTTGTGGTCAACCCTGGCAATTCGCTCTCGGCACGGGACTTTGTCTTGCTCAAGTTGGTGAATTCTCGTTCGTACTGGCAACGGTAGCACGTGGGACAACAGCCAATCCGGGAATCCTTTCCGAATCCACGTTTCGACTGATCGTTTCCACTACCATCGCCACTCTGCTGCTGACGCCCTATCTGATTCAACTGGCTCCGGCAGCAGCAAACCTGATTCGAAAATTAGGCCGACGTAACCAGAACAAGGAACCACTACAGGATGCGCCCCAGATAACAGAACTTGAATCCAGCAGAGAAACGGATTCTGATCTGATTCTGATTCTGGGTTTTGGACCGGCCGGTCAACGTGTTGCTGGTGAGCTGTTACAGGTTGGATTAAAAAAAATTGTCGTCATCGATCTGAATCATGAAAATCTGCAAATTGCGTCTCAATACGGTCTGCGTTCTCAGCTGGGGGATGCTACACAAATTGAAGTCCTCGAACATGCGGGCCTTTATCGTTCACGATTAGTCATCACGACTCTCCCCAGCACAACTGTCTGCAGACAGATTATCTATCTGGTTCGTCAGCTCGCTCCCGGAACCGCCTTGTATGTCCGATGCCGCTATCACCTGCACCACTGGCAACTTCTTGCGGCGGGCGCCGATGTCGTGGTGGACGAGGAAGAATATGTGGGCGAGTGCCTGGCAAAACAAATCCTGGAATCGCCGCTGCTGCCATTGCTGCTAAATGCAAAGCAGAAACCAGATCAACCTGGAAATTCCCACGCGTAATTAAAAAAGCCTCCTTCACTGAGAAGGAGGCTTTGATCGTTTTCAGGTCTCAATTGAGACTTACAGATTCGCAGAAGTCGGAACCACGAATGGCTTACGATATTCGCGAGTCAGTTTCGGATTCGCAGTCGAAGCCATGCCACCTGTGAAGGTTTCTTGCTTGCTGTCCAGCGACAGTTTGGGCCCCATGCTGACTACGGTGTCATCCGCATCAAGCTTATTGTTACTCAGGTGCTCACGGAAGCGGCCCAGAGTTTCCAGAGCTTCGCTATCACCTTTCATTTCACCAGCCACTTCCTTAACCGGCATTTGTTCGCCGAGTTCGTAGGAAATATTACCCAGGTGACACAGAGCACTGGAAATGTGACCTTCTTCGATATCCGCATTCAGATCGCTGATCTTGCGGCTGCGAACAGCGTCCACAAAGTTACCGAAGTGATCTGCGGAACCAGAGAACTTCTTGATCAGTTTTCCGTCGTTATTAAATGCCGAAGCACTGTTGTAGCTTGGAATCACAACGTAACCGTCGGTACCGTAGAAGATCACTCCCACTTTAGCACCACGGTACGGTTCCGTTTCCAGACCACGTACTTCGAATACCAGTCGTTTATCACCAAACTGGTGAATGCTGACCTGGGTATTCGCAACGTTACCGGCATCGGTGTAACCCAGACGACCGCCGTAAGCCTGCACGCTGTCGCCAACATTATCAACGCCTAAGCCCCAGCGTGCGACATCCATCTGGTGAATGCCCTGGTTCCCCAGGTCACCGTTACCAGTCGGTGTCTGCCAGTGCCAGTCGTAATGGAATCGCTTACGAGTCAGTGGTGCCATTGGAGCTGGCCCCAGCCAGAGATCATAATCAACGCTGGCAGGCACATCGTAGTTACCTTTAGGACCGATTGATTTACGGCGTTTGTAGCAGGTCCCGCGAGCCAGTTTGACTTCGCCGATGCCACCGGCTTTAACGAATTCAACCGCGTCGATCAAACCAGGTTGCGAACGGCACTGTGTTCCGGTCTGGACGATCTTGTTGTACTTGCGAGCCGCTTCAACGATACGGCGACCTTCACTCACATTGTGACTGACAGGCTTTTCACAGTAGACGTCTTTACCAGCCTGAATCGCCCAGATCGCTCCCAATGCGTGCCAGTGGTTAGGAGTGGCGATGCTGACGATATCAATATCCTGATCGTCAAATGCTTTTCGCAGGTCTTTATAATGAGTCGGTTTTTTGCCCGTTTTCTTGAAAACGTTTCCGACCCCTTTGGTCATTCCCACACTTTCATCGGGATCAACGATGGCGACGATTTCTGTATCTTTCCGACCAGCGAAGGCTCCCAGGTGAGACTGTCCGCGGCCGTTTACCCCCAACAGTGCGACTCGCAGTTTTTCGTTCGGGCTGCTCGACTGTTTTTCTGCAGCAGAAAGTTGAGGAACAGAAGCGCCCAGAGCTGCTGCACTCGCGGCAGCAAACATCGATTGTTCCAGGAATTCGCGACGAGATTGTTGAGACATCTTCTTTTTTCTCCTCAATGTAATGTCAATGGAAGGATTGCACTATGCACATTCGGGTGGGTGGTATCACAGCCCTTCAATCGGATAGTCCTGAGAGCAACTTTTCGTTACTACCCAATTGTGTCAGGTCTGTGCCATACAGACGTATTTTTTTAATTCTGTTACGCAAAGTCTAACCGATGAAAGTACGAACATTCAAGGTTGAACCCAAAAACCTTGTGTCGAGAGGGTACTTTTCCTCCTGAACCGCATTTGTTTCCCCGATCAATGAAATCAGTAAAACCAAGCCTCTCTACGTCAATTCTTCAGCTGATAATGGTAGAAAACTTTGAATTCCGATCTCTTCGCGACTGGCAAAGGGTTCACCATAAGCACGGTGAATCGTCCAACCCCAATAGCGGGCGCGATCTTTAATGTCGTCTAAAACAGTTGGATGTTCAGTAGGCCGCCCCGTAATCATCTGGCTTTCATAGCTGCGAATGGCATCCATTTTCTGTTCGATATGGCCGGAAATATCGAAGACAAAACTCGGTTTGGGATGAATCCGCAGATGAATACTCCAGAAATAATAGATCTGAGGCGGCCAGTACCGTTCACCCGCCATATCCGTTTTACTCAGCTTCGACCAGAACCGGGCCGCGTCGGTCAGATGACTGGCGGAGACATGATCGGGATGCACATCTTCCCAATAGGGAGCCAGAATCACTTTCGGGCGGTGAGTCCGAAACACAATCGCCAGTTTCCGCCGCGCTTCCAGACTCGATTCCAGACTCCGGTTCGGCAGCTCCAGATTTTCGCGATAATCCAGATCCAACACCGCGGTCGCCGCCGCCGTTTCTTGCTTTCGAATCTCAGGGCTGCCATAAGGCGTTGGTTCACCATTGGTTAATTCGATGACTCCCACCCGCAAGCCTTGGGCTTTACATGCCAGTATCGTCCCCCCTACGCTGATCTCGGCATCATCCGGATGAGGGGCGACAACAAGTATATCTAAACCAGAATCCACGTGATCTCCTCGTTGCATGGCTGAATAAAAGCAAGAAACCACCCCGAAAAAAAGGGGTAGGCGCAGTTTACCAAATCAGTAAAATGCCAACTCTCTTCTCTCACAGGGATTTTCATCCCTAATCAAATTTCTCACATCACTACATTGTTGACCATCAATCTTAACGGCTGAGGCGGTTTCTGTCCTCTTCTGGCGATGATTGTATGGAGGAACATCTCATGAAATCCTTCGTTTTGACGTGTATTGCCTGCGGTTCGGCCTGTTTTTTCATTTCCGGTTGTGCAGCAATCATGGACCCGATCTCGGAATTAAACCGCGAAACCATGCGAGCTTTCAAGCCGAAACCGTTTGACGCCGACTGGAGCGGCGAAGAAGAAATCGATCAGTGGGCTTCCGTCGGTGAAGAAGCACGCGGCGATCGTCCTAAAGAATCAGATCCTGATCCCTGGTGGCAAAAATATGTCATGAGCTCTAAAGCACGTAATATCGAACGAAATCTGGGGATTGAATAAGATCTCAGGGCTCTGATCAGGCATCTCGGGGATGCCTCCCTCGGAAATGAGACATTTTCTTGCATCTGCTCCCGCAGGAAGTTAAGATAAAGGCTGGCGATTGCGCCACTTAAATGATTTTAACTTACCTGCTGACTGTCTCCCTGGCAGTTGGCTACCGTTGGTTTTTAGACTGACGGACTGGTGTCACCAAACCTGATTTCGCAATGGTTGATGTGCCACACTCTCCGCTTCGCCTCAAACAATGAAGCGTTCCCCGGTGCATCTGCATTGCTCTCTTTCCCGAAGGTGAATACCGATGTTTGATCGCTTCCTCAGAATCAACTCTCTGATTGGACTGGTCCTCCTGCTCGTCATCCATAGCAGTACCGCCACCTTTGCAGAAAAACCAACGGACAAAAGCCAGGCCACCATCGACGTCGATTTCAATCGCGATATCCGTCCGGTCCTGTCCAAGAACTGCTTTCACTGTCACGGCCCCGATGAAGAAACGCGCGAAGCCGGCCTCCGGCTCGATCAGCGAACCTCAGCAACCGCGAAACTGGAAAGCGACGAGCACGCCATCGTTCCCAAGAATGCCGACAAGAGTGAACTCTTTCAGCGCATTGTTACATCAGATGAATCACTGGTCATGCCGCCCCCTGATGTGGGTGAGAAACTGACCGAAGCCCAAATCGCGAAAATTAAAGCCTGGATCGAACAAGGTGCCCCTTACGCTCGGCACTGGTCTTTCATTCCGCCACAGCGTCCTGCGCGTCCCACCGTCAAACAACAAAGCTGGCCGGCAAACGACATCGATTATTTCGTACTCGCAAAACTCGAACACACAGGTCTCAAACCAAGCCCCCAGGCAAACCGTTATACTCTCATTCGCCGCTTGAGCCTGGATTTGCGCGGGCTTCCGCCGACATTGGAAGAAGTCGATCAGTTTCTGAATGATAAATCGCCCAACGCCTACGAAAAACTGGTTGATCGATTTTTAGCCGATCCCGCATTCGGCGAACGCTGGGCACGCAAATGGCTCGACCTCGCCCGTTATGCCGATTCAAAAGGTTACGGCTCTGATCCACTCCGCATGGACATCTGGCGTTATCGTGACTGGGTCATCTCCGCATTCAACAAAAACATGCCCTTCGATCAATTCACGCTTGAACAACTGGCCGGCGATCTCTTGCCGAACCCGACGCTCGAACAGAAAGTCGCCACCGCTTTTCACCGTAACACCATGACCAATACCGAAGGGGGCACCGACGATGAAGAATTTCGCGTTGCCGCCATCACTGATCGTGTCGATACGACCATCCAGGTCTGGATGGGCCTGACTATGGGTTGTGCCAAGTGCCATACTCACAAGTACGATCCGATTTCGCAGAAAGAATACTACCAGATCTACGCCTTCTTCAACCAGACGGCCGATAACGATCAACCCACGGATGCCCCCACCATCCCTGCCCCCACGCAGGAAATGCTGGAAGCAAACAAACGGATCGACGCCGAAATCGCGACGCTGAATCAAAAGTTGCAAACCCCCACCCAAGAACTCGCCCAGGCACAACTACAGTGGGAAAGCACGTTGCACGCCAAACCGAACTGGAAAACACTCACACCGCTGACCGTCAAATCATCGGCAGCCAAAACAAAATTCCAGATTCAGAAAGACGGCTCCATCCTCGCATCGGGACCAGCCGCCAAAGAAACATACACCATTGAAACCGAACTCGATGTTCCTGCCTTCAAAGCCTTGCGTCTTGAAGCTCTGCCTGATAAAAGTTTAAAATCAAACGGACCGGGCCGCGCCACGGATGGCAATTTTGTCTTGTCAGAAATCAAAGTCGAATCGCGACCCGCCCAGGCAGAAGACACGCCCGTCAAAGGTCAGTTCCTGCGAATTGAGCATCAGGGCAACAAAAAACAGATTCTCTCCCTCGCTGAAGTCCAGGTCTTCCAGGCAGGCAAAAACATCGCCGCTCAAGGCATTGCCTCTCAGTCCAGCACGACATACGACGGACAGGCCAAACTGGCCATCGATGGCAATACCGACGGCCATTTCTTTAATGCAAAATCGACGACTCACACCGACACTACCGTCAAACCCTGGTGGGAACTCAATCTGAAAGCAGACACGCCGATTGAGCAAATCAAAATCTGGAACCGCACCGATGGTTCGGGCGAACGGCTCGCCAACTTCAAAGTCAGCCTGCTCGACGCCAAACGCAAACTGGTCTGGCAAACCGTCGTCGCGACTCCCCCGAAACCAAGCACGACGCTGGCACTTTCCAGCCGCAGAACCATTCCGCTCAAACGTGCATTTGCTTCGTTCTCTCAAACCGGCTTCCCCGTCAGTGCTGCCATTAACCCGGCCAGCAAGAATCAAAAAGGCTGGGGCATCGCACCGCAATTCGGCAAAGCAAACAGCGCCTACTTTATTCCCGACAACACTCCGGTCGCCGCCACAGGCAAACAACGACTGATCATTACCCTCGCCCACAATTACAAAGATCCACAATACGCGTTAGGCCACTTCCGCCTCTCCTATACGACCGAATCCAAACTGGAGCCGCGACTCAAAGTCCCCGATGACATTCTGGCCATCGTCGACAGCAAAGAGAGAACGTCGGCACAGCAAAAAAAACTCGCCGCCTACTATCGCAGCATCGCTCCTCTCCTGAAACCAACGCGAGATCAAATCGCGCAGCTTCTGAAGTCCAAACCGAAATATCCGCAGCTCCCGATCATGCAGGAACTGCCCACTGATAAACAACGTGAAACTCGCATGATGGTTCGCGGCAGCTTTCTCTCTCCCGGCGATGTCGTTAAGCCTGCATTGCTGAGTGCCTTCAACCCTGCACCCAAACAGGTGCCTCAAAACCGAGTCGCCGTCGCGAAATGGCTCACATCACCGGAGAACCCGCTCACCGCCCGCGTCGCCGTCAATCGCTACTGGTCTCAACTCTTCGGTGCCGGCCTGGTGGTCACCGAAGAAGATTTCGGTACCCAAGGCGAACTCCCCAGCCATCCCGAACTGCTCGACTGGTTGTCCACCGAATTCATCCAGAACGGCTGGAACAGAAAAGACCTGCTGAAAACCATCGTCATGTCGAACACCTATCAGCAGGATTCCACAACCACAGCCGAACACCTTCAAAAAGACCCGCGTAACCAACTCCTCTCGCGTGGTCCCCGTTATCGTCTCGAAGCCGAAATGATTCGCGATCAGGCGCTCGTCTTAAGCGGCCAGCTCAACAAAAAAATCGGCGGCCCCTCCGTCTATCCCGTTCAACCCGAAGGTATCTGGCGCGCCGCATTCAATGGACAACGTACCTGGGCGACCAGCAAAGATGAAAACCGTTTCCGCAGAGGTCTCTACACCTTCTGGCGCAGAACCGTCCCCTACCCATCGATGGCAACCTTCGATGCCCCCAGTCGAGAAATCTGTACGATCCGCCGCATCAACACCAACACACCGCTACAGGCGATGATCACGATGAACGACCCGGTCTTCATCGAAATCTCGCAGGCACTCGGACTACGCATCTTCAAAGAAGGGGGTTCGACTCCACGCGATCGCATTGCCTATGGTTTGAAACTTTGTCTGATTCGTCCTCCCCGGCCCGAACAGATTGAGCCGTTACTCAAACTTTATGAATCGGAATTAGCCTATTACAAATCGCATCCCGAGGAAGCAACGAAACTCCTGGAGAACCCGTTGAAACCTCTGCCGGATCAATACAATAAATCAGAACTGGCCGCCTGGACCGTCATCGCCAACGTCCTGCTCAACATGGATGGCGTTCTCACCAAAGGATAAAGTCATGAATCTGCACCCGAAACAAATACAGGCCCAACAATTACAGGCGATCACCCGACGCCACTTCCTCGCCCAGGGCTCCACCGGCATCGGTGCGATGGCCCTCGGTGCGATGCTGGCTGACAACCAGAGTGCATCTGCCAAGAAACCCGAAAGCACCGAATCACCCGCACCGAAATTCCGCATTCCCGGCAAAGCGAAACACGTCATCTTCCTACACATGGCTGGCTCGCCTCCGCAGCAGGAACTGTTCGACTACAAACCGGAACTCGTCAAACGCAACATGCAGCCTTGCCCCGATTCCTTTCTGAAAGGACGCGGCTTCCCCTTCATTAAAGGGCATCCCAAAATGCTGGGCACGCCCTACAAATTCAAACAGTACGGCGAAGGGGGAACGTGGATGAGCGAACTCCTGCCGAACTTCCAGAAGGTTGCCGACGACGTTGCCGTCGTCAAGTCGATGCACACCGATCAATTCAATCATGCGCCCGCCCAACTGTTCCTGTATACCGGCGCCCCCCGATTCGGGGGTGCGTCGATGGGATCCTGGATCACCTACGGTCTCGGCTCCGAAAACAAAAACCTCCCCGGCTTCATGGTCCTGCTCAGTGGCGGCAGCGATCCCAGTGGCGGAAAAAGTCTCTGGGGCAGCGGTTTCCTTCCGTCCGTTTATCAGGGAGTCCAGTGCCGCACCACAGGTGACCCGATTCTTTACGTCACTAATCCGAAAGGCATCAACCGCGATGTCCGCCGTCGCAGTCTGGATGCTCTCAAATCGCTGAATGAATTCGAACTCAAACAGTTCGGCAACCCCGAAACGCTGACCCGCATCAATCAGTACGAACTCGCGTTCCGTATGCAGATGTCGGTTCCCGAAGCCGTCGATCTGGGAAGCGAAACAAAAAAAACGCACGACCTCTACGGCACGACGGGCGGTTCGCCTTCCTTCGCGAATAACTGCCTGCTCGCCCGTCGCATGGTTGAACGGGGCGTGCGTTTTATACAACTGTTTGACTATGGCTGGGACATGCACGGCACCGGGTCGGGTAACGACCTGATCACCGCCGTCCCCAGAAAAGCCAAAGATATCGACCAACCGTTGTACGCCTTGATCACCGACCTCAAACAGCGCGGACTGCTCGATGAAACGCTCATCGTCTGGAGCGGCGAATTCGGACGCACCTCGATGAACGAAGAACGCAACGGCTCCAAATTCCTCGGACGCGACCACCACCCCCACTGCTACACCATCTGGATGGCGGGCGGCGGGATTAAAGGCGGCACATCTTACGGCGAAACCGACGAGCTCGGTTACTTCGTCGCCGAAAAGAAAACCAGCGTCCGCGATCTGCAATCCACCATCCTGCACCTCACCGGCCTCGACGCCCGCAAACTCAAAGTCCCCTACCAGGGACTGGACCAACGACTCATCGGCCCCGCGGATGAAGACCATTTGCTGAAAGATCTGCTGGCATAAGAATCGAAAGAGTGTATACTGATTTCGATTGATCGTTCTGATTAATGTAAGCCCCATTAACCGTAGTACCAACGCGGGAGAACGAAGATGACGGTAACCGAAATCGTAGCGCAACTGGAAAAACGGGGATCTGATTCCACGAAAAAGGTGTTGATCAATCACGGTGCAAAAGAACCCGTGCTCGGCGTTAAAGTGGCCGACCTGAAGAAAATCCAGAAGCAGGTCAAACAGAATTACCAATTGGCCCTCGATCTGTTTGATACCGGCATCTACGACGCACAGTACCTCGCCGGCTTGATCGCCGATGATGCGAAGATGACGAAACCCAATCTGCGTCGCTGGCTCACCCGAGCCAACTGCATGCCCATCAGCGGCACCACGGTCGCCTGGGTCACTGCCGAAAGTAGTTATGGCCACGACCTGGCACTGGAATGGATCGCCGCCAAAAAAGAAGCCAAAGCCCAGGCAGGTTGGATGACGCTCTGCAGCCTCATCTCCATCAAGGACGATTCCGAACTCGATCTGCCGGAAATCAAACAACTGCTGAAACAGATCGAACAAACGATTCACGAGCAGCCGAACATGGTCCGCTACGCGATGAACAATTTTGTCATTTCCACGGGCTGCTATATCAGCAGTCTGACGAAAACAGCCATTCAAACCGCGAAGAAAATCGGCACCGTTACTGTCGACATGGGCCAGACCGCCTGCAACGTCCCCTCCGCCGTCGACTACATCCAGAAAGTAGAGCAGCGAGGCACGATCGGCAAGAAACGAAAAACCGCCAGGTGCTGAGTTTCCGAAGCAGAGCGCGGGAGTCATTTTCAAAATCGAGCCCCCGGCTTCCCGTCTGCGAGCATTATCGAATCTGACATATTAAAACTTCCTCCTGAAGTTCACCTGCTCAGTTTGAGTGATGCCTGAAAAATTTCCTCTTGACGCCGTCCCGCACATCAAGATCATCCCCGTTATGCGTCGCGCGCGAGAACACTACTGGTTCAGGTAAAGAATCGCACGCACTGAGAAAATCAGCACCATAAAACCCTCTGGTTTTAGCCACATTTAGCAAAAAACGACACCAAAAAGTTATGCGGGTCAACACACTTCGCCGCATAATGGCCACACAACCAACCACGCCCGTCACCACATCCGCACACATCAACACTCCTTCGCCACCCATTTCTTTTCTCTCCCCCTTGACCACCCTATGCCCATCCCGAAAATACATTCTCATCAATTGGACAGCAGACAACCTCGAAGAAAACAAACAAGGGGTGGGCCCGGATGCACATCCGGGCCGAGCGCAGCGAGCAGGAAACTGACAGATTGACAAACAGAACCAGAACACGATTTCATCCCCCAAAAGTAGCGAGTGGCGATCCAGCTACAAATCGGTCTTTTTGACCAGGGTACGGCCTTATGTGGCCGCCCGCAAAGCCCCACTCACCTACCACAGCATGAGCGGGTCGGCGCTAGCCGCCGGTTTTGCTCCTCCCAGGAGCAACCAACACCAGACAAAACAAATCCTATCCGATATCACCGAACCGACGCAGATGAACATCCCGCACTGAGTTCATATGTCCCATGCATGTTCTGCTCTTTTTGCTCCCCAGCAAACCAGCAACGAGCTTCACACCATCAACGGTGGCCATGTTGCCAATAAGAGGGGGGAAGATTACAGGAAATCAGAACTCTGTTTCTGCCCCCTTTTCATACCCTTCCCGGTCTCTTTTTAAGTTCCCTTGGGACTTGTTTTGAACATGATTAAGATTTAGATGACTTTTCGCCTTGAATCGTTTAATATGTGTTTGTCGGATTCCTATGCCCAGGGGGCTTCGCAATGCCTGAAACTAAGCGTTCAAAACTCATTCATCTATCGGGTTATGTAATTGCATTTTCGCTAATGTTTTATGTTATTAGCATTGGCCCAGCCGCCGCCATTGTATATGACCCTAATGGGCCCCCTGCAAATCCTGAACTTGCAGAATGGACACACCTTTTCTATTCTCCTTTGATTTCGGTGGCTGAGAGCAACGGTTCGTTGGAAATTTTATTTAAAAAATACACAGAATTCTGCATCGAACATTTCTAAACAGTTTTCCGCTCAAACTGCTGTTCGGCTCTCCGAAGAATAAAGGGGGAAGATTCGACGCAGATGAACATCCCGCAGTGGAATAGTTTGTTAGATTACAAAAGCACTGCACAATTCCCGAGTAAGAAAGATCCCCCGGTTCATTCGCGGGAATCTTCAGATGCATTCTCCAGACAGATCACGCGAGCGTGTGTCACTGCTCGGCTTGTCCGACAGTGCCGATTCCATATCAGGGTTGCGAGCCCTCACTCAACAGGAGCAATCCAGTTTCAGACGTTCTGTAGTTCTTATCTGTTGTGTCGAGCCATCACGATAATGATCGTGATGGCGAATGCAACCAGGAAGATCATAAGCTGAATGTAGCGATTGGCACGCTTTTCTACATCTTTTTGTGGTGGCTCATAATCAATGATGTCAGGTAGATCAGGCCCATCGGGAATATGTCTGGTAAAATATCCCCGTTTGACCTTTGCTGCGATAGTACGTTCAAAACTGAGCTGCCGCCATTCAAGCATCTCTTCCTGGCTTCTAATCACCTCAAAGACATGCCCCAGTTCAGCAACGCGTTGACGGTGTCGGGGGATTAACTCTGCTAAGCTCTCTGCGTTACAGTAAGTCACATCACAACCCGGTGTGTCATTGAACACTTTACTAGCAGTCATGGTCACAATGACATTTTCCGGATCGACAAACGTCTGAAGAGATCGAAACGGAGAAGAATCGTCGCCTTCTGAAATCCGAACCGCGATACAGGCGACACAGTCACCACTTTTGTGTCGCGAGATGACCGAAACACCTTCCAGTTTCAGCTCGATATCGCAATTGCCTGATTTCAGCCCTTCGAATAGGGGATCAACAAATCCATGCGATTCCAGTTCTTCCAGAATCGATTCGATGTCTGACTGCGCCTGTTGAGGAATCTGATCCCGTTCTATCAGATTTTCCTCTGCCGTTTCTTTCACTGCGCAAATGGAAGGTTTGACAGACCCGATACATGATTTAAGCAGCAGCCAGATTATAAAAGTCAGTAAAGGGCGCTTCGGATTCGATCTCATCATTTCCGACAATGAAAGTCGTTCAATATGCTCTTGATAATACTGCATTTTACTTTTTCAATTTGTTTAACCAGAAGCTTAATAGGGGGCTGCCCCCGATAGGATACAAGAATCATTCCCAACGTCGCCTTATCCTTAATTCCTGGTTGAATCTGATTCGTCACCCAAACCATCGTCGGATTCATCCTCCGGTAATTTGCTTTCACCGTCGAACCACCACGGTCCGGGCAAGGCGGTCGCCAAAGCGCTGTTTGTCTCGCGTGAAGAAAATGGCCAGTGCGGCGGGGATGCATCCCAAAAGAAGCGGATTGACTTCCAGAATACGCATCAGCGTACGGATGATGGTTTGACGAAACGTGCAGGGACCTCCATCGAAGTTTCGTATCGTGAGTCCAGTCAGATATTTGACCGGGGAGGTATAGAACAGGCCTTCCGAGATGAAGTAATACGCCAGATAGGTCGCCACCATCACAGCCACCTGAATTGCAGGCTGCGAATCGGGTAATTGATTCGCGACCACCAGAGCCAGAATCATTGCCAGCAGGTTATCAAAACAACCGGCGATATATCGGCGCCCCATAATTCCCTGCGGTGAATCTTTCGGAAACGGCGGCACAGGAATCTGCGAGTCGGGTTGGTCAACGGAAGGATCAGTTACGTGCATCAAGGCAGCCTGTTTGGAAAGAAAGAGTCGGTCGATAACAGCAGCATGCTCAGAACCCACATGCAGACATTTGTCTAGACATCGTACACTAAACGAGGTTCACCTTTCAAGCAATCAACATCAGACATCAAGCATCCTAAGCGGTTCGGCGTCAGGGATTGTTGATTGAATCACTTTGAGGGTGATTCTCAGGCATCTATTCCCCCGTGGATTCCCTGATCATCACGGCCAATTTGTCAAGCAGGAGAATAGCCGCTGCGTGATTATTACCAAAATCGGGCTTAACCGCGGCTAACGCCGTGCGGCTGATCTGGTTTCTGGTGCTTTCCAAGTGGAAAAAAACAATAACGGACCAGGACTCTTTTTGTTGCGAATATCTCATTTCATGTTGTACTCCACCGCATTACAGCCATTGAATCTGGCGAATGCTAACAATTTGGATTCCATTTTTTTCTGTAATAAATGCCGATCTACGTTTTTTTCGTAGTGACTGGAGTGAATCATCAGCCGTTGATTGGTTCGATCTGCTTTGCAATCGATCCGGGCGACAAATCGGCTGCCCTGGAGAACAGGCAGAGAAAAATATCCATACTTTCTTTTTGTCGCCGGAACATAGCATTCAATTTTATAATCAAAATCAAATAAGGTGATTAGCTTATTCCTTTGAATGACCAAATTATCAAACGGTGACAAGATGTGTATTTTTTGGCTGCCCCTGGGGATGCTCTCCAGTGATTGTTTGAGGGCAAAATAAGTCTGTTCAACTCCTTCAACAGAGACTTGAGATATTTCGTCATCAGCTACCATTTGGTCGAGGGTTGTCAAAACGGTTGTTTTGGTGCGAGACTTGCGCATGTAGGCAATTTCGCTTACAGCGGCTAAGCCATGATGCTGAAGCGTTCGTTGAATCAGGTATCGGGCATATTCGGTTTCGCTCGGTAGAGTGGTATCAACAGTACCAGGAATCACATTCTCCGGGAGATCGTATACTTTCTGGAATCCCTCACGACGAGTGATTTCCAACTTGCCTTCAAGAAAAAGTCGCTCTAATGCTTTTTTGGCTGGTTTCCAATCCCACCATCCCGATTTCCCCTTCTTTGTCATCTCAAAGTCTTTTGATCGAAGTGGACCTTCTTTGCGTATCCTGGTTAAAACCTGTTTCATCATTTTCAGGTCTTTGGGATACCAGGACGTCTCGCGTTTCTGAAATTCTCGTTTCAGTGGTAGAGAATACCGGTAGTCTTTCATAGGCAGGTAAGAGGCAGCATGACTCCAGTACTCAAACGCGTCTCGTGATTCAATGAGCTGGTCCAGGTCAACTGGATTGTATGTTTGATTTCGACTCCAAAACACATGATGATGGGCACGTTCCACGACAGAGATCGTATCAATCTGAACGTACCCCAGATGCTCTATGATTTCCACGGGATCTAAAGCTGGTCCTGTCAGCTTCTGACTCGCCACCATCAAACGCTGTGCAGACTTCAATGGCAATTCGATGGTTTTCATCCCTGTGATTTTTATTGAACCTAAAAGCATAAATGATCGACACAAACAGACTATGTTAAATCTGTACCTGCCTAAGCATAGTAAAATAGCGCATGATATATCAACGTGAGCGTAGAAAACGATGTGTGAAACCTCAAGTAAAGGGAACCTGAAAGGGGGCTAACTCCGTCTTCAATTCCCAGCTTGACACATTCACCGTTGGACAAGCCAACGGTGCCACAGACAGTGAACGAAACCGATCGCCGTCAGATCAGTTCTCGAATCGGTTCCTGGCGTTCTATCAGATATTGGGGACGGCCATTGTTGTCCGGGATTGTGGTGGTGGCAGTATCAATGCCCAGGTTGTGATAGAGCGTGGCGAAGACCTCCTGCATATGCACGGGGCGGTCGACTGCTGCTTCGGCCCATTTATCCGTCGAGCCGATCACCTGCCCGGCTGGCATTCCGCCCCCCGCCAGCAGCCCCGCATGCACGCGCGACCAATGATCGCGACCGGCTTTGTCATTGATCTTGGGAGTCCGTCCAAACTCGCCCCACACGATGACCGTCACGTCCTGATCCAGGCCGCGTTCGTGCAGATCTTCGACCAGCGCAGCCACGCCCTGATCCAGCAACGGAATCACTTTGCGTCCTCTACCAAAGTTATCGCTGTGGTAATCAAAATCAGCGAAACTGCAGGTCACCATCCGGGCCCCTGCTTCCACAGCACGCCGCGCCTGTAGAAACCGGGACATCAGCGCCTGATATCCCATCTTGGGATCAAAGCCGAGCACTTTGGGATCGTCGATTCCGTACCGCGCCCGCACTTTCGGGTCGACTTTCTCCAGGTCCAACGCTTCCACCAGCCGGGAGGAAGTCAATACTCCTAAAGCCTGTTCGGTAAAGTTATCGCTGGTCTCGGAGACCAGTTTCTGATCGACCTTTCGCCGGAACGTATCGAGTTTCTCCAGCAGACTGGTACGCTCGTGCAAGCGGACTGTGGAAATCTGATTCAGGGTCATATTGCTCATCACCTCGCCATCAGGGCGAAACGGTGAATATGCCATCCCCAGGAAACCAGGGCCTTTGATGTTGTAGGGGTCATGAGCCATCTTTTGCGACAGATCGATATAAGGGGGCACGGAAGGATCGACGGCCCCCTGCAGTTTGGAAAGGGCCGAACCCATTGACGGCCAGCCCCCTTGCGGTTTCGGATCCCGAAATTGATGGCCGGTGCAGCATTGAAAGGAATCGTGTCGGCCTTCCGAACCGACCAGGGAACGAATGATGGAGAACTTGTCCATCATTCCCGCCACGCGGGGCATCAACTCGCTGATTTCGATGCCGGGCACATTGGTCGCAATGGGTTGAAACTCACCTCGAATCTCGGCGGGCGCTGTGGGCTTCAAGTCGAACATGTCCTGATGCGGCGGGCCCCCATTCAGGAAGATCATGATCACCGCTTTGTGAGACTGAGGCCGTTGGGTCTGCTGCTTTGCCTGCAGCAATTGAGGCAATGTTAAGCCCCCCATCGCCAGCCCGCCAATCTGAATGAAAGAGCGGCGGGAGATACGATCACAGAATTTCGTGGCGCGACCTTCAATTCTCAGCATGATGCATGTTCCAGAAAACCAGGAATAATGAAACCCACACTCCGTTGAATGTCCTACATAATACAAAGACCATGCATAAAAAGATACCGATATTTACAGTTTGAGCTGAACCGGAATCCACTCCGTTTTCAGCATTCCACTCAGTTTCTGATCTTTCTCCTGCCTGGCGAATGGTGCTGAAAATCCAGAGTAACCTAAAAGAGGGGCGATTCTGCGACGAAGAACAAAATACGTTCCGGCTCCGAAGCAATGGTAGAACTAGCTACCAGTCAATGCTTTCCATATTTTTTTCAAGTCGATAGACATTCCCATAAAGCTTGGTTTCAGTTCTGTTGCGTCCAACGTACTTACAAGCCGCGATCCTTTAGGACTCGGTAAGGGTTCATGAAAAGCGGCTGCTATAGATCGAATCGCAAGAGTTAATTGTTCTTGATAGCGATCAGAACCTTTCTGAATGAACTGTGAATTCAAAATTAAATCTTCTTCCTGCGGTTTCATCTTTATGATGCCAACGAAAATAATCGGAGTATTGCTAAAAACATCAATCGTGCGTATTCGTTTCGCTAACCTCAATCCCGCTTTCGATGGATCGGGATGCCCCGTATCATCAACTTCAGTTAACTTCACCTGATCTTCTTTAGTTAACTGTTCCAGGTCATGCGGTGCAAATTTGCGAACCATCATATCAAAAATAAAAAAGTGTGGACGAAACTCTCTTAAGTCTGATTCGATCACCTCAGAGATGCTAAACTCGGAATCGAAGTATCTTATGTCTGCATCGGGTGCGACCTTCCAGAGAATTTCTTCAGCAAGATATTCAGCTTGTATCGGGTCATCTTCCATCATCACAACCCTTAAAGGAGCCGAGATGGGTATAGGATTAGCAACCATATTATGCTCTTCACAAAAATGGATTGATTCACTTAAAAAAGTCTTCGAGAAATAACAACTTCTTCTTTTATAACAGAAATTGTATTGAATATGTCACAAATTAAATATAGAGATGAATCAGCTACTTCGTTTTATATGCGTCTTCCAATCCAAGGGGTCGAGCCACTCCCTCAGATTCCATCCCAGATTGGTACTTCCAGAAACTCGGACAGCGTCCTCGCATCTTCGTGAATCTGATCCAACTTGCCGTGATCGACGACATTTGTCCGCACGCCCTCTGTGGAAACGAGATTCATTTCGTAGCTAAAATATGAACTTTTATTACCACTGACATACTCCGAAATCAGCTGAATCGCATGGATCTCCTTAAACGGCATCAACAACTCGTTGGTGGTAGCATACATCAATTCGTCAGTCGGAATCCTGCCTGTCCAGAAACACTCGTACTGCTTATCAAACACCACGGGTTTCGTGCCGAAATAAAACATCAGGCCACCAGCCAGCGTGAAGATCAGTCCTACCGCCCCCAGGCCAATCACATCCTCAGTAAAGACTGTGCCGCTCTCGATGACAAGAAAAATAGAGGCAACCAACAGCCCCAGTCCGATCATCAGGAAGATCAGATAAAATGCGATTGCCCCCCACGCGGAACGGAATTCATAACGCAGCGGCGAGACCTGTACCAGCTTCCGCGTACAGAAGCTCGCCCCACCCCCTTTGAGCGGCGACCATTCCGTTTTCAGTGCCACGGGATCGTCCAAAGTCGCCGGATCAAAGTGCTCACTGTCTGCTGTGGTTAGGTTTTTTATTTGGTCGATCAGCTTACGAAACATGGACTGCACGCCTTTATTAAACGCGATTTGAGTTGAAAGATGCCGGACTCCAGGTCCCTTCAAGCCAGCGGAACAAAATCGTATTCACCGATGCCTTGCAACACGAGAAACGTGGTCGAGGATGTGGCGGCATTGGTGACCAGGTGGGGGCGACGGGGCCGCACCGAATAGGTCTCGCCCGCGTTCAAAGTAATTTCTTCCTGCGGATCTTGCAGATAGATCTTGAGTACGCTTTCGATCACGTAAAACGTATCCTGAATCTGGCTGTGATAATGCCAGGGCACATTTTGCGTAGGGGATATCTGCAGTTCAATAATGCGGAAGCCGGGGCGCTGGGCATGATACTCTGTCCGCTCAACTTCATACAGGTGACTGGCATCTTTCAGCGGTTCAGGTTCATCCGTCATCCTGTGTTCCTTTCTATTAGAGGGCCAACCGAAACCATTGAATGAGAATCGTAAATCACTTCATCTCACGAAAAAAGGCCGAGATCGTAGAACAATTCATACCGTGTCGGATCGTCGGGAAGGATCCAGTGCAATCCTTCCTGGCAAAAGATACTGATGGTATTCGCCAGAATCACGGCTCCCATCAAACCAACGATCGCTTTCGAGGGCCAATTGAATTCAAGCGGTGATTCCGAAACCAATTCCCGTGCAAACATCAGATTCAGCCCGCTATCGATGAGCACGACCATGAAGACTACCAATGCCCATGTATATAAATGCAGGCCGAGTACCGGATCGCCGTAGCCGGGATCGGGGGGCACAATGTGAATCAGAATCTGTCGTGTCGAGATCGCCGCACCGCAAACCGCGCCCAGGATACTCATGCCGTAACCCGCGGCGAAATCATTCAGCGACAACACGCCGGCTCTTGACTGCAGGATCACATATGTCGATCCCAGGGCACACAACATCATCGCCAGGCGTTGCAGAATACAGAGCGGGCAGGGAATTTCGTGTTCGATCAACTGAATACTGAAGGCGCCCAGCAGGACCAGACAGACCACCAGCACATTGAAGTGAGCGATCCAGAAACCAAGGTGTTTCTTCATAGCAACGCTCCGGTCAGAAGTTGAGTTCCAGCGAATTCGACGCATGACACAAGAACAGGAGATAGGTCGCGACCAGAGAGGTCAGAAACAGGGAATAAACGAGCCAGCGTTTCCGGATCCACATCGCCAGAAAGATCAACAGGATCAGCAGGAAGATCAGCGTATCCAAATGAAATGCTCTCCCGATCAATCGGAATGGTTGTGCAACATGGGATTCAGAAAGTAGATCGATCTCATGCGACTTGTATTAAACGAGCCGGATACTATCACAGAATCACAAAGTAGGACAAGTTGAAGTTCCACAGACACTTGCAACACCTTGGAACTCTGCGAACGGGTGCGATTAAAGGTTTGTTTGACGAATCTACACCGGTAATTGGTTCACTGCTCGATTCTATATAGATTCACTCGTAGATTTGGCCACAAAATAAAAAGTCTTTGAAATGATCCCATGTCACCGTAGGCATTTCAAATGTTGGATTTGGCAGATCCTCAGGATTGGCAGATTGGATTGAACCATCTTCGGCTAATACTCCGACTTGACCGGGAACATATTGGCGACCAGTATCATCGCCGGGTTCCCAGCCGCCAAATGATCCAGCCATGGCACATTCGAGATACCCTAGAGGATCAAAATTGTACCATGGAGAGTTCCGCGGGGCACTGACACCAAAGTATCGTAGTTCATTCTCTAGCGTCCCGCATTCGTCCATCTCCCGAAGATCGACAATTTGACGAACCACTGTTGCGTACCAACCGGCATAGCCATCGTCCTCGTGCGGTAGTTCGTCATATTGGGCACGCCAAACGTCGTCAAATTCTGCGGGCTTGTATGTGAAACCGCATACGATCAGTTCGTAGAATTCAGCCAATGTGAGCGACTCGCGTTCGCTGAATTCGCCCGACCGATTGAGAACTGCGAGAAGATACGTTTCGAGAGAACGACCGCAATTTGAGTACTGCTTCGACAGGTCTTCGATTGCCAGGTAGAGATCACGATTTGTTTGAAGTTTTGGGTACATGTTTATGTTTTATCAAACCATTTGTTCGTCTTCGAGAATTGTCTGAATCTGGCGTCCTCGTTCTATCGTGGCGGCAGTGCCCGCCGACGATCGTCCGAATTCCATCTTTTGTCGCATATGTCTGATTTGTTTATCTGAAATCACGTCTTTAAGTATGTGGACTACTGATCCATTCCAATGCTCGATCGTCCAGACACCCGCAGTGTACTGCGATATCTTCGTGATTCCGTCCAGAAACAGGTACCATCGTTCGTTTCCAATCATCACACCGAGACCGTTCTCCTCGATTGTGATGTCCATATCCCGTCGTGCATGCAAAACAATATCAAACAGCCCGACGACAAGACCGCGAAAAAGCAGTAATAGTCCGAACGCCAGGAAACCAAAGGTAAGCGTCCCACGCCACTCGAGTGCGATTGCCTCACCAATGAATCGTACGATGAAGAAGGATTCAAGAAGAACGAAGAAAGGGACGAATGCCGGCCCCCAAATCTTGAGATGCGGGATCAGCCTTTGGCGTCGAGTCAGCGAATATCGAATTGGCTGTTCAGTTTCCATGGGAGCATCCTCAATTCACGTCAGAAATTGTGATCCACCTGCACACCCTTGTTCAGATGCAGTATAACAGCAGAAACTCACCGTTCAAGAACTCCCTGGATTACGTTGAAAAACAGACCACGAAAAAAACAGACGGGGGATCGCGAAAGACATCAGGAGATGGCAGTGCTACCGGTATCGTCATAATGACCTCCTGCTCGCTGCGCTCGGACCGAATTGCATTCGGTCCCACCCGGTTCTCAGGAAAGCTTCACTGGCCCCATTCAGAGTTTGACCGTTTATTGTTCCCCATCAGGCGGGCCGACACATGGATCGGCCCCTTGTATCTGCTCTTGACTGTCTAGAGTTCTTTGTTTTGATAGGCAGATAAAGCCAATGTTTCCCGCCTTTAAAGGCGGGAAACATTGGTGGCGAGTGTCAGATCGTGTCGGCCCCTGGTCTTAAAGACCGAGTTGTAGCTGGATCGCCACTCGCTTCTCATGCCTTAACCCGTACAGTCGCCAGAGCGGTGCACCACCACCAGCTCGTATTTGCAAGGAAGGGCCTTAGCATGCATCAGCTTAACACAGAAGACGTTGGGATTGATATTTCAAAAGCCAAGTTTGATGTCAGTTTCCCAGATCGTTCCAAGTCCGTTGTTTACAAGAACACACCAGCCGGGAGAAAAAAGTTAATCGCCACACTCATGAAGCTTCAGCCAATTCGAGTTTGTCTGGAAGCAACCGGCGGCTGGGAAAACAGGCTGGTTGCCTGTCTGCACCAGCACAAGTTTCCGGTTTCTGTCGTCAATCCCCGACTGATCCGGGACTTTGCCCGAGCGAAGAATCAACTGGCCAAAACCGATGAGATTGACGCGCGCATCATCAGGGAATATGCCGAGGTGATGGACCCACGGCTCACTCCACCTTTAACAGAGGCCCAGCAGAAAATGCGTGAATTTACTTCTCGCCGGGAACAGACCAGCAAGATGATCATCCAGGAAAAGAACCGTCTGGAGACCATTGTGGACCAGGACGTCATCAAGATGATTGAACAATCCATTGCTTTCCACAAAGAACAGCTCAGGCTGATCGAGAAGGAACTGAAGGCACTGATTGACGCCGACGAGGAGTCCCGTAAACGTTCGAAAATCCTGCAATCGGTACCAGGCATCGCCAGTATCACGGCAACTCTGCTCATCTCAGATCTGCCGGAACTGGGGAGCCTGAATCGAAAGCAGATCTCACGGTTAGTCGGTGTCGCACCCACGAACCGCGACAGCGGAACCATGAGGGGAAGACGGACGATTGGCGGCGGACGAGTCCGGATCCGGAACGGATTATACATGCCCACCGTAGTGGCCTTGAGGCACAACCCGATCATCAGTGCGTTCTATAAACGGCTCGTCAAAAACGGAAAACCGAAAATGGTCGCACTCGTGGCTGCCATGCGCAAACTGCTCATCATTCTCAACACCATGGTCAAAGAAGGAAAACAATGGGAGGCAAACGTGAGAAATTCCTGAATTTTTAAGACAGTCGCTACATTACCAGAACCTGTTCGCATTCACTCTGGAGATTGAAACCCGAACTGATTTCCTTCATTTGAAAGTCTCGGATATGCACCGCATAATGGAGTAAGACCGGCACGTACAGCGCAAAATACAACCATGCCAAAAGAATACGAAAGGCGTAGCAACGATGACCACGAATCAAACCCCCTGGGAAGTCATTGTCATCGGTTCCGGCATGGGAGGGATGGTGGCGGCCGCCGCCCTCTCGCGGCTGGGGCATAGAGTGCTGCTACTGGAACAATACGATTCCCTCGGCGGACAGACTCACACGTTTTCTCGCGATGGTTTCTCATGGACCGCCGGGATTCACTATCTTGGCTGTATGGGACCGGATCAACGGGAGAAAGCCATTCTCGACTGGCTGGCGGACTTCCCCATTGAACTGGCATCGATGGGAACGATCTACGACACACTGCACATGGGTGACACTCCCTCAATCTCACTGTCTCGACCGACCGCAGCTCAAAGGCTCGATTTGCAGGAACGCTTTCCCAATGAAGGCGATGCCATCGACGCCTGGTTTCACGCGATCCAACAAGGCCAGGAGGCGCTGACCAACCTCACCCGGGCGCGGGCGATGCCGGCGGCGATTGGTGCTGTGCTGAAATGGTGGAATCGCCGGTCGATCAAACGCTGGTGTGAACGCACCACCGCGGAAGTCGTCAATGACCTGACTGACAATCCAGAACTGGCGGCGGTTTTTTCCGCACAGTGGGGCACGTTCGGTGGCCGACCCGGCACAGCCAGTTTCGCTTATCACGCGGCGGTCATCGGGTCCTATCTGGAGAACGGCGGTTTCTATCCCAAAGGCGGGGGCTCCGCGATCGCAGAACATCTGCTGAAGACGATCACATCAGCGGGGGGCGAGGCACGGGCGAGCGTCACCGTTGAGTCATTGCGCATGGAAAACGGTCGTGTCGTCGGCGTCTTAACATCGGATGGCGAAACAATCGATGCGGACAAGGTCATTTCCGATATCGGCGCACGGGAGACGGTGGACCGACTGCTGCCGAACGATCACGGCCAGCAAGCTTGGGTAGATTCGATCCGTTCCCTCGGCTCCAACATCTGTCATTTTACACTGTTCCTCGGATTCTCTGGCGACATCGAAGCAGCCGGGGCCACGAAGTCGAATCATTGGCTTTATCCGACAGGCGAAACAGACGCCGTCTGGACCGACGTTTCCGGCGTCCCGCCTGCGATGTTCGTCTCGTTCGCTTCGTTGAAAGACCCCGCACACGATCCGGGCCCCGATCAAAAACATGCGGGAGAAATCGTTGCCTGGGCAGACTGGTCGACTGTTGAGCGTTGGGCCACACTCCCACCGGACCAACGTGGTGATGACTATCAGGATTTCAAACAGCAGGTCGAGGCAGCATTGTTTGCGCAGTTCCAGAAGTATTTTCCCCGACTCGCGGAACTGGTCGTCTTTCGCGAAGTCGCGACGCCACTGGCAACGGCATTCATCACCGGTCATACAAAAGGCGCTTTCTACGGTCTCGACGTCACGCCGCAGCGCGTGATGTCAGAAGCACTCCGCATGCAGACGCCGCTCAAAGGACTCTACCTGACCGGACAGGACGTCTTCTCCCCCGGCATTCCCGGCGCACTGTGGGGCGGTCTACTGTGCGCCACGAGCATTGACCCCAAAATGGTCCCGCATCTAGGTGGATAGTGATTAAAGAAGCAGATTAAAGGGGATAGTCGCTTGGACAAGTTTTCTTTTTCATTAAAGCCAGCCGGAATGGCTTATTAGCCGAAAGGCGTTAGCCCCGGATCTGGCTTCCGATTCATTCCCGCCTCGTTACATAATGGCACGACCGGTGAACTGGACGCCGAATTCCCACAAATCGTTATGGACCTGACGCCGACGGACAATCTTGCTTTGCAGATAGATCCGATCTTTCTTGTCCTGCCCCAGTCCCACGATGATGTTTTCTGATCGCAGGTTTTTGGAATGAATAAAACTCAAACCGCTGCGAGATAAATTCCGAGCGGTGACGACCACCATCTCCAGGACATCATCATCCCCTCCATGCAGTTCTGATCGGGGAATGTACAGACTCACCAGCTGACGATAATCCGTACGTTCTTCGCCGCGTTTCTGAGCACAGTGCCCTTCCAGCCGACTACTCCAGTTGTCAAGAATATCCAACGTCTCTTGAATGACTTTATGCATTCGTAGCATCCTCGCATGATCGACTCAACATAGTAGCGCATGACTCTCACTCCCCGCAGGCCCGTAGGGAGGGATAAGCCTTACGGGAAAATTACGTCGAAAAGCGACAGCGTCAACCAGATTTCGCAAAGAGAAGGCAAGCAGACACCGCATGGCCTGCAGCAGGAACCGGATGAACCAATCGCGACAATCGGACTGGTGATGAGGATTAGGTAAACTGCCCGGCGCTCAGTTTAAGCCAGCCCCGATTGGAGAGATGCCGCATGCTTTCCATGAAAACACAAAATTTCAGAAATGCGAGTGATCATCCAAAGCAAGCCTGAAAAATCACGAACCGAGAACCGACCACTTTTTCGCATCATTTCAATGAACCGTTTCGTATACTGGCTTGTCAAATCTCAAATGGATATGGTGTTTGTGCGCGTGAACTACATGTTCTGTTGAAAAGTGAAAATGATGTCTGAATCAATCGATCACAACAAAATAGTCGTCCTGACTGGTGCCGGAGTCAGTGCAGAGAGTGGGTTGCCCACATTCAGAGATATGAATGGTCTTTGGAACAAATATTCCATCACCGAAGTTGCTTCACCAGAAGCATGGGAATCGAATCCTCAACTGGTTTTAGATTTCTATAACGAGCGTCGAAAAAAAGCCGTCGCAGCTTCCCCCAACGTAGCGCACAAAGCAATTGCAGAATTAGAAAAGAAATATGATGTGGTCGTGATTACACAAAATGTGGATGACTTACACGAACGAGGTGGATCATCAAGTGTGATTCATGTTCACGGGGAGTTAGTAAAAGCCCGCAGTACGACTGATTCATCACTGATCTATGAAATTGGCGGTAACGAAATTAAACTGGGAGATGTTTGCGAGAAAGGTGCTCAATTAAGACCCCATATCGTCTGGTTTGGGGAAGCAATCCATAACTATGAGATATCCGCAAAGCATATCAAAAATGCTGGGAAAGTTCTGGTAATTGGAACTTCACTCACAGTATACCCGGCAGCTGGATTGCTAAACGAGGCAAACTATCATGCGGAAAAGATATTAGTAAGTCTGGATGTCGAGGATGTGCCATATGGTTTTCATTGGATGAAAGGCACAGCGGTAGACCACGTGCCGCTAATTGTAAACTGTTGGTTGGAAGGTAAAAAGGTAACATAACCATTGCTTCGACTTTGACTCGTTTGGAAAAAAAGAAGGGGCAACACCCCCGCCACGTTCATCCAAGCGAAAAAAATATCTCGCTTCCCTGTTAGCAAGTCTTCGATCAATCGAGTATCATTTGCGTCGAACATAATTCGTTCGTGTTCATTACAATCTTGGCGTAGGAAATCCCTTTTCATGCTCTCGAACAAAACAATTCGTCTCAGCCTGTTCCTGTTACTCACCTGCCTGACGACATCCCCCGTCTCTGCGGATGAAAAACAATACGCGCCGATGCCGTGGCATCTGGTGGATCTGTGGTGGGATGTGGGTGAGGAAACCGCGTTCGAGAGTTACAGCATTGATGTCACCATCAGTGAGGATGTACCTGCGACGAGCTATCTTTATATCGCGCCGATTGGGATCGGGCATCTCAGCAATACTCCCTTTTATGGCGGGATTCAGACGCAGACGGACGGCTACACGCGGGACAACAGACAACTCCGCAAGATTGGTCCCGGCCTGTTGATGTCGATGTGGGGCGAACGGAGTCACGCGGCGATTCGTCCCGCACAGGGGGGCTTCTACCAGAGCTCCGGGCATGAGGGGGATTTTGTCAGCATCCGCCGTCCCTATCAATGGAGCAAGGGAACCTTTACCTACAAAATCATTCGCATGGACCAGGAGATCATCGCAGGCAAACCGTATACGTGGGTCGGTGCGTTCGTGTATTCGCACAGTAAGGACGAAAACATTTTCATTGGCGCCCTGCGATTCAAAGGAGACCAGTTGAAACTCTCGCCCAAAATCGCCAGCTTTGTCGAAGTCTACGGCCCGCGCAAGCCGGTCGCTGAGATTCCTCAGCTGACGGTGACGTTTGGCAATCTACAGGTGAATGGGAAAGCTGCGAAGATCAAGTCGGTCGAAGCGATCTACCCTCCAGGAGTACCGGATTATGCTGAGGCGAAGGGCAAACAGAAATCGGTGGTGATCCAGGTGGGCGAACCGGTGAAAGATCGCACGACACGGCGGGTGAAGCTGAAGCTGGATTGAAATTAACTTTGATCAGAGGCAACCACTCCTTCACTGTTGGCAAGCCAACAGTGCCACACCAGATTTTTTCTACCACGAAAAACACGAAACGACACGAAAAATCAACGGGGCGGGGCTCGAATGCAATTTGTGAGTGCGGCAGGCAGCAGGAGGTCACAGAGCCCCTATACCACTAAAACACATCCCACTCCAAAGTAGGGGTCGACCCATGTGTCGGCCCGCCTCGCGAATGACGAACCCAAATCATTCTCCCGACGGAACCAGTAAAACCATCCGTACGTCAATAACACGAGGGGACATGTGAGCCTCCCTAAAAGTGTTACCCATGTGTCCGAGAAATAGCTTGCTCAATGGTGCTGTTTCGAGTTGCCCATATCCAACAGTGGAGCAACTCAACGAGAAGAAAGTTCCTACTCCGACTTAGGTTTGACTCGTTTGAATTCGACCAGAATCGATCCATCGTCGGGCGTCGACATGAACTCGGTAGGCCGCTTTGTACCGGCGGGGGCGAAGCACAGCTTACGAGTGTTCTCCTGCAGTTCGTAGATTCCCAGGTATTTTTTCCCCTGGTCCCCTCCTGTGGTCGGTTTGATATCGATGGCTTTAGGATTTTTGGCAGGGTCAATAGAAGTGGTGCCTCTGACGATCTCGTTCCCCTCGGAGCGCAGACTCCACTTCCCATCAGGCCCGTTCACAACGGTCAGTTTTCTGGCATCCTCGTCTGCAGACTTGTTACCGTTGATCACAAGAGTCACGATCCGCCACGTTCCTTCGATCTGCTTATGATACTTCCTCACCTCTTCATTTTTGGCATCGTCGGCGGAAGCCGTTTCCGACATCGTCAAGACCAGTGCCAAAACACCGACAAACATCAATCCGAGATCAGCGCGTCTCATGAGATTCCCCCACGTAAAACAGTTGCGACAGGCAGTTACCACACTTGACATGACTCTCGATCATAACCAACCGGTAAGTCAACGACAACTTTTTTTCTTACAGCGACGACAACGAACGCGTAGATGAGAATGGGGCAGACCCAATATTGTCATGTCCCAATTCACTCGCCCGATCATCATCAAACATTAAAGAACAAGTAACGTGACAGTCAGTCGAATGAAGCAGTCGTTTTCCCAAGCTTCAGTGCAATTCCGGCGAGGAACAAGACTGGTATTATTAAATAGTCCATGACAATATGTTCCCATGATGAAAATATGGCATCTTTATTCTCAAGAATTCGAATTTTATCTTTCAGATATTGTTTGTCTTTTTTCAAACTGTCCAAAGCGTTTTGAGACTCCTGCTTTGCTATCAGCAGACCACCAATAATATCATTATTGCTTCCATCCATTTTCGTGGTCTGCTTCTCGGGTCTCCGGGGGAAGTTTCTTTCGGCCTCCCTCGTCCACTGCTCCTGGCTAATATTGTTGACCGCTTCGCGAGCTGCCTTAGCTCTCTCTTCGGCTTTCGGTATTTCTGCATCTATTTCCTTTAAGCGTTTCTCTATCACCTCTTTACCCATCATCGAATCAACATAATCAATAATGTCACTTGTAATATGACGTGAGCCAACAAAGAGAACGACGCCGATGATCAAATAGTAAAAGTAATCCGTATATTTAAAAAACAGCCCCTTATGTTTCCACCTGCTGATCGCGATCACTTGAAACATGAGGAACCATGCAGCGAGAAGTATGCTGATCCACCAAAGATGTGGATACAAATACAACGCAAGAATGAGGGAAACAATGATGAATGCGACCATAATTTTCCCTGGATTCATTGATACTCTCCATTCATGAGCGTAAAGGGGACAGCCTTCGACATCTTCAATCCAATAGTTTCTGCAGATAGGTCACATCCAGCATTTTACCGAATTTGTTTCCGACTTCCTTAAATGTGCCCACGACCTCGAAGCCGAAACTTTCATTTAAATGCAGGCTGGCCTCACTTCCCTCTGCTACGCCCGCGATGAGGGTGTGAAAACCCAGTCGGCGGGCTTCTTCGATAATCGACTGCTTCAGCTGACGTCCGATCCCTTTTCCTCGCTGGTCCGCTTTGACATAAAACGACGTTTCCGCCGTACGGTCGTAGGCCCGACGGGGCCGCCAGCGGGAAAGAGAGGCCCAGCCCGCTATGCGTCCCTCCACTTCCGCCACCAGGATCGGAAATCGTTCGTCATGACTCTCGAACCACTCAAGCCGCTCCTCGCGCGTTTTCGGCTCCAGATCAAAGGTCGCCGTTGTCGTTAAGATGGCTTCGTTGTAAATGGCGGTCATCTCATCCAGATCAGACAACTCCGCCGGCCGGATCTTCATCGTCGTAATGCCTTTTGGGAATAGGAATCATTTCTAACAGTACAGGAAGGTAGTTCGCCGCTGAGGGTCTCTGGTATTAATGACATCAGTCATCAGAAAACAGTTCGGAACGCGAGCAAATTCGTCAAACGAGATGAAGTAATTATTTCCGTAGGGGCAGTGCCTGTGTGCCTGCCCGCCTGGCGACGTTCATTTTTAGATCGCCCCAGAATGGAATCGGAAAAAACGTCGTACACAAAAACACAAACAACATCGATATCACGGGTAGCCACATAGGGCTAACCTACTTTTTGCAGGACATATTTCATTCACTTTTGGAAAGCGAATAGGAGTCAGACCCTGATATCGGCCTCGTGCCTGCTAATGCACTTCGCCACAAAAGCGGATGCGGAGATTGTCCAGAACTTCGATGCCCCGAGGCATGAATTCATTCCGTTTGATTCTGCCTTTCGCCTCGATTGCCTTGAGATGGCATGAGACGCCGTTTGTCGATTTGATCCCAAATGTCTGGCCAATTTCCCTTACGGTCGGCGCGCAGCCGGCTTTGAACTGGAAGACGCGGATGAAACTCAGAATCCGCTTTTGTTTTTCCGTTAATCGTTTCATGATCGTGTCTCTTAAAAAGGAGCGTTAATGGGGGCAGACCCGAATGGCACTGCCGCTGTTTTTTGAGTTTGTGTTTGCGCAACGACTCCCGGGTGACGCAGTCACGGTTTTAATTTTCTGATTTTTTGCCAGTTCGCTGGAAATTGTGTTTGGCAAAACCTTTCCTGGCATTATGCTGCGTTCTGGCAAGACCTTCCTTGGGTTGGTGTGGGTAAAACATTTGACCAAGGAAGGTTCTATGCCATTTATATCAGCTTCCCATTCGAATGCAGCATCATTTTCTCTTTTCAAACGTTCGATGATGCAAAATGCTTCGCTTCCGCTATCTGATGTGATTGATGACCAGCGCTGGCAACAAACCTTTGATGAACACGAAATCAATTTTGGTTCCGGCGAGGATGACGTTTACACACCCGCAATCACGCTCTGGGCCTTAATTTCTCAGGTCTTCTTTTCCGGCGAGCAACGCAGCTGTAAAGCGGCCGTGATCCGTGTTGCCAGCCTGTGTGCCGCGCTGGGCCGACGGGTTTGCAGTACGAATACCAGTGCTTATTGTCGGGCGCGACTCAAAATCCCGTTTATCGTCATTCGAGACATTGTCCAACAAATTGCCGCTGATGCGGAAGCGGCCTGTGATCAGAATCGTGTCCAGACCAGAGAGCAGTCGGCGGCACGCCTCAGTCCTTCCAGCATCGCTGATGTGAAATCACGGAGCACCGGCGGTCGCATTCTGCTGGTTGATGGCTTCACCCTCACGGCCGCCGATACTCCCAAGAATCAGCGTGCCTATCCACAGAACCCGACTCAGAAACCGGGGCTCGGGTTCCCCGTTCTACGCTGCGTTTCTCTGATCTCGATGACAACCGGACTGCTGGTGGATCTAGTGAGCGGGCCTTACAGCGGAAAAGGCAGTGGCGAAACGGCCCTGTTCTGGCAAATGCGCGATGCACTCCGACCGGGAGATACCCTGGTGGCAGACTCGTATTACTGCACGTACTGGCTGGTGAGTGCGTGCCGTGCGCGGGGCGTGCAGGTTTTGATGAAGAATCATCACCTGCGTGACGATCATCCCCAGAACGCACGGCGGCTGAGCAAACGGGAGCGACTGGTGACCTGGTCACGACCATTGCAACGTCCTGACTGGATGCCCCGTCAGGAATTCTGGCAACAACCGCTGACGCTCACTCTGCGTCTGGTCGATGTGCAGATCAGTCAGCCGGGGTATCGCGCCAAAACGTTTACGATTGCCACCAGCATCACAGATCGGAAAGCATACCCGGCGCGCTGGATCGCCGCCGTGTATCAGAGCCGCTGGCTGATCGAACTGGATATTCGCAGCATCAAGTGTTCGCTGGGGATGGATATTCTGCGTGCGAAGTCTCCGGACATGGTGCTCACCGAACTCTGGTCGTGCCTGCTGGCGTACAATCTGATTCGGTTCAAAATGCTGCAAAGCAGTCTCTCAACAGACCGTGATCCGCGTTCCCTCTCGTTTGCCACCACGCAACAGATGCTGGCTGCCAGTTGGTTGTTGGGAGCCGTCACGAAGGTCACGGATGAGTTGGTTACACTCGGACAACAGGTTCCCAGCAGCGAACAGGTAGGCCATCGCACCGGCCGAACAGAACCCAGAGCCAATAAACGCCGCACCAAAGTGCTGGCTCTACTGAAGCAACCCAGATGCCATTACCATCAACAACGGAAGGCAATCGTATGAACGCAAACTGTTACGCTACAACAGGCAGTGCCATTCGGGGCAGACCCCGATACGATAATATGTAAACTCACGTCGCGAACAATTGATTTTCCACATCGCGAAACGCTTTGAATTCGAGGGCGTTGCCGCTGGGGTCGAGAAAGAACATCGTGGCCTGCTCTCCCGGCTGTCCCTTAAAGCGAATGTAAGGTTCGATTACGAATTGAATTTCGTTCTCACGTAATGTTTCCGCCAGAGCCTGCCAGCGATCCATCGTGAGGACCACGCCGAAATGCGGGACGGGAACGCCGTGACCATCAACGGGATTGACGTGTGCGGCCACAGATCCTTCCGGACCAATCGCCGGATTCAAGTGACAAACCACCTGATGCCCGAAAAAATTGAAGTCCACCCAGGTCTCGTCACTGCGGCCTTCACTACAGCCAAGCAGACCGCCATAAAAGGCCCGGGCTTCAGCAATGTCACGCACTTGAAATGCAAGGTGAAAAGGATCGAGCTGCATAGTTGATCTCGGCTGTTTGATTGTAAGGAGATGAAAACCTGCTGCATCAATCTAGCATTTACTTGCTGTGCCATCAAGGAGTAGAAAGAAGCGATAGCAAAAAGGGAGTTCCTGCTCTCGTTTTCTATATAATTTGAGGAATGTCGTGATTTTCTCTCTCAATAATTTATGAGACAGGACGAATAAACAATCTAGTCAAATTTCTCAGCATACAGATATTTCTTATACTTCCCTGCATTGTGAAAGATAGATTACTTAGACGGGACAGCTTAACCATGTCAATGATTATCGACTCCCTGCGAGGAGTGGCAGGACTGTTCAAGTATGCGTTGCGCACCTTCTCCCTGACGCTGTTTGCGATTGAGTGTCTCTACGGTCCTCTTCTCACTGCGATTGTTCTCTGGATCGTTATCGCTGAAGACAGCCTGCTTCGCCTGATCCTCGCTCTCTCAATCAATGTCATTTTAGTCATGCTTCTCGGATTGTTCGTTTCGTTTCAATTTACGATGTCGAAGACCGTTTCCCGTTTTTTAGAACGGACTGCCATTGGCCGACGTATCTTTGATGCACTATTTGATCTCGTTCTGGGAATCTCTGATGAATCGCCGGAAGGGCGTTTTTCGGCACCCCAGTCGATGCATGGAATGTCCCTCTCGGAACTGGAAGACAAGCTCAACGCAGCAGGAGATGTGCTGCTTTCACAAAAAGTAGTGGCAGCAACCCTCCCTCGCCTTGCGCTCTGGTTTGCCGGGAAGATTCAGCGAACGCTCGTCTGGGCGACGATTCGAGTCATCATCCGCTCCTGTAGCTCAGAGGGTTCGAACTCATCAATCGATTTACTGATGTTGCGTCAGAATCTCGCCGACGTAATTGATGCAAAAATCGCAGACTATCTGAAACTGCATGCCACGCGTTTGATGATCTCGCTCTTCATCAGCGTTTCACTCCTGGCGATACTACTGGCATACGGCATTCGACAGATCCCGTTTTAAGCCGATTCTGACTCATCGCCCGCCGTTGCTGCGCCCCTCTTTCACGTATTGTTTGAGCAAGGCATGCATTTCTTTGATCTGCTGTGGATGCTTACCGGAAACATCGGTGGTTTCTTCGATGTCTTGATCCAGATCATACAGCGTGAAGGTGACCGGGACATTTTCGTCCAGAACCTCAGCAATCGTTTTCGGGCCGCGGACTGTCAGTTTGAAAGGTCCCTGGCGGAGTGCGAAAGTGCCGTTGTGGTGATTGTGCACGATGGCTTCATGAAACGAGACGGGCCGTGCTTCACCAGTTAACGCCTTGTAGAAACTCTGCCCGTCTTCTGCGGTGTTGTCGTCCAGCTTGACGCTTAACAGCTCTGCCAGTGTGGGCAGGACATCGTTGAAGACAATCGTAGTCGAACACTGTTCGCCCGCCTTGATCGTCGCCGGCCAGCGAACAAGAAAAGGCACCCGGTGTCCCCCCTCTTCGAGGCCCCCCTTCCAGCCGGTACAGGGGCCGTTGCTGTCGTGGCCATAAATTTGTGTATCGCCGCGGACCCAGCGCTGTCGATATCCCTTCGTCCGATCGACGGGGCCATTGTCGCTGGTGAAGATCACCAGCGTGTCCTCTGCAATGCCGAGTTCATCGAGTTTCTTGAGCAGCCTGCCGACGTGGTGATCGAGTTCGACGACGAAATCGCCATACGTGCCGGCGCGGCTTTTGCCGATGAATGGTTCGTTGGGCACAATCGGATTGTGGGGCGTCGTCATCGCATAATACAAAAAGAACGGCTGATCGGGGTGCGTACGAGTCGCCGTTTCGATGAATTCACAGGCCTTGTTTGAAAGCGTCGGCACGAGACGGTCCATCGTATAACCCTCGGCGACGATATTGTCATCCCGGCCAAACCATTCGCCGTGCTTTTTCTTTGCCTGCGCGGAAGTGAGCGTGGGAATCACGGTGACCCGATTATTCTCAATGAACGCCGCCGGGTTCATCTCCGCGGAACCGGCGGTGCCGAACGAGTAGGCAAACCCATAATCTTTCGGCCCCTTCAGTGCGGGCGAAGTAAAGTCAATGTTCTGGAAATTCTGGTAATTAGGATCGACGCGAATCTGTTCCCGCTCACTTTCGTCGTGCAGCTTCCAGT
Organism: Gimesia fumaroli; assembly: GCF_007754425.1. NCBI lineage: Bacteria > Pseudomonadati > Planctomycetota > Planctomycetia > Planctomycetales > Planctomycetaceae > Gimesia > Gimesia fumaroli. The sequence goes on from NZ_CP037452.1 coordinate 4,790,590, forward strand.
CGAGCCCCTGATGCCATTTGCCGACCAGCGCGGTTTGATAGCCGGCTGTTTCAAGCAAGTCAGCGATCGTCTTGCGTCCCGGCTCAATCAGTGTGCCGGCAAAATTCGCGAGGTTGCCCCCCGACCCCAGCCGGGTCCGCCACATATAACGACCGGTGAGCAAACCGTAGCGGGAGGGAACACAATACGAACCCGCGGCGTGGGCATCAGTAAACACCAGACTCTGCCGCGCCAGCTGATCCAGATGCGGCGTCGGAATCCGGCTCTTGCTATTGAGCGCGGTCACATCGCCATAGCCCATGTCATCGGCGAGAATGATCACCACGTTAGGCCGGTTCGGTTTCTCAGGCGCTGCGGAAAGCTCTGATAGTGACGTCAGGGGCGAGCAACAGATCAGGATCAGTAAGATAATTCGCATGGTATTTTCCTCAGCAGGTCTTCTCTGGCAGGGCGGGATGCGTTTCTAAGTTCTATTTATAAACTACACGGTGAGCAGACCGATTGGAACAGATAGATCTATCACTCTGGCATCATTAATCTCAGGTTCAAGCACTGAATTCTCGTAAATAGACACTCAAGAATGGTTCTTGTGCTAGCAATTATGAAGTGGATTTACGGCTATTTGACGAGATCCATATTACGCATTATTTCATCGACGTCAAAGGAGGATTTGGTATCGAGATTCCAAATTCCATTCCAGCCGAAACGATGCCAGGCGGTTTTATCTTTGACTACGAAATCGATTTCCAGTTTCGACTGATCACGATCCAACACGATATAGCCACTGAGACAATCGAGATTTTTTTTATCTGGAACCAGCGCATTGTCATAAAAAATGGCTGTGGCCGTCGATGTGCTGTAAACATCGCCGCGATACGGAAACCGCATGAGAATACGTGTTAAGCGAACAGCGCCGGAAACATGTTTTTCGCCGTAGAAGAGAAACAGGACGTCCGTTGAATCCTCAGTCTCAGCCAGGGAGACCGCCATTCCGTTTTGAGATCGCAGATCAAGCTCTTTAGGAAGGTCGATTGTCGATGCCGAAAGATGCTGTTTAGGCTCGGCTGCCTGTTCGGGGTCTGAGTTTGTGCCCGTGTTTATGTTCGTCACTTGAGACTGGGGAACTGGCGGCGTGACTGGTTTTGATGCCCCAATAAAGTAGCCGACAACTCCGACGACAACAGTGATGACTAACAGGACGATTGTTTTTGATCTCATCAAAACGAACATTCTAGTCAAAGCGAAAGATCATATGACAACTGGTTCAGAATCATTGAGACCTGCCCTTATGCCAAACTGGATGGAACCACCTGCCTCTTTTTTCGATTAATAACCTTTGCGCGTACATAATCGAACAGGACGAGAAGCAGAAACGCGGCTGCAATACCAATGGCCATCGCTTCATACACAGTAGGCCACCACACTATATCCAAGTTTAGCCTGTAAAAAGTGAAAGAGTAAATCCGTAAAAGTATACGATACGACCCTATTGCTAGAAAGAAAACCACGATACGGATCGCTGAATCAAATAGTGCAACATCCAGTTTGTGAGACCGAGGCGTCAAGCGGCATACCGATTCCCAATATAATGCAGACAATAGTAAGACCGTCATGCTGAAAATGAAATCAAGAAAGTATCCCAACGGTCGGAAATCGTTGTATGGTGTGCGAGTCCACATAAACGACACAATACCTGCCAAAACACAGCCTGCCCCAAGGTACCTCAAATGCCGAGTTCGACGCTTGAATCCTCGCACTTTTTTTCCTTCCACTTTACGGATTTTTCTTGGTAGAGAACACCTAAAGAGGACAGGCCTGAAATCATCCAGACCTGCCCCCTTGATTAGAATACGTCGGATTTACATCACTCCTCTTCCCCAGAGGTCTCCTCCGATATCGGCGGCAGCAAATCGGCTTCTGGCGGCGTCTCTTTTCGGGGCAATAACCACGCATACTCCGGCAGCCAGCGGGCTTTGTGGGCGCTGATCAGGAAGGCGATCAACAAAGCGGCCACCGACCAGACAAAGGCGGTCACCGCTGCGGGGCTGAGGACTTTGGTCGCCAGCCGGAATCCGTACGCCGCACTGGTATAAACTAAGATGCTCGTCGTACCCGTAAAGGAATACCAGAACCAGCGCAGGGACCAGATGCGGGCGATCAACAGACAGCCGACGGCCCACGAAACCACATACGTCAGTCGCCAGAGAAACGGAATTTCGACCGCACGCGTACTCCAGATGACAACCACCGAAACCAGAGGAATCAACAGCGCACTCGCACATTGCAAAACCCGGCTGAAATCATCTTTCATCGTCAGCCCCAGCACCAGTGCCGTGATCCACAACAAATGAAAACAGACTGTGAAACGGTATTCAAACAGAATCGTCTCTGGAATAACAAGCCAGATTCCCAACGTCGCCGCGACGATACCCGCGGTGCAGATTCCCGAGGAACGTTTGCGAAGTCCCAATCCCAGCAGCAAAACTCCATCCAGAAGTAACGGCCAGGGTGTGGGATCGATGAGAGACCCCGAACCCTGTGTCTGGGGGCCGACGATCGCGAAGAGTGCGATTGCGCCCATCCCTGCCCCAACTGCGCCGGGCACACGTCGCACCGCAGCCCAGAGATAAAAGCCCACCAGCAACCAGAGCGTGATCCAGATCGGCGAGCCGATGACATCGGTCACTTTGAAAAGAAAACCCAGGTGGACTCGCCCCGTCGCTGCAGGCATTGCCAGCAACAGTAACAACGGAGAGAAGCGGATCACGCCTGCTTGAAACTTTTGATTCCCCGTCACCAGGCTTCCTTCCAGCAGCAACAGGAGTAAGACGAACCCAAGTGGAATCAAAAAGTAGAAGCCCCACAACGTATCAAACGAAATCATTCGGGGGCCGCTTCCCGATGTAATCCACATCGGCCCGGCAGGACCAAACGTAAGGCACAGTGCAAACGAGCGCAGGGCAACACAAGCGGCGATCACGCCGAAGGCAATCCAGGGAAACAGAGGCCAGCCCCAGGGCGTGCCGTTCCCTTTGACATAACTGACGCCGCCTCGAATCGCGGGCAGCAGACACAAAAACAGAACAGACGCGACGACAGGAAACAGAAACAGCGTCCATTCCAGTGAGGCAGCGGAACGTGGATGCATTTCAGGAGAACACCACCAGGGCGCGAAATAAAACAACGCCAGAAACAGATGATAGGGAATCCGATAACGGGCCCCGAATCGGATACCTGTCCCCCATAGGACGGCTTCAGATACAAGCGCCGAAAACAGAAAGCCGGCAATCATCAGGGTCATTCCCTCTTGGGGGGTGATCCGGGAAAACAGATCATCCATACTGACCGAAACCCCGAGAAACAACAGCAGCAGGATCAGCAGAATCGACCGGGCATCTTCCCAGACTTTGCCCCAACGCACAATCAGCACGCCAATCCCCGCCAGTAACAGGGTATACCCGGCGAGCACTCCCATCATGATCCAGCAGTTGATGGAACCGATCTCAATGGTTCCGTAAGCGGACCGCACGGCGAACAACATCAATACCGCACTAATAACATAGAACGGATTGTGGTTGTAGAGGTAACTAAAGACCGAGCGGTGAGAAGCAGACGCAGACATATCAGCCTCCTCTCAAGAAATGAAATAAAAAATATAAGACCCCAAGAACAGGGGATAAAAAGACAGGTTCACTTCTATTGAAAACGCATTATAACAAAATTGTTTAAATTGTTATACAAAATTCTGATCGACCATCAGAATTGGGAACGCAGGAACGTCGTTGAATACAATATAAAACTCCCGTGTACCAACGCTCGACTTGCCCAACCGTGCTCGTTCGATTTCAGTGAGACCATTCCAACCCGTGTTGCAGTAGGGTGCGGCCCTATGTAGCCGCCCGCAGGGACAGGGTGGTATTTGTGCCAACATTCGAACGCTTCAACTGATCCCGTCCACAGAAGAATAGAGTTGATTGCCACCAGGCGGGCGAGCACATAGGCTCGCCCCAAAGATGATCAGGGGTCGGTTTGTTTTTTATCCAATACACTCAAATCAGCTCATTTTCAGTCCATTATGGCGATCTCTCTGATATCACGGAAAATTGTGTTGCAACTCGGTATAAAATGTTATAATCCACGCATCGAATTTGGTTTATACGATTTTCAGTGAGATTGCGCATGAACGAATTGGAAATGAACCGACGGCAGGCCCTCATTGCGAGCGGCCTGGGTACTCTCAGTCTCGGCATGCCTGGTGTGGTGATGGGCAGCGACAAGGTGGACGCTTCGGGGAAGGCGGTTCGGGCCGAGAAGTCGTGTATCTTCATTCTGCTGTGTGGCGGGCCGAGTCACCTGGATACCTGGGATATGAAACCGGAGGCACCGCTGGACTATCGTGGGCCTTACATGCCGATCGCCACCAAGGTGCCGGGTATGCGGATCAATGAGATGCATACCGAGTTGGCCAAGCTGACCGACGAGTTCACGCTCATCAATTCGATGTCGCATCCGGGCGCGATCAGCAATCACTTCGATGCGATGCACAATCTGCTCAGCGGCCAGTCAAACAAACGGGTACAGCAGGGTATGGCGAACGAGCAACCTTACCTCGGTTCCTTCGTCGCCAAAATGAGACCGAGTAAACGTAACTTCGTCTCGAATGCCTGGCTGATTAAATGCGTGGGACCGCCTGTGTTTTGTGCGCCCAATATTGGAATTGGCGGCTACCTGGGATCGGCATTTGCCCCCGTATTTGTCGGCTCGGCCAACAATCACCCCGCGATGAAAAACTTTAAGCCGCCCGAAATTTATGCCCCCTACGACGAACAGCGACTCGAACAACGCAAATCGGTACTACGTCACCTGGAATCCAAACGTCTGGACAAAGACCAGACAGTCAAAGACTGGTCTGACCTGCGCGAAAAGACCTATGAAGCGTTGACGCGCGCCGAAGGGCGCAGAGCGTTTAACATGGAGGAAGAGCCGGTCAAAGTCCGCGAAAAATATGGCATGCACCCCTTGGGGCAGAATCTGCTTTTAGCAAGGCGGATGGTGGAATCGGGCGTCCGGTTTGTGACGGTCAACGGTTGGACGGGACAGGCAGAGTACGATAAGAAAGGCCCTCCGAGCAGCAGTTGGGACATGCACGGCGGCAACATGGGGATGGGTAATGCCTTCGGTAACGGCTCTTACGGCATGGGATTCTGCCTGCCTCGTCTGGATCAGGCACTGGCCGCCCTGCTCTCCGACCTGAAGGATCGCGGCATGCTGGACAATACTCTGGTTGTGGTCACCGGCGAATTCGGCCGCACCCCCAACGTACTCAAGCAGGACCCGCCGGGTCGTCAGCACTGGCCGCGCTGTTTCTCATCCATTCTGGCGGGAGCCGGCATTAAAGGGGGGAACGTGTACGGTAAATCCAACAAGTACGGTCAATATCCCACGCACAACCCCGTCCGCCCCGAGGAACTGGCAGCGACAATCTACCACGCGCTGGATATCCCGATTAGTAATCCACAAGACCCCACGGGCCTCTTACGCACCTTAACCACGGGCAAGCCAATCATGGAGTTGTTTGGGTAACCGGCTTGGAATGAGTAGAGTTCAGAGTCCCCAGGCACTTACTCCGAAACCAGATTCAACAGGTCACCAATCGATTTGTGCTTTTCAATGGCATGCCGTAACGGTTGATCCGTCAGGACTTCGTAGTGATTCCGACGGCCTATTTTCTCTCGTTTAACGAATCCTTCTTCTTCCAGATCCTGGATGATCCGCTGGACGGCGCGCTCTGTTATGCCGACTTTTAAAGCGACTTCCCGCAACACAATCGAGGGTTCGCGATGCAACACGATCAGAACGTGTGCATGATTGGTCAGGAAGGTCCAACGGTTTCCGGAATCCGTCGCAGGACTCACTGCTGTTCCTGATTTCGCGTCGCGCATCGCGTCTTTCCCTTGCTGTTTTCCGTCTCTGACTCTGCCGGAACCACTCCCGCGTTTATTTTTTGACGATTTTTTCATCGCAATATCACCCACTCCGAAAAGTAAGGAACGTGCCTTACTTCCTACTATCACTGATTTTAGAGCATAAGAGCATATTAGCCCTTTATAGTGTATCCGATCCTGAGATGAAATCAAATTCACGAAAATAATTACGCCTCTCAAACGCTACGATTCAGGTGCATTCCGCGTACATTCCTGGAAGCTGCCTCAAGAATTTCAAAATAAATGACGAAAAACTATTGACGACATTTATTTCGCGTATCATTATACGCGAATATGAATACGCGCTTTGTTTTTCACGACTTTTTTTTAATGAACTGAGGAGCATGTAATGTCTGGTGCAATTGGTTTGATCTTGATCCTTCCTGCTTGCCTTCTGCTGATATATGGGCTCATTCCTAGAAAAGCGGCGAACACGCGGGTCAATCAACTTTGTCAAATGACAACCTTAGAAGTGGTTTCATAACTTATTAAGTAAGGTGAACACGCACGCGAGTTGTGCGAATCCTAAAAACAAATGACTGTATCTTTCATACCGTACTACCAGGCGACGAAAGTTGAACAACCAACTGATGGTGCGTTCGACTTTCCAACGGCGTTGATATCGCCGCAATGCACGCCCATCCTGCGTCGCTGGTTTTACACGGTTCTTGCGATGCGGACAGATCAGCTCTATCTTCCGTTCCGCCAATTGTGTGCGCAGGGGATCGCTGTCGGCCGCACGATCATAAATCAGGCGATCAGGGTCGCGTGGCAAAATGCGCTGGTCCAGCAGGGACTCAATCAACTTCACCTCTGCCGGCGAGGCACTGGTACGATCCAGAGCGAGAGGGAGTCCGTTCCCGTCGACCAGCAGCATAAGCTTGGTTCCCTTTCCCCGTTTTGTCTTGCCGACATCGGCGCCCCTTTTTTTGCAGGGCAAAATGTGCCATCCCCGAACGCTTCCGACCAGACTACCAGCTTCCGGCGATCGAGGTGTTCGAGTAATCGCTGCCACGCTTCCAGGAACACACCGTCTTCGGTCCATTCCTTGAAACGACGCCAGCAGGTGCTGGGCGATGGTAAAAATGTTGGTAAATCTTTCCATCGGGCACCAGTCCTTAATACCCAAAGGATTCCTTCGAGGCACTCGCGGGCAGCCACTCTGGGCCGCCCTCCGGCTGCGTTTGCCGGTGGTTCTGGAAACAGATCTTTGATCAGAAGCCATTGCTCGTCCGAGAGTTGTGGTTTTGGTTCCGTCCTGGACCCGGTTATGTTGCGACCTGTGGCAGGTCGGGACACGCGGGTCATGGTCATAATGAGACCTCCTTTCTGGGGAGGTACTCTTACAAATACTATACCAAACTGTTCACGTAATTTTGGGTTTTGAAACTACCTCTAGTCACAGGCTTTCAATGCCTGCTCGCGACTCTCTTTGTTCTGCTCTACTCCTCACAGGTATTTTTTGACGCTCGTCTGGTTAATCTACCCGAAACCGTCAAACTCGCCAATCTCAACCTCGTGATGTTTGACGGTGCCTCTTGCTTGATGTACTCACTGGTCAGCTTTGTTGGCTGGATCATCAGCCGTTTTTCGATCCGATACCTGGATGGTGAACCCGAACAAGGCAACTATTTCCGCTGGACCGGTTTTACGGTGGGAGCAGTCTCCCTGATGGTGATTTCGGGAAATTTGCTGCTGTTCATCCTTGCCTGGGCGATCTCCAGTTTAGGGCTTCATCAACTGCTTCTATTTTACAGAAATCGACCCGCGGCTCAACGGGCTGCATGGACGAAATTCACTGTGAGTCGGATTGGTGATATTGCCTTGATCGGTGCTACGATCCTGATTTACCAGGAATTTCAGACTCTCAATTTTTCCGAGATCTTCGCAGCCATCAAGTACCAGTCCGGATTCGATTCTCCCCGGATCATGTGGGCGGTCTCGCTACTGGTACTCGGCGCCATCTCCAAATCCGCTCAATTCCCCTTCCATACCTGGTTGCCACAAACACTGGATACACCAACTCCCGTCTCGGCTTTGATGCATGCGGGAATCGTGAATGCGGGAGGCTTTCTCATGATCCGTACCAGCCCCCTGCTTTTCTTAAATCCCACCGCCATGGCTGGTCTGGCTGTGGTGGGAACAGTCACAACCTGTTTTGCCGCCACCGTGATGCTGACGCAAACCAGCATCAAGAAGAATCTGGCCTATTCCACCATTGCACAGATGGGCTTCATGATGCTGCAATGTGGCCTGGGTGCTTTTTCCGCTGCCATGCTGCATATTCTGGCTCATTCGCTCTACAAAGCGCATGCGTTTCTGAATAGTGGTAGCGTGCTCGATCAAACCAAGGCGTCAGGTTGGAATCAGGCAAACCAACACCAGGAGAAGGTCTCCTCAAGCAAACTCTTGATAACCGGTGCCTGTATTGTCCTGGTTTACTGCGCGAGCCTGGCGCTCTTCGGTATCAACCCGCTCACAAAACCAGGTGGCATTCTACTTGGGTTTATTTTATGCCTCGCCCTGCTGGGTTGGATGAGACAGGCTTTACAATCGAACAATCGTTCCCTGCTGCTTCGAACCGCTGGCATCTCCCTGGTACTCTGCCTGGCCTACAGTCTCAGTTTCGTCGCGATCGACAAAATTGTGGGACTGAACCAGAGCACTTCTAATACTTCTGATCTAGCCTGGGCCGCGGCTACCCTGATTGTGCTTGGATTCATCAGCCTGGCTCTGCTACATCGAAAGGTCTCACAACCTCATCAACCCGCATGGATCAACAGACTCTATATCCATGCCCTCAACGGGTTCTATCTTGAGGCGTTGCTCAGGCAACGTTTCGGAAATCTGAACCGTGAATAAACTAGTTCCATCTCTCATTGTTTCTTGCCTTAAAAACAAATTTATTAGAAAGAGTGACACAATGTCAGAAATGAAATCCGAATCATCCTACTTTCCTTTACCCAATCTCATCAACAGGACTTCCTCCAGACAACGATATCTGATCGAACAGATTTCCGAAGCTCTCAAGGTCGTTTCTCAGGTAGTTTCCCCTGTTTCGCCTTTGAAAGATTATGTGGCAATCAATCCCTATCACGGGATTTCCGAACGGTCTTTCTTAAACGCACGAAATTATTTACGAATCTTTTCAGACTGCGAAACCCTGATGCCCCTGAAATACTATGCTGAAGAATTCCGTTCGGGACACTTTGGGATTGAACAGATCCAGACTGCTGTCGAAGAATTAGAGAGCACCAAGATTCGCACGCATCAAATTCCCTCTGCAGAAAAAATCGTTGAACTGTTACAAAGCCTGGACGAACAAGACCATTCTCCTGACGAGTTGAAACAGAAATACGACAGGCCCGTTCGCACTCTGTCTGAGATGCTGGATCAAAACTCTCAGAGAAACTGGACGGAAATGATCCGTGATGAGATCTCTAAGTATTGTGCAATGCATTATGACCAGGGCGAGGCAGTCTGGGGCAGCCCCTGGAAAGAGCTGACCTTGTACCAGTCCTGGCGTTCAGCGGCTGTCTATGATCGAAATCTGGAATTCCAGGGACTCACCGGCTTGTGCAGATATATCTCCCAGCTTCCGCATACACCTGAAGCCGCGATGATCAGTTCATTGAAAAGTTTGAACGTTCCACCAGCGCTGTGGGAAACCTACTTACTGTGTCAGGCCTTTTCAATTCCCGGCTGGAGCGCCTGGGTCAAAAATCAGTCTGAAGAATCGGGAATCGAAGATCCATTGTGTAATGACCTGGCGGGTCTATTGGCGATGCGTCTCGCATACGATGCCGCACTCTCAAAGGCGCGGGCATTCGAAGTGAACTGGGGTAACTATGCCAAAAACCGTCCCGTTTCATTTAAACTCCCCTCCGATACACAAGACAACGAACTTTTACGATATACTCTGTTACGCGCTTCGGAAATCGCGTTCCGAGATCAGCTGCTGCAAGGACTCGCGGCTCAGACTGAGACTGCGATCAGAGACTCTGAATCCCCAACGCATCCCGTATCCGTCGAAACAGAGCGAAAATCAGCACAGATGGTTTTCTGCATCGATGTACGATCAGAGCGAATTCGACGGCAACTGGAATCGGTCTCTTCCCACATTGAAACATTCGGTTTTGCGGGATTCTTTGGCCTGCCGATCGAATTCGTGCGACTGGGGGACCAATCAGGAGACCACCAGGTCCCCGTCTTACTGAAACCGCAAATGAAAATCTACGAAGATCTCCATGCTGCAGAGCCTGATTTGAAGTCTCAACTTGTCAAGCAACGCAGCCTTTCCAGCTCAATGCGAAAACTCTGGAAAAACCTGCGGACTTCAGCCGTGGGCTGCTTCCCGTTTGTGGAAACGACCGGTTTACTCTATGGACTGAAACTCTGGCAGCGGTCCGTTGGTTCCACACCACAGCCTTCCAGCGCCGATCCTCAGGCAGCATTCAGTAAGAGTGATGATGCGCTTGAACCCAGCTTGAATGATTTGAATCAACAGGGAATCACATTATCAGAGCTGACTGATTTAACTGAATCGATGTTAAAAAATCTGGGTTTGACGAAACACTTTGCTCGATTGGTGGTCTTCTGCGGTCATGGCAGCCAAACAGAAAACAATCCTCTCAAAGCCGGACTGGACTGCGGCGCCTGTGGGGGGCACTCTGGCGAACCGAATGCGCGAATCGCAGCGAAAATCCTGAATCAGGCTGCGGTACGGCGTGCTCTTGAACACCGGGGAATCACAATCCCCTCTGACACCTGCTTTATCGCAGGCTTACACAACACTACGACAGACAGCATCGATTATTTCGAATGCGATCAAGTTCCAGAGACACACCACCAGGACTTGAAAACGCTCATCGAAATATCTCAGCTTGCTTCTGAGAATTCCCGAGTCGAGCGAATGCCCGAGATAAATGCGCCCACAATGACCGATCTGATGCGACGCGCCGCTGACTGGTCTGAAGTACGTCCCGAGTGGGGACTGGCAGGCAACGCCGCTTTTGTGATCGCCCCCCGAGAGTATACACGGGAGATCAACCTGGATGCGCGAACGTTCCTGCACAGCTATGATCACAAAAATGATCCGGAGGGGATCGTTCTGGAGAATATCATGACGGCTCCGATGATCGTTGCCCACTGGATCAATATGCAATATTACGCATCTACCGTCGACAATCCTCATTTCGGCAGCGGAAACAAGACGTTGCATAATGTTGTCGGAGGTTTCGGAATCCTATCCGGGAATGGCGGGGACCTGATGACGGGCCTCCCCTGGCAGTCGCTGAATACAGGTGCGAACTTTCAACACAAACCACTGCGTTTACAAGTCCTGATCGCCGCGCCGCGAAATGTCATCGACAAGATTATTGCGAAACATCAAGACATCTCGAATCTATTCACCGGCGGCTGGTTGCACCTGATTTCGCTGGATGAACAACAACAGTTTCAGTACTCCACTGATGGGAACTGGAACAAGATTGAACTGACACAACCATGTGACAGTCGCCTGTAACAAACTAATTGTTTACTGAAATTCAAAACCAGGAGAAACACAATGAAGATTACAATTATCGATCAAAGTCAATTATTAGGCCAACAGTTGATCCAACTCTGTAAGCGCTATTTGCATGATGTTCTAGCGCCCCATTTCCAGCCCATGATGCTTTCCATGGAACTGAATGTCAAAGCCCTGAAAGACCCCCAGGGAGAGTTAAAAAAAGTATATCGAGTTCAGATCGATCATGGCGATGGTCAAATTGTCTTTCACCAGAAAGGGGAGAACATTGACATGTGCCTCGCCAAGATTGCCGAGACCGCTCAACGAGAGATCTCCCGAGAGAGAGCACGTTCTATTGCACGAGTGAAGTGCTTATACTAACTCACAAAGGATCTTAAACACCAAGATCTTCGAATAAATTTATTGATCCGTATAACAGTAACGAAGCCAATGAGTCTAAAGGTCCAGTCTGACAATTTAAATATTCTGATCGTTAAATCGTCATTTCTGATTATCACCCAAAAGGAGGAGTCTGATGACAATCACTTTTACTGATCGAAATCAGTTATTAACTCATCAATTAAAACAACTTTGCCAGAGACGCCTTGACTATGCACTGTCAAGATTTCAGTCGATGATCACATCCATCGAGTTCAGCGTCAGCGACTTGAATGGCCCTCGAGGAGGCATCGACAAAGCATGTCGCGTCAGAATTATTCACAGAAACGGTCATCTTATCGTCAATCAGAAACACGAAGACCTGTCTGTGTGCATCTCCAAAATTGCAGAAAAAGCCGCTCGCACCCTTTCCCGCTACAGGTCGCGTTCGCAGAAATTCAACCGCACGCGGCATACCGATTTGATAGAAACATAAGAAACCAGGGGCAGGTTATTCGTACTCAGAAATCCTGCCCCGCCTGTTTCTCCTGATTAATCACATACTTCTTTACTGTTGCCGAAATTAAATATTTGTCCCCGTTTCTGATCTGCTTTGAATATCTATGAAACAAAACAAATTACCAGAACATCAGGCGAAAATGATTCTGCACTTCTTCCGGGCCTAAGGCACGCTTGTAAAGCGCGAATTCGTCAATTCCACCTACGAACTGCCTGAGCGTATTCACGAGCCTGAGCTGGCCGAGGTATAGCTTGTAGCCAGAGGAATCACTTTCCACGTTATGAAAAACGCGGCGTGCAATCGATCCATTAAGATACAGTTCCAGCATATTATGTTTCTTGACGACAACAACTTGCATCCATTGTCCCGGAACACAGTGTTCTCTTGAGATGAGATTCGTCCCGAACTTCCAATCAGGACTGGGGGGAAATCTTTGCAGAAAACGGATGTTGCCGATCTCATGTTTCATATTAGCAAGGTATTCTTTAGCCATGATCTCAATCACATTGAGATGTTGGATTCCAACGGCATCTGTTTCTTGAATGACAGACACACAAGTCATATGCGCTAATTTGTCTGCTCTGATCCAGAACTCAACCGAAAAGGGCCCCTCGTTCAATTCTGGAAAGGGATCTGCCGGCATAATCATACGCGGAGCTTCTGACAATCGAAATTGAGCATATCCATCAGCAATTTGCAAACATTCGGGTTCATTGTGATTTCGGATGACGTCGGCTGTCCATTGCAGCCCCATTTCGTTTCGAACCTGGCCAAACTCTTCCGCCTCAAAACGCCAGTAAACCAGCGGTCGCGACTGTTTAACTGCGTCGATATACTCCTGCCTCACTGGTAATCCTAATGAGGGAGTTTCGACGCTGTTCGGAGCAAGAGTAGACGACTCCAACTTGTTTGGTATCGCCATTTTCTTTGGATCGCCTGATGACTCTTTTGGTTGTTTACTGACAATAGAAGTCCCCTCGTTTGCTGACAGCGGAGTTTCTGCCAGTTTATTTGTCAGCGGTTTCGCTTCTCTAGGACCGTCTTTATCGATTTGAATTCCAATTTCGGTCCCTAAATCAACAACAGCAGCCTCAGGCGCATTGATCACAAAATCAATTGCTGACTCGGGGATTAACACAGTTGCTCGTCCCGAATGCAATGTGGCAGCCGACTTTGAGATCATTTCGATCTCCGCCGGACCAACAATCGTAATCAATGCACCACTGAAGAATTCGAGTTGGATTCGCCCATGAGGAATTTTCAGCGTCCCCGCTTTAAAGCAGCGTCCGACTTTAAACTCATCAGAGTCGATGCCATCAACGTAAGTTAAAATGGCGATATCCGGAGTCTGTTTCATTTCAGGGAGAGGGCAGACATTGAATGTCTCTTCCCGATCTGGCACTTTTGTTTGCGTCCTTGATGGTTGTGCAAGGTTCTTCCCACTGGAAACGTTACCAGATTGCCAGGGCAGTAATAAAAAGGAAAAGACGAGCAACAAGCAGACCACACAGAGAACCATAACAATGATCGAGTTACGTCTTGTCGTGTTCTGTAGAGTTTTCAGTTGTATGATCGTTGAGGAACTCAAACTCGAATCCGGAGCAGAGCATTCTTCATAGAAAGCAGATTCGAGATCCACTAATTGAATATATCGATTCCGAAACGCGATATCGGATTGAATACGCTGCTCAATCGTTCTCAGTTCGTCTTCTGATATCCGACCATCAAGTAAACGTCGAATCAGGTCCACGTCACTTTCAGAATTTTGCCCCTCAGGGAATGGTAGCGACATCGAATAAAGTCCTTTATATCCTGTCCAAAGCAGCAACGCGGCGTTCGACGCACTTTGTAATTAATTTGCGAACCCGGTCTAATCGTCGATAGAGCGCTTTGACAGTCCGTCCTTGCTCTTCAGCAAGTGTCTTGATGGTTGATGAATCTGAATATCTGCGTTCCAACATGTTCCGATCTTCCCTGGTAAGTTCGGAGAGGCATAGTTTCAGTGCAGAACGTTGTTGGCCCAAATATGACTCTTGCTCTTTTCGTGACTCTGCCAGCAGAGACATGATTTCTTCATTAAACATCAGCCTGCTGCGTGCACATTCCTTGCGAAAATTAAGTGCTTCAAAATAGGCGAAGCGGGTTGCCCAAGGCAGGAAGTCTCTGTCCTGGTCGAATTCCTCAAATTTTTCCCACATCACAAGTGCCGTTCGCTGTAATACTTCTTCTGCATCATCCCGGCGCGGGATGAGCATCATAATGTATCGCAACAGCTCACGATCATAGGTGACCATAAACCTGGCAAACAGATTCCCGGAAAGATTCATCGAGTCACATTGATTAAGGACTTTTTGGCGCAATGATTCGACCTTATTGACATGTTCTCATCTATATAGACTAACTCTCCAGAGCGAGGTCAAATTCCCCCCCGCAATCTCTTTCTTTTTCGTGTATTAAAAAATTTACTGACTAATTTTAACAATTTGATCCTATTTTCATAAAAAACAAGGGGAATTCATCGCTGCAACGGAGAATTACAGCAGTGAGGAAGATCCATTCATACTCCCCGTTTGGGCTTCCTTCCATTTATCCTTTCCTTAAACAACGGGATTTCTAAATTACATTTCTCTGGGGTGGATTCTTATCTTTGGGCTGGGATATATAATTATGAGAAAACGTTCGCAAGGTTTTACACTCATTGAATTGCTGGTCGTCATTGCCATCATCGCCATTTTGATTGCCCTGCTGTTACCTGCCGTCCAGCAGGCACGGGAAGCGGCTCGCAGATCTCAGTGTAAGAACAACCTGAAACAACTTGGTCTCGGTTTGCACAACTACTATGAAACGTTTTCCCAATTTCCGCCGGGAGGCGTTCACTCCAGTGTGCCTCGTAACGGTGGAAGTGGTCATAGTTTTGGCCCCAGTTTTTATGGCTTGCTTTTACCATACATGGATCTTGCGACGATGTATAACGCAATGGTATGGGAAGGGGAGTCACCCGGATATGTCAATGAAGGCGCTGGGAGCGCGGGTGATGCGAACCGCGTAATTGTCAATGAAGCAGGTCAAATTCCGGCATTCACCTGCCCTTCATCAACGCTTGACGTTCGAAATGGATCATTCGCTCCCTTCGCGCATTATGCCGGTATCACGGGAGCCGCTGACCCGACCTCATTCACAGAAAACCGCATCTTCGACGATGGCAGCCTGGGGCTGATTTCAGGTGGGGGGATGCTGGTCCCCAATAAAGGCGTCCGTCTGCGCGACTGTACCGATGGGTCCAGCAATACGATCATGATTGGTGAGGCTAATGGAAAACTGGAACGACTGACTGCCGGAACCTATTCCAAGCTGGCGGCCACGGGAACAACGCATGGCTGGCTGATGGGACTTCGCGTGACAGGTACCCCGCCCAATCTTCAGCCCGTCTCCGCGAATTCAGATCAACGTTGCTTTAACCTGACAACCGTCAGATACAGCCCCAACCAGGAGCCCTTTGCCAATCAACTCTTCCCCGGAATGGGCAGTAATGTCGGTGCCAATAATCCACTGATGTCATTCCATGTGGGAGGTGTCCAGATTTTGAAAGGAGACGGATCTGTTCGCTTTCTGAGCGAAAACGTTCATCTTGAGACCCTGAAGCAATTGGCAACTCGCGATGATGGTCAGCCAGTAGGAGAGTATTAAGACTGACCTGTTCCTTTGAGTCCCGTGTCTAGCAACATGGTTGAATTTTGTCTCGATCATAATTTGAATCTGAATCCCTGTTACAAAGGAAGTTTCCCATGCGCGCGCCACGTATTGTTACTTCACTGCTCATTGTTCTATTGGGGCTGAGCACGACAGCATGCTCAAAAACAACAGACTACGGCCCGATGGGGAGTGTCACCGGTAAGCTGACGATCGATGGAAAAGCGATTGACCAGGGAACGCAGTTACTCTTCATGAAGATGGATGCCGGCTATGCTGCCTTTGGTGAAACGGATGCAGAAGGAAATTACTCGATTACCTGGGCCCGCGATGGGGAACGTAAATCCGAAGTCCCGTTGGGCAGTTATAAAGTCCTGATTCAACCACCCCGAGTTGGCAAAGATACGGAAGAGATGTCCGCAGAAGAGATGCTCGAAGGCGGGGACGTGGCCCCTGCCAAACCGAAATTCCCTGCGAAGTATCAACAACACGCCACCAGCGGCCTGGAATTTACGGTCAAAGAGGGCGAAAACAAAATTAACATTGATTTGAAGTCGAAGTAAATTCGATTCTCAATTCACGATCGCATGGTTTGCGTTATGACACATCGTGTTTCGAATGGGCTTTCTGATCGGGTACTTTGAAATCGGGATTCACAAGTTTAAAGTCGGCGTTCTCGGCTCCTCCTGATGGGACATCGAATTCCAGAGTCGTTTTCGAATTGTAGTTCTCCGGAATCGGGTTAGGGCCGCGGCGATCCTTTCCCGATGAATCATAGGTCGGCAGAATTTCCTCGAACGCATCGAGTGAAATCATCACATCATTCGGCCCGACAACTGCTCCTCTGTTGCCGGTCATGACAACGGCAAGTTCATAATGACCTGCTTCATCCGTTTTGCCGTACGACTCAGCCGCTCCTTTGGCCTCACTGTCATCGTCAGTCGTTCGAGGACGAAACAGTACCGTGGCGCCTGGCAGCGGTTCACCGTTCATCGTCACCGTTCCCGATACCGACGCCAGCTTCACATTATCAGAACCGCATCCTGTGAATCCCACTAAAATAATCATCAGCGGAAACCATCGCGAAATCGAAAAGTCGCTCATCTGTGAAAACACTCCTGCAAACGGAACTTAATTCATAAGAATTTCACTCAGCTCTCTGATTCTCTCACCAGAAACGGGATGATCACCACTCCCCGACGATTTCTCCCCCTTCAGGAGTTCCCAGACTTTGAAATATTCCTAAATCGATGTTTTCACTTAAAAAGCGACTTGAGCCATCGGCCAACAGCACCTGCATTCCACCGACATGCATGCTGCCCCAGCCTCGCTTACAGGCATTACTGCCTCCCGTGCCTCCAATTGCCACACAGCGATCATAATCGGGAATCAGAGTGCGACGTTGGGCCGTGAAGGAAGACTGACTGTAAGAAGTATAAGTGTAAGCCCAGAACGTCCCGCGACGAGGACGTGTTCGCGTATGATACTCTGCCACCACGATCGTATTTGAAGTTCCATCAGAAATTGAATTGAATTTCTCCACTGTGTAACCACTGGTCCCGATACTATGCAATACGCCTCGCCAGCTACTTGGAAGAGAGGCCCCTTCCGCATTGTCCATCCAGCCACTCGTATCAGTTTTACCAGAAACGGCGCGATAGGAACTCATTCGATATTGCAAACCGCTCCCCGGCCCACTCTCGGGTTGCATCAATTTACCGGCGTTGGTATCCGAAGGGCAGTTATAGACAACCATGTTTTGTTCCCGGACAGTCGCATTGGGCGGGTCTTCATTGAATGCGTTGGAATCATACTTTTGAAACAAGGGTGCCTGATCGAGGTATGGTAGAATTGAGATGGCCCAGTTGATACCGCTTTTGGTTGCACAACAGGTTCCCAGTGTAACCCCGCCCGGAGGAAACGAATTGTAAGCCTCATGATAATTGTGCAACGCTAACCCAATCTGTTTGAGGTTGTTCTTGCAGGAACTCCGTCGCGCTGCTTCGCGGGCCTGCTGGACAGCGGGTAAAAGCAATGAAATCAAAATCGCGATGATCGCGATCACGACTAACAATTCAATCAGTGTAAATCCGCGTTTGTGTGTATTCATAATCGAGCCCCTTATGAATTAAGAAATGGATATGAATGAAGTGATCGCGTCTCAAAGCACACGCATTTTTCACTATACCTATTTTTAATCAAAAGTATACATAATTTTCACACACGAAGATTTTGCGTTTCCAGCAGGATTAATTTTAGTTTTATTAATAAAAACGAGTGTCATTTTTTTATTCGGATTAATTCCATGTACAAGACTGTTTCGACTTGTTTGAGCAATAGCAATGCACGAAGAGAGAACCAAAAAGGAATTCACCTCATCTCAGATTTTCTACTGTCAGTCCTGTAAGAAAACCAATTCGGAAGCGGCAAAATATGCGTTCTTAGGCTTATAGATTAAACCCAATACAGCCATTGTGGCGAATATTTTCGCTTAGGGCTTGCAATGGCGAAACTATTCGCTAACATCGACTTAATTAGCGAAATTATTCGCTACTTGTATTTCCTTTCACTGGAGCCCTGTTATGCCGCGTCCCCCGTCTTCACAACTGACGGAAGTCGAGCTACAAATCCTTCGCATTCTTTGGGAGAAGCAGGCTGCGACAGCGCGTCAGATTCATAACTCTCTCTCTGAGTATCGCAACACAAACTATTCCACGACAGTCAAGATGCTGTCGGTCATGCTCGGCAAGAAACTTGTCAAACGTGACGAAACGGTTCACCCGCAGATATACCGTCCTGCCGCCACACAACAACGTACGCAGCAGAAAATGCTTAAGGATCTGATCAGTAAAGTTTACAATGGTTCCACAGGAAGCCTTGTTTTACAAGCACTTTCCTCACAAAAAGCTTCTCCGCAAGAACTGTCCGAAATTCGTCAATTACTGGATGAGTTGGAAGAGAGTGAGAAATGAACGCGTTAGCAACGATATTCCATTCGGCTTGGGCTGAGCGCGTGGGTTGGACATTGCTGCATTCCTTATGGCAGATCGCACTACTCGCAATTGCGTATCGTCTCGTGTCGATCTTGCTCAGAAATCGTCCCGCAACCGTTCGATATTTGATCAGTTGTGTGACGCTGTTCTCTATGCTCGGTTTTCCGCTGAGCACGTTTTATCTGCTTTCACAAAATGCCATGCGGGTTTCGACAGACATTAACAACACACCCACAATAGTTAGTGTATCAGACGATTTACCAGCGTCCTCGAAAGTCATAACAGAATCTGAGAAGCTGATTATCGATCCCCAATCTTCGGTGACACAATCCTCTTCGACAGACAGCGACACAAAGACTGTTTCATCTGCAGACCTTCCTGCAAATTCTTTCTCAGATAAACTGTTCTCTCTATTGCGTCCCTGGCTGCCGCTGGCAACCACTGTCTGGTTAATCGGGACTCTCCTCTTTGCACTAAGGCCACTCTGGGGGTGGCTCCACGTACGCCGGTTAAAACGCCACGGATTATCTCCACTCTCGCCCCAGTTACGAGACCTGGGAGCCAGCCTGGCTGTCCGGCTTGGCATCAAGCAAGGCGTACAATTTCTGCAGTCATCCCTGGTAGAAGTGCCGACGATCGTTGGCTGTTTCTCTCCCATCATTTTATTACCAGCCTCAGCTATCACAGGCCTCACAGTTCAAGAACTTGAGATGATCTTAGCGCATGAACTGGCCCACATCCGCAGGCATGACTATTTGATCAACCTCGCGCAAACGGTGATTGAATCTCTGCTCTTTTACCATCCCGGCATGTGGTGGATCTCGAATCAGATCCGCCAGGAACGCGAGCATTGCTGTGATGATATCGCTGTTGCTCTGGGTAAAAACTGTGCCGTATACGTTCAGGCGCTTGCGCGGCTTGAACAGCAGCGTCATGAGACTCCAGCCATCGTACTGACCGCAACAGGCGGATTGCTCATCTCCCGCGTTCGCCGAATACTGGAGCAATCGAAAAACGAGGTAGGCTATGTCAACATCACAGCCTGTCTTACCGGACTGGTCTTGATTGGTCTGGTTGCGACTGCGTTCATGATGAATAACATCCCTCAGAAAAAATCGATTGTTCTTTTTACCAGTGAGCAGAACAGCGAGTTGCCTGAGGGTGAATTGAGTGTCGAAATTCCGAATCGCCTCATCAAAGTGATTAAGGCATACGATCTGCCGTTTTTTACTGAAACGAATCTGGATCAAATTCGCAAAGATTTTCGTCTGATCGTCGAAAAGTATGCTCCGAAAAATATGAGCGATGAGCGTAAACGTTCCATTCTCACGGCGATTGAAGAACACAGTAGTCAGTATCTGTTTCTACCCAGCTTTGACGCGAATAGCATGGAATCGCTGAATAAAAACTATCTGAATATGCCTGACCGACTCAAAACACTCCAATGGAAACTTAGTCAGGCGTTGCAGCGCGGTCCCTTGAACAAAGAACAGGCGCAACGTCGGGAAGAACTGTGGACGTTCATGTCAAATCATATTATGAGTTTACCCGAGTTTCGTCAATTTACTCATAAGTCAGCACTCCAGGATCTTAAGACTCGTTTTACGGATCCTCTGTGTACCCAATTCGACCGTCCTCTGACCGATGAGCAATTCAATAAGTTCAAAGGCATACTGCAGCGAAGCTCTTATAACAGTAAGCATGAAATAATGCTTGTGGTTGCTCATCTGTCTGGGGCAGCTCAGCAGGCATATCGTCCTTATACCAGAGGCATCACTCGCACTCTGCCTTTTGACGATGAAGTCAAAAGTGCCCATACCAGTAATGGATATGTGACTTTGAGGTTCACATCAAACAATAAATTCTGCGGTAGGAAACAAGAGTTAGAAGATTTCAATAATTCATACACCGTTTTTGATACGGACTCTGACATTCAAGCAAATGCATATCCACTCATCACTGTGCCAGCAGACGCCCGCGAACCGGACAAAATCTCTCACTGGCTCAATCAAACGGGCAAAGGCGATTTCGGTTATAAAGATGGCGAACTGTTTGCAGTACGTGGAACAAAGCTGGCATTGCTGAATGTAAAAAACTGGCTCGAAGCCGATGCAATCAGCAACGGTGACTTGCTTGCTGAAATAAATCAGCAGGACAAACGTGCCATCAATGTCAAAACCTATATTCAAACCCATCAGGATCAGTTTCTAGCGCGCCATATCACTGGATACCGTTACATTGAATACATTGGCCCTTACATCGGGGTACTGAACCTGGAAGGCCACCTGTCAGTCGTTCACGTCAAAAAGGACTCCTTCAAGGACCGTATTTATCTCAATTGTCGCCCGCGTCCGTAACAACAGAATTGTTGACAGGACCAGAGAGTCAGAAACGGGTAAGCTTCCCCTACCCATCCCGTGCAGTCAGTCCTGTAAGAAAACCGGCTCGGAAGCATCGATATATGCATGCTCAACTAATTTCGGCAGCGCACCGGGACGTAGAATTTCAGACGTGTTGTGTATCTCTTCAAGCGACCACCATCGGATCATTTTGAAAATCCGGCGTTCACTGTCCGACATCCCTACCGAATTGATTTGGGGATCATCAGAGGCGCGGCACACAAAGTAGGTTTCGTGGCTGAGCACCAAGCCTGCTTCCGGCAGATTCAATGGAACTTTCCTCAGGCCAACCTGCCTGCCGATTGCGATATCTGTCAGACCAAGTTCTTCCCGCAACTCACGCCGGAGCGCATCCACTGTTTGCTCCCCCACTTCAATCCCCCCGCCAGGCGTCGCCCAGTATCGGAGCACATCAGGCCGCACGGGATTGACTGGCGTCGTATCTTGATGCTGGATCAAAAGCACCTGATCTTGATTGTTCAGAAGAATCGCCCGCGCTGATTCACGTTGCTGCATGGGATATTTCACTATCTGACAATAGACAAACCTGAAAAAACGAGACCCTGATTTCCAGTCTAACTAGTGGCATTATAAGCTCTTAGAAAACTTTGAATCAGTTCACTTTAAAGCTGGATATTAACCAAGTCCCTTGGGTACGATAGATCATATTCAAGCTTATGTCTATTCGATGAGTTAACGACATTTGAGATCAGATGGGCCATCATAATGGAAGAACAGGAATCCTATTCTGTAACCGCCTGGGTAAAAGCGTTACAGGAGGGGGAGGCAGATGCTGCTCAGAATCTCTGGAAGCGGTATTTTGAAAAACTGGTCACTCAAGCTGAGGCGCGCATTCGAAATTGTCCCCAAGGCACAATTGAAGCGGAAGATATCGCGGTTTCTGTCTTTGAAAGTCTCTGGCGTGGTGCCAATGAAGGTCGATTTCAAAATCTCAATAATCGAGACGAACTGTGGTGGCTTTTGTTAGCCCTTACCAAACGCAAAGCTGCCAGTCATATCCGCAAAGAAACCGCCCTCAAGCGGGGTGGGAACAAAACACAAAAATCATTAAACAATGACGAAAACTCTGGTTACACTTTTCAGGAACTCGTTTCCGATGAGCCGACTCCCGAGTACCTGGCCATGCTTCAGGAAGAATACGAAAACTTATTATCAAATTTACGTGATGATCGACTTCGCGAAATTGCGGTTCTTAGATTAGAAGGATACACAAGCCAGGAAATAAGCAAACAGTTGGAGATTTCCATTCCGACTGTCACGCGGAAATTGCGGCTGATACGTGCCGCATGGTCGAAAGAGTTGGCCTAATGAATTCTCCCGATTTAGATTGGGTACCAGATGAGGATTCCTTTACGGCAAATCAGATTGATCTGATTTGCGACGAGTTTGAGTCTATCTGGAAATCGGAAGATCGTCCTCAAATCTCTGATTATTTATATCGTGTGGAAGAACCGTCCCGATCGGCACTTCTGGTTGAACTGGTCCGGTTGGATTATGCGTATCGCCTGGAGAAGGGAGAAACCCCCTCTTCGGAAGAATACGTGTCTTTATTTCCTGATTACTCTGATGTGTTATTAACACGCGTCAATGAGTTTTCATCTATCGGAAAAGAGGTTTCCGAAGCACCTTCGAAAATTGGCGATATTGAATTACTCGAAATAGCAGGCTTCGGTGCGTTCGGTACGGTCTGGAAAGCCTGGGACCTGGAATTAAAACGCCAGGTCGCCGTCAAACTTCCTTCCAACAAACTGGATGGGAAACAGCAGGTCGATCTGTTTCTCCATGAAGCGCAAGCGGCAGCAAAACTGCATCATCCCAACATTGTCCCCGTCTATAGTTCTGGCCAAATTGATGGCCGTGGTTATATTGTCTTCAAATATATCCAAGGAGAAACGCTTCGCGCACTCTTAAATAAACAGGCTCTCGCACACGAGCAGGCAGCTCAAATTTGTCTGGCATTGGCCGCAGGATTGGATCATGCCCATCAGCAGGGAGTCATTCACCGCGATCTTAAGCCGAGCAATATACTAATCGACGAAACGGGCCAACCACATATTACTGATTTTGGATTAGCAAAGCGCATTGACGTGACGGCCAGTCTGGCACATTCGGGAACCGTTCTTGGCACAATAGCCTACATGAGTCCCGAACAGGCAAAGGGGCGTTCATCCGAAATCGAAGCGCATTCTGATATCTACTCGCTGGGCGCGATTCTCTATCGGATGTTGACAAATCAGATTCCCTTCGAGGGAGAGCCACATGAAGTCCTGCAGCGAATTATCAATCAGGAACCGGTTGCGCCCCGTAAGATTGAACCATCAATTCCCCGTGACCTGGAAACCATCTGCCTCAAAGCCAGCTCCAAGCAAAAACGAGATCGCTATCAAACTGCAGGCGAAATGGCCGCAGACTTAAAACGGTTCCTCGACAAAAAACCGATTCAGTCCCGGCGTGTTTCTAAGTTAGGACAACTCTGGAGGAAAATCAAACAGCGACCTTTAGCCTATAGTCTTTTAGCAAGTGTTTCCTGCCTTTTAATCTTCCTAGGCTCTCAAGTCCTTTTTCCGGCACCTCCTCCCAGTGACGATCCAATCGTAACCTTAAACACAAAACCGGAAGGCGCTCAGGTCGCGTTTATCCCCCTCAGTAAAAAAAACGGCGAACCGATGCCCGAACAGATCATTCATGCTGAAACAACTTCGCCTGTTACGCTTCCACTGGAACCGGGAGATTATTTGGTCGTCGCATATTTTGATGACGAACGGTTTCACGAAGTCTACCGGCATGTGCCGGAGAAGCATGAAGGGATACCGGAGGTATTTGCTCATCGGGAATTTCGCAGAGAAAAAAACAATCCCAACCAGATCACGCTTCCCTCAATTCGAATTCGGAAAACACAAGGGGTCACAAAGGGTATGGCATACCTTGAGGGAGCAAATCGAGTACTATTTGGAGGAGATGGAAAATACTTTCTGCCGCATCATGACCGTAGCATCCCAGGTTTCTGGATGGACACAAGAGAGCTTTCAGTAGAAATCTTCACAAGATTATTTGATATGAAACCAAACCTACAACCTACTGGTAGAGAAGGTCCTGATTATGCGGTGGTGCTTCAGTATGACATGGCTGTTAGCTTAGCCGAAAAACAAGGGAAGCGTCTCCCTACAGAGTTTGAATGGGCATATGCGGCAACGCAGTTGGGAACGACACGTTTTTCGTGGGGAAATCAACTAGCGGTGGAAGAATTTGCGAAACAGAACAAGTTCTTACCAGTAGGGTACCCCTTATTTGATCAATTCCCAACAACGCCCCCGATTTTTGGCCTCTGTTCTAATGTGGCAGAATGGACTTGTACCCAAGTCTACATTCATCCTGAGGAGCAATTAAATTTCTCAAATGAAACTCCGACTTCGCTTAAAAACTATCGGGTTATACGAGGAGGCAATGAGTCGGTTATATTTGATGGAAATCCCGTCGTCGATAGCAGCAGTCGCGACCCACGAGTCAGGTGCTTTGTGCATCGTGGTGATACTCACCCGGGACTGGGAATGCGGTGTGTGAAAAGTGCCTATCCTCGGCTGAAGCGAGAGGATTTTGCTTCAAGTCTTTCCCAGAAATAAAACGAGCCTCAGTATGACAAAAACTGAGGCTCGTTCACTATTAAGATCTGACGAAACATCAATGGAATCACTCAAGGTGCAAGTAAAATAATTCCAGATTTTACTTTCGTCGGATCTTTGGGATCGATTAACCCCTGCACAATTGCCTCTCGTTTATTATTTGGGAATTTCAGTTCAAAAGGATCTGGTTCTACCTGGTCGGGTGGAACTTCTGTTGCTTCAAAACCCACAAAAATAATTCGTGGATCTTCCAGTTTGTAATTCCAGACTAACTGATCAACATCCCCATGTGGAAGAGCTCCACTATTGTAGTCTACGAATATTTTATTGAAGTCAATTTCAATGGCAAACAACTTGACGATGATCTCCTTTTGTTCTTCTTCCCCTTTCTTGACCATTATCTTAATAAATCTTGGGTCATACTTTTTACATTTTGAATATCTTGAATCAAATATCGGGGTACACTTATAGTGAATTGGCTCGTTAATGATGGGCTTCGGATCTTCGTTTTTCAATTTAGGTCTGGAGGTATCAATACAATTTCCCCCGGTACAGGTTCCATTCTGGCAGATTCCGTAAGAATATCCTGAACCCGTTAAAAGAATTGGTTCCGGTTCCGTACAATCACTGCTCAGATGTTTTTCACCAATCCAAAATGTTCCAAAATCATGTAACGCACAAGAACAAGGAGTCCCTTTGGGGGCACAGGGAGCTGGCGCATATGTAACACACGGTGGCGCACAATGTCTCGCACGCTTCCAGTATTTCTTCTTCGCGTCTGCTGTCGAACTTAAAAGCATCAAAGCACACAAACTGAGACAAAAAAAGCGTTTCATAACTTACTCCTTTAGAAACGACTGAGAGAAAAAGAGACGAACTGTTTACGTAGACCGTCCCGAAAAGATAGGGAGCCGCGCTCCGCTGTGTTGAGCTGTTTTGTTTTTATTGACTCTGAAAATGAGCACTTAGGAAGTTGAGATGCAGAGAGTCTGCGCGGTTTTAAAACTCTCCGATGGGTTGGCCATCGTCGCGGACAGCGAGTTGCTTCAATGTCGTCAGATTGATATTTTCACTGACGAAACGAACAGAACCATCTGCCAACAGAACCATGACTCCCCCTTCATGAGTAGACGCAAGGGGATTATTCGGGCCGTGATTATTGTGAACGCCTGGTTGATCATAGCTTGAGTTAGGTGAATAACGAATTGTAGTTATATTATAAGAAGCTGCTGGATAACTTAGATTATTCGGCTCATAATTGGGAGGAGTTCCCTCTGCAGGAGTGCCCGTAATCCAGCTATAGGGAAATGCGCCTCCAACATTTTGTTTATTTCCATTATCGTCGAGTACAAAGTTGGACGCTTCTCCTACTACAATCGTATTGGAAGTTCCATCGCTAATATCACGTTCTCTTACGTTCGAATTAGAGACCAGAATTCCATCTGCTGAAAGAATCCCGTCAGGAGGGCTGATGGGTGCACAGCAAAAAGAGACTCGTTTGGCTGGGAATCCATCCTCATTGGAAGCACCGGAGATCCCCACATACGACGGCTGCATATGCATGTTGAACCCCATCGGGTGAGTTTCATTAAGTGGACTCGACGGGCAACGCATTGCCTGAATGATTATCCCATCCAGTAATGGACCGTTTATCGCGCCGGGAAATATTGGGAATCCGTTATGTGGAGAATTTTGATCAAATTGCTGATAAAGATTCCCTTGATCAAGGGCAGGTAACAAGCCGGGCCAGAATGAAAGTCCGAATCCATTTTGTGATCGCGCGCCGATCGGAAACGACACATGGGCGTCATGATAGTTGTGAAGCGCAAGACCAATCTGCTTAAGATTATTACGACATTGAGTCCGTCGGGCCGCTTCGCGTGCCTGCATGATGGCTGGTAAAAGGAGAGCAATCAGCAAGGCAATAATCGAAATTGATACGAGTAATTCAATCAGTGTGAATGCGCGAGGGGTTCTGTGATCATTCAACATTTCATGGGCCCTTGGTTGAAAATCAGGTTGTGTTATTTCGTATTGATCACTACTGCTCTATTTACACTAGAAAGATTTCTTCCGTAATCAATAAGATAATCACAAATGTGACATACATCTGGATATTTAACACTAAATGTACCTTTGTTTCAAACGTGGGAGGTAAATCTTTGTGTCTATAAACAAACCGCGATTGAAATTCATTTATGCTCACTGAGGGTCAAAATTCTTGTAGAGATTTAATTTCCGAAATGGACTCTTGTATCGGAACCCATTGATTTTGCTGTCCCATTCCAGGCATTTGAACCAAAACTATTTCCAAAGCAGAATAGAAAAGCTGCTCCCTGCGAACAGTTCTCGATTCTTTCTGAACTCATGAAAAGTGGCTTCCGGTATTAAATTATTTTCACTTTCATACTTTGCCCAGAAATACTCATTCCCGCCTCTTACTGTGAATTTTCACTGGATATGAAAAATGAAACTCTTGCAAAGAGTGACTCACTATGGTGCTTTTCCCAAATCGAGACCATCATTATTTCTAACATACAACCTGATCCTTGATCCGTTCCCACAGAATTCGGGACTGTATTCCGATCAGAAAAATTGCTAAAAACTACGAAACGAATTCAGTTAGATCCACATTGCGTCTAGAAAGCACAGGGAGAAACCGAATGCGGGCCAAAATAAACGGAGCCAAAATCTATTTCGATGTCGATGGCATGGGTCTGGTTCCCGAAGTGGACCAAATGGTTGAACGGCCCGTTTTGTTTCTGTTGCACGGCGGGCCGGGGAGCGATCACTCCAGCTTCAAATCGAATTCCGCGCCGCTCCGCGATACCGCGCAACTGGTTTATGTGGATCACCGCGGATCGGGTCGCAGTGGCCCCGCTGATCCAGAGACCTACACGCTCGACCAGAACATTGACGATGTTGACGCGTTACGCGAGCACCTCGGGTTGGAACGCATTTCAGTCCTCGGTTCGTCCTATGGCGGCATGGTGGCCCAGGGTTATGCCATTCGTTATCCCGAGCGCATCGCGAACCTGATTCTCGTTGCAACGACACCCAGCTACCGTTTTCTGGAAGACGCAAAGCAGATCGTCAAAGAACGTGGCACTCCCGAACAACGACGTGTCTGTCAGTGGCTTTGGAACGGGACTTTTGAGTCGCAACAGCAGGTTTATGAATATTACAAAGCAATGGGGCCGATGTACTCCACCAGATTCGACCTGGAGAAGCTGGAAAAGAGCTGGCCGCGCGGCATTCGCAACTTCGAGCAGCTTAATCTCGGATTCAGCAATTTTCTACGCACGTTTGACTTCATCGATCAGCTCCCTACCATCACCTGCCCGACCCTGGTGCTGGGAGGCGCTCACGACTGGATCTGTCCCCTGCAGCATTCCAAACTGATAGCAGAGAAAATCCCCCGCGCCCACTTGAAGATCTTCGCCAACAGTTCCCTCTCCATTGCCGACGATGAACCGGAAGCCTATCTCACCGCTGTCCGGGGTTTTCTGACCTACTGCAATTCATAGAAAATCCCCCCTCAACACATTAACAGCCACTTATATATTGATCTTTTACCTATCTGTGCTATAAATAATCTTAAGTAATTAGCAGGTCTGGGCCAGTTTCCGTCTCGTTGAGACAGTATTCTTGCCGAACGCAGATTGTGAGGGGCTGATTTGTTGAAGAAATGCCATCTTTCGCACGCGAGAAACCACAGGAAGACAGACCCCCTCCGCCGCCGACTGCTGCAGTCCGTTTCGGCAGGCATGATGGGCGTCGGTCTGGCAGAGATGCTGTCTCTGGAAGCGGTCGCCAAGAGCGAATCCATGACACCAGGACAGGCGAAACGGGTACTGGTCGTCTACGAAGAAGGCGGGATCAGCCAGATGGATACCTGGGACCCCAAACCAGAGGCCCCCTATGATCATCGTACGCCGTTTAAGTCAATCGCCACGAACGTACCCGGCATCAATTTTTCGTCGCTGATGCCAATGACCGCGCAACAGGCCGATAAGTTATCCGTGATCCGCTCGATGACCTCAGCCCGTGTAGCCGGTCACAAAGAAGGTTGTCAGGAGTTTTTCAAAGGCTACCGTTTTGATTCCTCGTTTGACTTTCCCGATATCGGCTCGGTCGTCACCGATCAAATGGGAACAGACTGCCGGCAACTGCCGGGTTACATTTTCTGTCCGGGCATCAACATGCCCAATCACGTGACCAGTACCGGTTTCCTGCCTGCCAGCCGGGCACCGTGGAAACTGGGAACCAAGAACCTGGGAGAAAATCTGGCCGATCCGACCTGGAAAGTGAAATCATTACAGTTAAACCCGAAATTGAGCACGCAGCGGTTCAACCAACGGCGTGAACTGCTCTCACAACTGGATCGGTCCGCCGTCGCGAAGACGGAATCTGCCGAGACGCTGCAAGCCTACTATGAGAACGCCGTTGATCTGTTAACCAGCCCCCGCATACAGGCTTCGCTCAATCTCTCTACTGAAAGCGACAAAACACGAGACCGTTATGGACGCGACCATCGAGGCTGTTGTTATCTCTTAGGACGCAAGCTGATTGAAGCGGGCGTGCGGTTTGTGAGTGTGACCGTCGTTCAACCACCGGAGCACGTCAACCGGCCTGGCTACGGTCAACCTAAGGGTGTGTTCCTGAATTGGGATCACCACGAAGGCATCTATCAGAACGGCCCCTGTGGCGGCCCGCAAGGGAATAGCAACCAGGAACGCTTCGGCTTGCCGCATCCGGTGATGATGCCCAGCCTCGACCGCTCCTTCAGCGCGTTGATTGAAGACATGCATGCCCGCGGGTTACTCGAAGACACACTCGTCTGCTTCATCACCGAAATGGGGCGCACGCCGCGCGTCAATAAATGGGGCGGCCGTGATCACTGGGGACGCGCGATGTCCGTCGCCCTGGCGGGTGCCGGCGTACCGGGCGGTCAACTGATCGGCGCAACCAATAAAGAGGGCGGCGATGTGACCGATCGGCTTTACACGCCCTATGATTACGCAGAAACAATCTATCGCAAGCTCGGCATCGATACGGCCGCACGCATCCGCAGACCGGACGGCCTGCCCATCGAATTCACCGACGGCGGTCACCCCATTGCCGAAGTATTTTGATGGGTCACTATTTTGAAACTGAATCAAAGAAATTACAGACCTGAAAATCATAGATGATCCCCCTACCTCGACTTTCCCCTCCCTCAACCACGCGGTATGATCGAATCAGAGTCCAAGACAGCAATCACAAATATTTAACACTGCTCTCAGATCAGACGAACAAATAAGAGAAACACCTATGAATCATTTTACCATCTGCTCTCTGGCCCTCGGCTGGATTTTCGCCATCAGTTCGCTCCCCGCAGCAGAACGGGAACCGCAGGTCAAAGCATTGCAACCCGGGGTGAAACTGACACTCGTCGCCGAACATCCCGAGCTGGCAACTCCGACGGGGATCGACGTAGACGAACAAGGCCGCATCTGGGCCATCGCCACGCACACACATTTTCGCCCCGACGATTATGTCGGCCCGGAGCACGATGAAATCCTGATCTTTTCCAATCTGAACAAAGAGGGGCGCGCTCAAAAACGACAGGTCTTTTATAATGCCACCGACGCCACGATGGACCTGGAACTGGGGCCGGATGGCTGGGTCTATCTGGCCGAACGAGACCGCATTTTGCGCATTAAAGATACCAATGGTGACGGCAAAGCCGATGTCGAAGAAAATATCGCCGTGCTGCAGAGTGAGGCCGATTACCCGCATAACGGTCTGGAAGGTCTGGCCTGGGACACGAAGGGGGACCTGGTCTTTGCACTCGGCGAGAACTTTGCGAAACCCTGGACTCTGACGGGCACCGATGGTGTGACCGTCAAGGGAGCGGGTGAAGGGGGTATCTTCCGTTGCACCGCCGATGGCAAAAAACTGAAACGGATTGCCGAAGGCTTCTGGAACCCGTTCGGCATTTGTGTTCGTGCAGATGGTGAGATCTTTGCTGCAGAGAACGATCCCGGCGAACGTCCCCCCTGTCGAGTCCTGCATATCGTGGAGGGTGGTGACTACGGTTATGAGCGCAGCTATGGTTCGGAGGCACATCATCCCTTCGTCGCCTGGAATGGGGAATTACGCGGCACCCTCCCCATGATTCATCCGTCCGGAGAAGCCCCTTGTGGAATCCTGCCGCTGGGACGCGGATTGCTCGTCCCTTCGTGGAGCGATCATCGCATTGACTTTTTCCCGCTCACTCCCAAGGGAGCCAGCTTTACATCCAAACCCATTACGTTGGTCAAAGGGGGACGCTACTTCCGCCCCAGTTGTATTGCCGAAGATCCGACCACCGAAAAACAAAAACGAACCTATTATCTCTGCGACTGGGTCGATGGTCGATATCAGGCACACGGCTATGGACGCGTGTGGAAGCTGGAAATCGACCTGAAAAAAGCAGATTGGGTCGGCAAGCTGGATCTGAAACCACCCACAAAACAAGCGCAACTGGCGGCCCACCTGCGTAGCGGCGATACCAAATATCCGCTTCAGGAGTTATTCGAGTTCACTCAGGATGAAGACCCATTCCTCGCGCAGTCTGCCTTGCAGGCACTGGCACGCGAAGCATCAAACTGGACTCCACAAGAAGTCGCCAGCTGGTCGACAGCGAATCGGATTCAGGCCGTGATGGCGCTGAAACTTGCGAAGGTGGACCCAGAAAAATGGGTCCCCCAGTTTCTGTCAGACCAAAACCCGGACGTGCAGTTCGAGACACTCCGCTGGATCTCCGACGATGGTTTGAAAGCATTTCTTCCGGAAGTGGAAGCGAAATTAGCGCAAAGTGATCTCGACTATCGGCGGTTCGAAGCTGCTATCGCCACCTTGAATACGCTGCAGGGAAAACCCGAAGCAGGCATTCGCAACCCGGAAATGCTGTTAGCCAAAGTTCAGGATGCGCAGAGTGCCCCCCGCATCCGGGCGTATGCACTCCGACTGCTGCCTACACAATCCCGTTCTGCTCCCAAAGCGGGAGCGCAGCCTGTCAAAAACTTTCCCAAAGGGCTCACGCTGGAAATGCTCAAACAGCTTCTGGCAGTCAATGATGAAACCCTGTCACTGGAAGTCGTCCGCACGCTATCTGGCAATCCCACCGTTTCTCAAAAGATCCTGAAGGGGATCGCCGCCGATCCCAAACAAAGTGCGAATCTGCGTGCTGAAGCAGTCGCGGGACTGGCGACATTAGCCGAACAAAATACCGACCTCTTATACCAGTTGGCGGGCGACAAAGAACGCGCCATACGCGAAGAAGCCTTACGTTGCCTTCGCCCCATTCAACACACGCTTCAGCAGCTACAAACTCTGAAAAGCCTGGCCCGTCAGTACCCCGAATCAAATGATCTGTTTGCAGCTGCTATCAATCCGAAAAGGCTCAGCGTCGGTCGCCCTGCTCTGTTCGATACCCAAGCCTGGTTACAGGCACTGGAAGCGGTACCGGTTCCAGCAGACCCGGAAAGTGGTCGCCGGATCTTTCATCATAGCCGACTGGCGAACTGTTCTCACTGCCATCGGCACGGCGGTCGCGGCAATGTCGTCGGCCCCGACTTAAGCAGCCTGGGCAATAAACAGGACCGCACCTGGCTCTTGAAGTCCATTCTCGAACCAAGTCGAGAGATGGCTCCGGAATATCAGCCGCGTACGATCATTCTCAATGATGGTCGCACCTTTACCGGAATTCGGCTGCGATCCTACGTCAAAGAAACCATCCGGGATGCCAACGGGCAAAACCGCACATTTGATCGCAGTGACGTGGAAGAGATGATCGAGTCGCCGGTTTCCTTCATGCCCAACGGCTTGGTCCATACATTAACGGACCGTGAGCTAAAAGATTTGATCGCCTTCCTGGAAAGCAAATCGCATCAGAAATGATGCGGTTGCTGACCGGCGGCGAGCATCATTTTTTCCGCTGCAACGTTTGCAGCCGACGACCGCCAATTTCAGCAATGTAGAGATTTCCGTCCGCATCGAAGGCCAGCATGTGGGGCAGGTTATATTCCCCCAGGCCATCGCCTTTCTTGCCCCACGAATGGACAACTTTGCCAGCTGGGTTCACCTGCAAAACCTTGTTTGCTCGACCGTCGGCTACAAACAGATTTCCATTCGAATCATATTCCATGCCATAGGGTGCAAAGCCAGACCAGACTTCCAGCAGTTTGCCTTCGGTGTCAAATATCTGCACACGGTCATTCTCTCGGTCGCCAACCAGCACGCGGCCTTTGCCATCGATAATAATCGAATGCGGCAGATTGAACTGCCCCGGTCCCTTGCCAGGCTCTCCCCACTGACCGAGATACTTTCCGTTCGCAGCAAACTTCATCACACGGCTGTTGCCGTACCCGTCCGAAACGTAAATCTCGCCTTTGGGTCCAAACGCGACATCGGTCGGCTTGTTGAACTGGTCAATCGTATTTCCCGGTTTGCCTGATTTTCCCAGCGCCAGCAGCAGCTTTCCCTGCGGGTCGAACTGGAACACCATATGGTGCCCGATATCGGTGACCCAGATCGTGTCATGCTTGTCAACGCGGAGACCGTGTGCCTGACCGATTAAATTATCGCCCCACGAACGAATGAACTTGCCATTACGATCAAAGCAGAGAATCGGCTGCTTCCCCCGATGAAAGAGATACATCCGACCCCGGCTGTCAAAATCCACGGCCGAACAGGGCCCCAGCGTGAGACCTTCCGGCAGCTGGATCGCACTGGCAACCGGTTGAAAGTCGACTGTCTCACCCGCAAAAGCGCTCTCTGCGGCAATTATCATCGCTGCGATCATGAAAACGAATACATTAGAGGTGCGAGGCAGATTCATACGGGTCTCTCCTGTTCGCCTGGACATCGACCATAAAGTACCGGGCAATAATGCATGCCTGTTTCAATTCATTCAGTTTACTCAGCGAGAATCGGACTGTCGAGACCGTGGGCAATGAGAAGGATGTTGATTTATTGCAACATTGAATATTCTGTAAAATCAGTTTGTTCGGATAATTCGACCAGGCGTTTCACACCCCACGGTCTGAAAGCTGGCTTCTCGATCATATCTATTGATTGATGTATTACGTTTCATTTGATCATGAAAGAACTTCACGCCCTACCCGATAAGGAAAACACAATGACGATTTTAGTGAATTCCCCACGTGCTGCTGCTTCACTTTACGGGATTCTTCTCTTGAATCTGGTTCTGTTTTTTGCAATCCCGGGAATGGTCTCAGCCGAATCGACAGACTACCAGGCAAAACTCCCAGAGATTCGTAAACTCGTGAAGGATACGATGGCCCATGAAAAACTACAGGCCGTTCTCCTGGGCATCACAGTCGAAGGCAAGGAACTGTTAATTCTGGCGGAAGGAGAATCCATGACCGGCGTGCCCGCGACCGCCGACATGCACTTTCGCAACGGTAACATTGCGGTGGCTTATATGGGAAACCTGTTCTACCAGCTCATCGATGCCGGCATCGTGCGGGCCGACGATCCGGTCGGCAAGTGGTTACCGGAACTGCCTGCAGCCCAAGCCGTCACGCTCAATATGCTCATTAACGGCACAGCCGGCTACCCGGACTTTATGCCGATGGAAACGTTTCAAAAACGATTCTACGCCAACCCGTTCTATCAATGGACACCGGATGAATTGATCAAGATCGCTTTCACGGAGAAGCCGCAATTCAAACCGGGCAGCGACTGGAATTACGCGCATACGAACTTTGTAATTCTGGGTCTCGCCCTGGAACGCGCCGCAGGAAAACCGTTCGGCGAACTGATGCAGGAACGTGTCCTTACCCCGTTCGGCATGCAGCAGACTGCCGCCCCGGGCACACCTCTGATCGCTGCCCCCGTCCTGCATTCCTTTACTGATGAGCGGGGACAGTACGAAGACGCCACCTACTGGAATCCCTCTTGGACGCTGGCCCGTGGTGCCGTCCAGTATACGACAATCCGCGACACCCTCGCCGGCTTCCGCGCCATCGGCCAGGGACAACGCCTTAAACCAGACTCATTCCAAGCCATGCTGGCACCCCACACAGCCGGTATGAAGATCTGGACCAAAGACCGCTACTACGCGCAAGGCATCGTCGTGAATCAAGGTTGGCTCACCCAGGCCCCCAGCTTCGCCGGCCTGTATGGCGCCGCCGGCTACCACCCTGTGAAAGACCTCACCGTCACCATCTGGTGCACGAAATCGCTCGAATTCAAATCAGACAACAACCCGGTATCCCCACTCTTCAAACAGGTGACCACGATCCTCACGCCAGAAAAGTGAGTTGGCGCTTCTGCACGAAGCGTCCGTGGAAACATGATGTGTGCCTCAGCACAAGTGTCGAGTCATTCTGTCGCCGTTCAAGAAAACGTATGTTTGTGAGAAGCTTACTTATAGATCAACATCCGCTGTTAAGTCGACCTTCCCTGAATAACCTTAGACGTAAACACCGGCTCACATTATCTCAATTGATCATAGGCAGAACTCCTGATAGATTGAGAGAGAATCATATTCTGTTTATCAATTGTTCTGCGCCAATGAATTCGACTTCACAACTACGGAGCGAAGGAGCCGATGCCATTTTGGAAACGTAAACCGAAAGAACCCGGACCACCGGCACACGGCCCCGATTTCTCCAACATTGATATGCGAGAAAAGACTCTCTCGCTGGTCGAAGAAGGGCAACTCGAAGCGCTGTACTTGATGCCGCCTGAATTCGGTGGCCCTGAAGACCCCATAAACATCGTTTACGTTCCAATAGGAATCGCGGACATCAAACGCGGCATCGACCTCAATATTATTGCTCCAATGGTGGAATCCGGCGACATTCAAAACTATTCAGCCGCGCCTGAATATCGAGGGCGCAGCTTTATACCGATGGCAATTAAGATCGAAGCATCAGACCCAAAACGATTCGAGAGCGAAATCAATATCTGGGGCGAAGCGCTGGACCGCGAAACCGAACTGCAACCTCCAAACAGCGGGTAACAACACAATGCAGCCGGGCAGCGATGTCGAAAGAATCTCACCAAGAACAAACGCAATCGCAATCATTTCCTTCACATGTATTAGTGTAATTCTTGGCACGTTCGGTGTGATTGATTTTCAAACAACTCATTCAATATCACGCATTGAAAATCTCGGCGGAAGCGTAAGATACGATACTGGATGGGGGGCGACCGTCTGCGAATGGGTTTATCTTGACGATACGGATGCAACAGACACCGACCTGAAATATGTTCGATATCTTTGGCCTCGCATCGGTGTTTCTTTGAGAAATACGGAAGTTACAGATGACGGACTTCCATTGAGCGAAATCGACTTAACTGGAACCAAAGTGACTCCCGCGGGGATTAAAGAACTGCGTCAATCACTCCCATACACACATTGTCAAATCAAATATGAACCGTAAAATGTCAACATAACAATATGTTGAACTCGTAAGGTAAAATAGCTCATCCGATATCAAACTGAATACGCTCCGATTGGCGAACTCGGTATGTGAGCGTGAAAGCGACAGGTATTCGCGGATTCATTGTTAACCAAGACACTCTTGACTCGGGCATCTGCTCATCGGACACTATATTAATTGGTTTATACATCCTACCGCTTTCGAGTAGGAGTGGATCAAACGAAATTATCAGGATGGTTTTTGAGATGGTTCGCATGTCTGGTTCATGTTGCTTATTCTTTTGTATCTGCTTCATCGCATCAACTACGGATGCTCTTGCCGATGATGTTAATAAATTGGTAGCGTTACTACAGTCTGATAAACCTGAAGTGAGGTACGATGCAGCATGCTCATTAAAAAAAATCGGTGCGAAAGCAGAGCCCGCCATCAAACCACTGATCGCTGCACTCAATGATAGCGGTGCACCAACAGAATTCGATATTCAGTATTTTGGGCCTCGCGTTCGGGATGCTGCATCTGACGCACTTGTACGGATCGGTCGCGCCGCCGTCCCGGCACTAATTGAAGCATTGAGCCACAAGAATAAATCAACTCGTGAAATGGCCGCGAGAACGCTTGGTGAACTCGGTCCACTCGCAAAGAATTCTTTTGCTGCACTGACCAGGACACTGGATGATCCTGAACACTGGGTGCAAATGAATGTCGTTCGAGCAATGGTAAAAGTGGGAGTAGAACCAAAAGT
Source organism: Gimesia fumaroli (assembly GCF_007754425.1). NCBI lineage: Bacteria > Pseudomonadati > Planctomycetota > Planctomycetia > Planctomycetales > Planctomycetaceae > Gimesia > Gimesia fumaroli. The sequence continues at coordinate 4,827,887 of NZ_CP037452.1, forward strand.
CGTAGTACCTATTCTCGAAAAGAAATTCTATCGCAGTCAGAAAACTGATTTTATTCGTGCTGAGATCCTGGAATCATTTTACGCCGCGGATCCTCAAGGAACGCTGGTCATCCCGATCCTTGTGGAAGGATTGAAGGATTCCAACGGCGACGTCATGGCCGCCGCCGCACGGACTTTGGAAAAATTCGGCCCTAAAGGGCTATTGGCGGTCAACGAATTGACTAAGGCGCTACCTACGACAAAGGTTCGCTGGGACTCTTATGCCGATGTTGGGTTTACTGTGCCGGTCCGCATCGATGTCGTTCGCGCACTAGCGGGAATCGGACCAGATGCCGTAGTTGCGGTGCCATCATTAATACGTCTCATGGAAAAGGACAAAAATGAACGCACGCGGATTTGGTCGTCGGCCGCACTGGTAAGAATCACCCCAGATAAACCTTCTGCTAAGCGAGGATTTACGCTTCTTCTCCAGATTCTACAGGGGAAACAAGGTTACCAGGAAGAGGCAGCAGAAGCTCTGGGAACAATCGGTAATGAAGCCGCAATAAAAGCCCTCATTGACGCTTTGCAAGTTCCAGACGAGTCTGAATTTGGGTCGTTCAGACAGGCGGTTGCAAGTGCGTTGGGTGAGATTGGCCCCCCTGCGAAAGCGGCCGTCCCTGCGTTGCGGGCCGTATTATTAGAAAAAAGAGAGTGGCATTTCGGAGTCCGTCGCGAATCAGCAATTGCTCTTGGAAAAATCGGCGCTGCGTCTAAACCGGCAATTCCTGATCTCATCAGTCTGAGTAACTCCGACGACGAATATCTACGTGATGTTGCAGCCGAAGCGATCGAAAAGATAAAAAAACAGTCCGATGGAAGTGATGCTTCTGATGGTGTGGAGAGCAAGCCGTCAAACAAAAAGTAATTGATCGCATCAGGTGCGTGAAAGCCAGACGTATTCGGTCAGAATATGACTGCATTTCTATCCTTCATTTTCGTGTCTTTGAGCCTTGATGGTGAAATTACATGTTCTGTATTGTAAAACATGTGTCTTTCTGCCGACAAATCATCAATTGAATCTAAGGAATACCGATGACTGCGAAGAGTTTTCAGCCCGTAAAAATAGGTGTCATTGGCCTGGGTCGGTTTGGGCGATTGCATTCATTGACGTTAGCTCGGCTGGCAGAAGCAGAATTGGTGGGAGTGGTGGCGCGTCGGCAGGAGAGCCTCGCTGCCATCAGCAAAGAGCTTCCCGATGTGCCGGGCTGGACGAATCTGACTCAGGCGATTGAGGAATCGGGTGCAGAGGCGTGGGTTGTCGCCTGTACGACGCATTCACATGTGTCTGTCGCGCGAGAACTGCTCGAACGTGGCAAAGCGGTGCTGTTGGAAAAGCCGATTGCGGATAGTCTCGAAGAAGCGGAAAGCCTTGCTCCTCTTGTGAAGCCCGATTCCAGCAACCTGATGCTGGGGCACATCCTGCTGTTTAACAGCGAGTTTCAAGAGTTGCGGGAGGTGGCCCGCGAACGTGGTCCGATTTCTTATATTGATTGCGTACGACATCGACCAGCGAGCATTGTTGAGAACTTTCCGGGCGAGAACCCGTTACATGCCGCGATGGTACATGACCTGTATTCAACACAGGTGTTACTCGACTGTGCGGAACCGGATCATTTCAGTGCCCAATTTCATCGGACTGACACAGGCGACATTGATCTGGCTGTGGCACAACTCCAGTGGAACGGGGGTCCGGTGGCATCGATTGCTGCCTCGTATTTAACTCCCGCAGGTATGCCGCCGCGCGGGTTTGACAGAACGGAAGTGTTTGGTGTGGGTTGGTCTGCCCGTATTGAACCGAACCCGCGACCGATCTCTGTCTGGGACAACGAAGCCTCCTGGCCTCTGGCGTTGGAAGTGCGTGCCAACCCACCCAGCGGAATGATGGCTGAAGAGTTGCGTTGCTTCTGTCGAGTTGTACGTCACAGGGAAGCAGTGCCAACCGGAGCAACCTACTCAGATGCCATGCAGGTACAACGCTGGATGGAAAAGCTGACTGCGTTTGTCTAAGCAGCAGGATGGCGATTCATCATATTATGTCCGCGAAACTCGTCATTTGCCGCACAATATACGAAAACGAATCTGAAAACGACCGTTGCACCTTTCTTGATCACTCATTTCTTTCCGTGGTTCTTTTCTTAATGGAATGAGCTGCTTCTGGATAATTTTCATTACATTCTGGCAAATCAATGCTAAAATGAACACTTGCTTCAAATGACAAGTCTGGGATGAGGTTGAGCAAATCCACAAAGTCCATATCCGGAACAACAACCCCCGAGTTAATGAATGCCGCACAAAGCGAACAACAACGTACTCGTAGAACTCACCAGCGTGTCGAAGTCGTACGGAAATTTACATCCGGCTGTAAACGCGGTCAACGAAGTCTCGTTTATCGTGAGCCGCGGCGAACGGGTGGCTCTGTTGGGTAAATCCGGATCGGGCAAATCGACGTTGCTGAATATGATTGCCGGGCTGGATCGGCCGACGGTCGGGAAAATTTGCGTAGCGGGACGAATCCTTTCCGAGCTCTCGGCGACTGCGATTGCCGACTATCGGCGGGAATGTGTGGGGATGATCTTTCAGGCCTACAACCTCATCCCCTGGCGCACGGCTTTGCAGAACGTGGAATTACCGATGGTCTTCGACCGCAGGGAAAAGGCGGAACGCACGGCAGCGGCTCAGGAGGCATTAGCGGCGGTGGGGTTAACTGAGCGAATGGGACATCGCCCCAGCGAACTCTCGGGCGGCGAGCAACAGCGGGTTGCCATTGCGCGGGCTTTAATGAACGGTCCGGAGTTGCTGTTAGCCGATGAACCGACGGGTAATCTCGATTCCTCGACAGCCGAGGATATTCTTGAGTCACTCAGACGATTCACTGAAAATTCTCAAACGGCGACGATTCTTGTCACGCACGACGAAGAACTGGCTTATCGATTTTCCACACGTGTGCTGCATATGCTGGATGGCCGGCTGGATCACGATTCGGGAGTGGGCGACGTATGAAATTCCTTGACATCGTCTCGACGGCCCTGCTGGGCATTCGTCGGCAAAAAACCCGCACAGCGCTCTCGCTGATTGGAGTGGTGATTGGTTCTCTGATGTTGCTCTTCGCCCTGGCCTCACGCAGCGGCGTTCAGGAGGCAATCATGCGGGTCTTCAGCATGAACAAGCAATTGCGACAGATTGAGGTCCAGCGGAATTGGGCGTTTGATGAAGATGCGATACCTGAAGAAGAACTGGAAGTTGATAGCGAATTAGACGAAGCCCTGCGCTGGCGAATTCGTCAAATGCTCATACGCCAATGGCAGAGAGAACATGGCAGCGAAAGCGTCGGACTGACGCGCGAGCGGATACAGAAAATTGAAGAACTCAAACATGTGCAAAACATCCACCCTCAAGTAGTAGAAAACGTCAAACTCGTAAGCGGTCAGAACGAACTGCAGGGATTTTGTGCAGCGGTCGCAGCCGACAATGAAGTGTTGCGCGAACGCATCCTGGTCGGCAAAACATTTAAGTCGGACAGTGAGAATACCATTCTGCTGAACGAATTTGTCGCCTGGAGCTGGGGATTTACGTCTCATACTCAGATGCGCGAACTGATCGGCACAAAGGTGACGATGGAATACCGCTATGGTGAGGAAGGTGTCGCCTATTCACTCTCGCGTCGCAGTGGAGGTGATGTGGAGTTCAGCAAGGAAGAAATCATCGCCTTAAACAGTGCGCTCGATCGCATCCCGACCATGATCGACGTTTTAACTTTGCCTGAAGAGGAGCGTGCGGTTTTAAAGAAAGCATTTCCGTCAAGGGCAGCTGACCCAGACCAGGCTTTTGAACCCATTGAGCGAGTGATCACTCAGGAGTTTACGGTCGCCGGAATCTATCGCGGCCCCACCGAGACTGAAATGAACGACCATGTTCAACTCGGTCGTACCGATGAATTCGCCGAGTTCCTGCTGCCAATCAAAACGGCAACAGAATTTGCGTTGCGTATCCCGTTCGTCGAAAAGTCAGGTTTCTATAGTGCGACGGTGCTGGTTGACCATGAGTCACACCTCAAAGATGTGTCAAAACAGATTCGCGAGATGGGCTTCCGCGAATACTCGTTGATCTCGATGGTCGAATTGATCCAGAAACAGGTTCGTCAGGTCACGCTGATCGTCTCCCTGGTCGCAATTTTCGCGTTAGTCATCTCCGCTGTGGGGATTGCCAACACGATGGTCATGAGCGTCGTCGAACGAACGCGGGAAATCGGCATCATGAAGGCACTGGGCGCCCGCGAGGGACAGATTCAAATGCTGTTCCTGATTGAAGGGGCACTGATCGGATTGATCGGCGGACTCTGCGCCCTGGCCATTGGTCTGGCCATCAAGATTCCGATCGAATCGATGACTATTTCGATTCTTGAGAGCGAATTGAACAAAACTTTCGGGCAGCAACAGGTGATCGAGTTCCCGCTCTGGTTGCTGGCGCTGGTGCTGGCCTTCAGCACGGCAGTCACCACCCTGGCAACGATCCTGCCCGCGCGCAGAGCGGCCCGCATCGATCCAATAACCGCCTTGCGTCACGACTAAGGGGTGTATAATCTGCTCCCTTTATAATGATCCAGCTTTCATCCGAATCCCCTTGTTCATAGCACCTCCCTCTGTAACCTCTTGACAATTTCCCCCTGGTTAAACAAAGTCCCACTAATCCTGCCGTTAATGGATTTAACCGAAATCATTCAGATTCATTCGATTTCGCTGTTCAGAAGAGTATTCCCCCATGTTCGCAGCCAAAGATGTTAGTAGTATCTTCATTACAATGCACGTTGAAGAAGCACAGGTACTCTTCATCCTGCTTGCCGCCGATGGTGCGGTCAACCGAATGGGAACTGGCGCTGAAGACAATGACGAAAAACAACTTTTCATCGCGCAATCGTCGCCTGACATGTTCGAGGCACTGAAATCAAAAATTCAGCCCGAAACCTCACAATGGGAAGGCGGATATGCTGATCCTGAACCGAATGGCAAAACGTGTCAACTCACGGTTGGTTTCATGAACAGTGATGGGGAGGAATCCGCCTGCAAATTCCAATACGGTTCTGAATCTCAAGGTCCACCGCCCGATCTCTGCAATCTAGTGATGGCGGCCATAGAAATCACAGATCCGTGGTACGAGGAACAAAAACAAATCACATCTAAGGAGTAATCTGCTGCATGCGCGAAGAAATCTGGCTCACTGACTCTGTCTTTACAGTCGAGAATTTTTTGACACCCCAAGAGTGCGACAAATACATTCGCATCAGCGAGGATTTTGGATACGAAGAGGCGCTGGTCTCCAGCCCGCGCGGTCAGGTCTTGCGAAAAGATGTCCGCAATAACGAGCGGGTCATGTTTCAAAACGAGGAATTCGCCGAATGGCTGTGGGAACGGGCACGCGACTTTATCCCACAGTCGTACGATGACCGTGCTGCAGTTGGAGTCAATGAAATGTTACGTTTCTACCGCTACGATCCCGGTCAGCAATTCAACTGGCACCAAGACTTTCCCTACGAACGTGATAATGGCGAACAGAGCTATTTGACATTGATCATCTATCTGAACGATGACTTCAAGGGGGGTGAAACATCGTTCGAAGATTCGTATTCCGAAGAATTGTTCGATGAATTCAAAGTCGTACCGAAACAGGGAATGGCTTTGTTTTTTGAACATGCCATTCACCATAAAGGCGAGCCCGTAACGCGCGGCCGCAAGTATGTCTTGCGCACGGACGTGATGTACGCAGCCGAAGATGCCGAGTATGATTACGAAGATGAAAACGAGGACGAATGGTAACCCAGGAAGGTAGGATATCAAATCAATCTACCCGACCATCTCTTTCTGCGGTTCAACTGAAATTGAACTCGACGTCACAAACGACGATACCGTTTGCTCGAACGTAAGGGCTCCTGCAATAAATGGACTACGAACGAATCGATCGCGCATTAGGCAGGTTGGGGCAACCACCTCAGCCCCTTGAAACAAAGCTCTCGCTGGTAGAACGTGACGCACTGTTGGAGAAAGCTTTGTGGTTCCCGGATCGCGATTTACCTACTGGAGAGTTGGCTGAATGGGCCACTGTTCTGATTAAAATCGGAAAGGAGCCAGCGGTCATGGCTGCCGTGGCTGCGGTTGAGGCTGCCCTGAATGAAACGTCTCCTGAACGTGCGGATGTCGAGTTTGTCGAGCGTGTTCTTGCAGAATTGCACATCTGGCTGAAGAGTCCAAAAACAATGAAAGACTTGCAGCGTCTCGGCGACCTCTGGTGGAGTTTGACAAGAAACCCACCGCAGACCGCACTTACGTCGCTGGGAGATGCTACAGTCATGGCCTGGCTTGTCGCCGGCTATGACCCCGAGGGTTGGGGAGATCCGCCCGAGGATTCTGAACAAGTTCGTGACTGGCTGGAGGAAGCGGCCAATAACCTAACGGCTGTCGTGGATGTATTCAGCCTGGTACAACAGGCCGTTGAACCTGAACGACACGAGTTGCTCGTAACGAGTGTTCGTAGCGCAGTGGGAACATGGCGAGAGATGGACTCCACTCTGAACTGACAATACAATGTACTTAAGCAGCGAAGTCAGGCATTTCAGATCGAGGACGAGAACATGGCTACCCCCACTGAAGAGGAACTCGTCAATGCGATCGCCGACGCTGGAAGACAGGCGATATTACAGCTCTTTCGCGAACACCCCGAAACCTTTTACTACTGTGCCCTGATTACCACTGGAGAAGCGCATGCGCCTTTTCTTGCTGCGTGGTCAGTCGAAGCTTTGGAGAGAGCTGCATCAAGTGCCGATGATCCGGAAACAGAACGTAAATACTTGAAGTGGTCCTACGCGGATTCCCCTTTCTGCTGTTATGGCGAGGAGTACTTCGATCTAGTCAACGCGCGATTCGCAAAACGTCCTCTGATGAACTACCAAATGGAGGAACAGGAATGGGCGGTGGAGTATGAACTTCGCCTTTCTGCCATGGAAAAGGCGGTAGCCCAACTAGACTCAGAGGGACTGTTTGGAAGGGGCAAAGACCGCGAAGCGATCTACATCAATGTGGAAGTAATGCCGCCGGATTACACCAACACAGAACGTGCCCGCCGTCTCAATCCGCCTCAGGCAATCGCTGCCTGGCTCGAAGAGGCCGCGGAACCATCGTAGCTGCGGAACCGACAAGCTCGTCCCCTGTCGCGCCTGACATGGTGAAGCTGACAACTAATCGAAGGCAACCGGTGTCACCATAAACAGCGTTACCGTCTTTTTCTCAGGCGGGCTTTCAGATTTCGCGTTCACCGCCTGACTTTGTCTTCCCTGACTCGAAACCGTCCTGACCACAAGTGTTTCCCCGAGGTTCATTTCGGCCTGTGTGTTGACGCGACGCACCGTTAAACCGGGGACCAAAAGGTCATTCACTTTGACCGCGTTCGTGAAGTCCTGGTGCGAGATTTCAGGAGAAAACAGGAGCTGGATTTTTCCCGTGTCGAGCAAATGTGGTTCGACCTTGCAAACAACGCCGAACGGCTTCCATTCGACGGAGGTTTGATTATCTCCCGCAGGGATCAAGATCGGGAATTCGCCGCCAGTCTTAAATGTCGCTGGTTGGCCGGGAGCCGTGACGATGTGCGGACTGGCATGCACCATTGTCACCCTACCCGATTTTTTCAGTTGCTGGATGGCTGCCTCTGCCTTCTTATAAACCGAAACAGTGGGATCGGGATCACTCTGCGGGCCGCTTGTAGAACTCACCGGTTCCGCTGCCGCTGCAAATTCTGCAGCCGCTTCGCTTGATAGTTCAAGAATGCAACAACGGCAGAGGATTTTGTCTGGCGTTCCCATCAGCCGTCGTAGTTGTTCCGATTGTTTCTGAAGCTCTGTCATCTGTCGTGATAACTCGGTTCGCTCTCGGCGGATGCGTTGGTTAAGCAGGTCTGACAGTTCTTGCAGCTTCACCGCTTGTTCAGCCAGCCCCGCTGCTTCCAGTTGCTCCCTCGCTATGCGGAGATGATCCAGGGCCGATAGATGGCGGCTCTTTTCATGGGTCGATGGAAGAAGTTTCTGCGGCGGACGGCACTCTTCAGGATCAGCACCGAGACTTACCGTCGCCAGAGATAGCGACAATGCGAAAAAACTGGTATAGCGTGCAAACATCTTTGAGGCTCCTTATGACACGGGCATCCTAGAAAAATCAGCCTAATAGTGTCAACATGAGTTAAAATCTAGCCACGCGATGAACGCGTCTTTGGTAACAGTCAGCAGCTCGAATCTCGTCTGCTGCCACATAAAGTACAGGCAAAGTATCGCGGAAATATATCATCGACTCATAAGAATCTTCCCCGATTTGATACCCCTTTGATCAACTCATCGTTGGACCGACATCTGAAATAACGTCAGATTGAGAACCCATTTCAGATCATAGAACACCCCAATCTGCATATTTTCTGCTTTTCTATTTTTTATTTCTAATTCTGTGATCTGACGGATACCCTATTTTCGGTTTCCTAATAGACACCTCTTTCATTTTGTTGTGTTTCCGTTTTTTTAGATTTACTTATCACAGATAGTCAGGGGGCAGGAATTTCCATATCGAACCCTACCCCCTTAGACATTCAGTTGTAAAAATGCCGTTTCGGATCGGCACACTGAAGTAATAGGCATAACGAACTTTTATCTAAAAGGGGAAGAGGAATGTATGAAATAAAGACATTAACTTCATCTGCAATAGTTACGATGTTTAGTGGGCTGATCTTATTAACGGGATCAAACTCTCCTGCGAAGGGAGGCGAATGTGATCAGCATGGTCTTGCGGCGTATGCAGCAATTCAGGATGGAGATTCGGTAACTGTTTTCGCCAACGGCGTACATCGAACGAGTGGTTTTAAGAATTGCCTGGAGCTTGGTCCCGAAGACGTTTTCCCCCCAATTTTTGATTTCAAAATCAAGCGTCCTACCGGGGATGTTATTCAGTTGATCACTCTATTTACAGTGCATGCCAATTTTACAGCGGATCAAGCTGTAAAGAAAGTGACGGTTCGTGATGCCAATGGAATACACAGAGTCGAAGTAGTTCAAATTTTGCAAGAGAAACAATCTCCTGGCGACTCTAATAAAACAGGAAAAAGAAAACGGCTAGACTCCACGTACCAGACCGTCCCGTTAGATTTCGGTACAGAAGTAGGGAACGGATTTAGGTTCATCAGTCTTATCGGCACACTTGCAGACGAGAAAATGATTGATTTGTCGCTCGATCCGAATACTTGCTCGCTGAACAAATTTGGTGATCGGACAGGATGCACCGAAATCGCAAATACACACCTTAAGGTAAAGTTGCAGCGATTACGGCTGGCCGATCCTCTCAAGTTGGGAAGAGAAATCTACCGCATACAATCAAAAGAATTTCCGAAAAGCCTTATCGTATACTTAATTGTACCGAAGTCTGATTCGGGATACCGAATTATTTTGCAGAAACCGGATTCAACAGTAGTCGTGGCGCTTGAGGAAAGCAGTACCGTCAACAAGGGTAAGTAAAACTAGCAAGAAGCAGTATGTATCAGTGAGGAAAATAAAAAAGCCCACCGGTTTGTAAAATGATGAGTTGCTCCACCGCAATTCTCACCGACTGCCGTATCGGTTGTATTTTTCTGCTGCTTTCTGTTAGAACTACGCGATGAAACATATACGAAACTTCTGCATCATCGCTCATATTGACCATGGCAAGTCCACGCTCGCCGACCGGCTCATTCAAACCTGTGGAGGCGTGACCCAACGTGAACTCCATGAACAAATGCTCGACTCGATGGATATTGAGCGCGAACGGGGCATCACCATCAAGAGTAATTCGATTACCCTTGATTACCGGACACCGGATGGTGAAGACTATTTATTGAACCTGATCGATACGCCGGGCCATGTCGATTTCTCGCATGAAGTCCGGCGGTCGTTGATGGCCTGTGAAGGCGCCTTGATTGTGGTCGATGCGTCACAAGGCGTCGAAGCCCAGACGGTAGCGAACCTCTATCTGGCGTTAGAGCATGATCTGACTCTGCTGCCTGTGATTAACAAGATCGATCTTCCGGCCGCGGATATCGAACGGGCACAAGAGGCCATTGATGAAGAATTGGGGCTCGATCCGTTCGAAGCGATCCCGATCTCTGCCAAAAATGGCATCGGCATTGAGGACGTACTACAGGGCATCGTCGAGAAGTTGCCTGAGCCAAAGGGCGATCCGGACGCGCCGCTGAAGGCACTCGTGTTTGACGCAAACTTTGATAAGTTTCGCGGCGTAATCCTGCAGTGTCGTATCATGGAAGGCACGCTCAAGCCGCGCGATACGATCCACTTCATGCACGCCGGTCGCGACTTCACTGTCGATGAAGTGGGCTTTAACCAGATGAAACTCAATCCCAAACCACAGCTCAGCGCCGGTGAGGTGGGTTATATTGTTGCTGGTGTCAAAAGTGTGCAGGACATTGAGATCGGCGATACGATTACTCTGCTGAATCGACAAGCCGCAGAGCCCATTCCCGGCTACCAGCCAGCCCGACAGGTCGTCTTTTCTTCCATCTATCCCATGGACACGGGCGATTACGTGGAACTCACAAAGGCCTTGGAAAAGCTCGCGATCAACGACGCGGCACTTACATTTGATAAAGACAGTTCCGCGGCACTGGGCTTCGGCTTTCGATGCGGTTTTCTCGGACTGCTGCACCTGGATGTGATTCAAGAGCGTATCCAGCGCGAGTTTGACATTGGCCTGGTGATCTCCGCCCCCTCGGTAAAATACAATATAACGTTGAGAGACGGTTCCACGCTCGAAGTTGACAACCCCTCTTACTGGCCCGATCCCACGTCAATCGAGTCGGTCAGCGAGCCCTATATCAAAGCTTCGATTCTGACCCCAGAGACCTACGTCGGTCCGGTTATGGAACTCTGCAGAGAACATCGTTCAGAAAGCCAGACGATGAACTATCTGTCTGCCAATCGGATCGAAGTCACCAGTGTCATGCCGCTCGGCGAAGTCCTGTTCGACTTCTATGGCAAGCTGAAGATGATTACGCGCGGCTACGGGTCGTTCGACTATGAGCCGATTGAATATCGCACCACCGACATCGTGAAGGTCGATATTCTCGTCAACAAAGAACCGGTCGACACGCTGTCTTACCTCGTGCATCGAGAAAAAGCGCGAACGCGGGCACTGCATTACTGCGAACAACTGGCCAAAGAAATTCCTCGGCATCAATTCAAGATACCGGTTCAGGGCGCCATTGGAGGCGAAGTCATTGCCCGAACCACGATCGCACCGTTCCGCAAAGACGTCACCGAGAAGCTGTACGGCGGCGATGTAACGCGCAAGAAAAAGCTGCTCGAAAAGCAGAAAAAGGGCAAGGCAAAAATGAAGCAGTTCGGCAGCGTTAACATCCCCCAGAAAGCGTTTATCTCCGTGCTTCGCACCGACAAGGATTAAGGCTGCTTCCTTTTTGCATCATTCAAGGCATGATCAGGTCTCCGAGATCCACCGTCTCACCCGGCTGTGGAATTACTGGAGCGAACGCGGTGCCGATTGTAGGTCGCGTAGCATGCTGGTTAGTCATCCTGACGAACTCGCCGCGTACTTCGACATCTGGTAGAACCACTAGTGAAAATTCTCCCTTTCGTTTCCCCGGTTCATCCGTTGTCATATTCATTCGCCCTGCAACAAAGGTGTCTGGCGGCAGCCCCTGACCAGACATGCGAATGCCGAAATCAAAGTCAGGTTGGCCTGTCTCGTCTGTGATTCGTCCGATCAACGTTGCCGCCGGTTGCATGACTACACGCAAAGGGCCGCTGGTCCATCTCGTGGAAAGCGTCCCGATCAGACCTCGTTCCGGGAGAGTGAAAACAAGAAATTCAGCGCGGTCTGGATGCAGACCATACACAGAAAACGTTGCTGGCAGATCTTGACCGTTGTACTGTTTGAGTTGCCTCTTTACCTGGGCTCCCTTGACCCGATTACCGGTAGTATCGACGAGTGTCACTTCCACTGGTGGGTCGGAATAGACGGTCGCAGTCAGCTCTAGCACGCCATCATTCTCCCGTGCGTTCGTAAATTCGACGGCTGCCAACTCGAGCTGGTCGATTGGCCGATTTTTCCAGACACCGAGTCGTTCCGTTGTGACAATCGCAGGCTGCGCAATCCGCCAGTCGTCTCCATAGGCATAACGTTCCTCTTCCAGCGTCCAATCCCTGCGTCCTGGTGCAAAGAACGCTTTGGGGTTTACCGCAGCCGGTCGGTCGGTCTTCTCACCGCGCTTGACGAGCACAGACGCGGGTCCCGTCGGCACAATTCCTTCATAGATACCGGGCGCCACACGTTTGGCATCATTGAACCGTTCCTTGATTCCAGTGTGACTAACACCGGGAATTGGTTGAACTTCAATGGAGTAAACGTCCCGGTCCACCGGATTGCCTTTCGGATCCACCAGCTTCAGCCGATACGGCACCGCCGGCGCCAGATTCACTCGGGCATCCCCACCCGGCGCAACCCGTTGGCGAAAATCAGCGTAGGGCGCTGCGAAAGATCCTGTAAACGCCAATTCGTAGCCCTGGGGATCGTTCGGCAAACCTGTCACTTCGAACCGACCATCAACGTCTGTCAGAAACCGCTGTCCTGACAGCCCACTCCTGGCATTGTGATTTGCCAGCGCGACGATCACGCCCGCCGCCGCTTTTTGATTTGCCCCCCACCCGGAGGTAACTTGTCCTCGCAGCACGGCTCCTCGAGGTAATTCTGCTGTGAACCCCGATCCATACAGTGTCAGCGTCGGCTTGCCCTTTTCTAAAAATGGCTTGCGGTAGACCGGCTTCATCGACCGCACAGCGACGCGCAGACTCGTGGTCACCGCCTGCGGATGCGTGACTTCAATTTGCGCGATGAAGCCCTTCGGTAGTCCCGGCAGTTTGAAACGACCGTCTTCGTCTGTCGTCGCTTCCGTCTTCAGCCCCGGAAGCACTGCGGGACGAGAAAGCGCCTCGGCGTAATTGACACCCTGAAACAGCGCCAGCTCATCTTCCTCTTTGGGAATATGCACGTCGAGGTCATACTCAAGGGGCGCCATCAAGCCTGTAAGTCGAACGAGGGCACCAGCCAGAGGCGTCCCTCCCTCTAGAAGAAACTGCCCCGTCAGCGTTTCCGGCGGTCGTGTCCGCAAAACCACTTCGCGATTTGGATGTGGGTACCAGTGCGATCGTACGCTACGGTCTTCTCCCCACGTCTTGAGCCACCCTGGTGTAACGCCCATTTTTGTCGCCACCAGCAGAGTTTCCCACCGCTTTCGGTCTCCGCCTGATGTGACCCAAGTCAGGTCGTCCGCATGAAATTCGAATCGCCCTTGTGTATCCGTCATCGCTCGCACGGGACCAAGTTCTGCAGCACTTGCTTTCGCAGCATTGGCCAGTTCCAGTAATTCAATCGTACTCGCGGCGTAGATCGCTGCGCCCACCAGAGGTTTTCCATCCGGCCCCAGTACAACACCGCGGTGCAATGTTGGGTTCTCAGAATCGACCAGCGGTCTGCCAGTCCAGCTTATGTTCGCATTTGGCAACAAACTCTCGACCACCTTTGGTTCAGCGACTTTCAATTTGGTGACAGTCTGATTTGTGACGGCGACCACTCGAGTCGTTCCTGCTAGAATTGCAAGCCCCAAGAAACTCGTCGCAACCGTCCAGCGCACCGACTGCCCCATTCGTGTTCTTCGATCACGTCGAACGTCCAGCACTCCCATTACGCGGTGTTCCAGTTCACCGCGCCGGATGATCGAAGGGGCAAGCTGAACCGCATTGGTTCGCCGGCTTCTCACCTGCTCCGCCACTGCCAGTAATGTCAATCCATATGCAGCAGGATCCCGCCTCGCCAGCACCGCGTTGTCACACAGTTCCTCACGTGCACGATATAGTTCCCGGTTAAGTAAATGCACCGTGATGATCGGCCAATAGGCGGCCGCAGTAATGCCTTGCAACAATAAAATCCAGTGGTCACCTCGCAGGAGGTGCTCTGCTTCGTGGTCCAGCACATCCTGCAGTTCGTCCGGCTGAACTTCTTCGCGAAATCCGAGAGGCAAAACAATCGCCGGTCTTCCGAATCCAATCGCCAGCGGCACCGCCACATCAGCGACCAGTATGCGAATGCCATTGTGTGCCACGCCAATTTCGATACCCCGCCGTCTGACTCGCTGAATCCCGATCAGACTGGTGATTATTCGAAACAACATGGCGCAGGTAACAAAAGCATAGACCACTATTGCACAAGACCTTGCCCAAACCCACATGGTTGTTGCAGCAGATTCATTAAGTGTCGACTGACTCAATCCGTTCGACTGGGTAGACGACACCGCTTCACGGTCAACGGTTGTCAGTTGACTGTGATAATACTCCGATTCTTCCTGTTTCTTGATCGTTTTAACGTTCTCTTGAGCTACAACCACCTTAGACAAACGCGCATCGCCATCTTCGGTTTGATTGCGCAGTGGCACACTCTCTTCAATTGGCTGATGCCTTAATGGAGGAAGGGTTTCTTCTGAATCCATTGAGCTCGAATTGCTCGAACTCGGTATTTCCAGTAACGTCCAGTCCGATTCTGATCGGATTTTCAATACCATTGGCAGAAGCAGGCATGTCACAAGAGCGGTTGTTAAAATGAGATGCCGCCGTGCCGCTGAGTTCGAAAATGCCAGGCTAAACAGCCAACCAGCGGTCGATACTAGCGCCACCCCGATCAAAACCACCATGGATTATCTCCCCTTCACGTGATAACTGAAACATCTCATCAGGAAGCCCATCTGTCCTTATAGTGTGATCCAACAGAACACGATCAGCCGTTTTTCAAACGACCACCTTTCGCCTCTTTCAACATCTTGCGAATCCGTTCTAATTCCCCCGGACGCAGCCCACGGTAATCTAATAGTGCGGCGACTAACGTTTCCGTCGACCCGCCACAGAAGGAATCGACCAGCTCTTGTACCTTACGACCAATCGTCTCCTCTCTTGGGTGCGCGGCACGGTACACAAACGTACGTCCAACCTCACGGTGCGTCACCCAGCCTTTCTCTTCCATTCGCTCTAACAATGTGCGGACAGTATTGCGGGCCACGTCACGTGATAACGCGTCGCGCGCTTCCCTTGCGGTCACCTCGCCGCGATCCCAGACAATTTCCATCACCTCGCGCTCCGCCGCGGATAACTCCGTGATTTTCATCTCAGTTCCTTTCCCTTAACAGCTACGCTATGTAGCCATCATGACTACACTTCGTAGCCATGTCAATCTCACAATATCAGTTAAGTCTCAAATCGGTCACCGACTGCCTGCGCTATTTCGCAGATCATGTTTCCTTTGCGTCATTTAAACCATTTTTGTGGTCACGGAATATTACTCCTGCAGCAGGAGTTTTTCTGGAATCTCAAAATACAGTCGTTTAAAATATGATGTTCCCTGTGCGGGATATTGATCCTCCGCATCGAATTATAATTTATAATCTGTCACATCCATTTCACTCAGTGAGGGCTCCACATGGGTTTATGGGATTTATTAACCAAACCGATCAAACTCACCTCTGCCCTCTTCTACTGGCATGAACCGATGCTGTACCGCTTAAAATTGCGGGGAGACCTGCTGGTTCGCTGTGTTTTTGCCCTGTCCGTCTGGGCGGCAGCCAGCGGCATCTTTTGCCTGCTGTTCGCCTTTAATGGCAATCCGCCCGGAATCGAGCTCTCCTTTCTTATGGGCGCCATCCTCGGTTTAGGTCCCGCCTTCCTGGCGATGTTTTTTCGCCGTGATCATGTCTCCGGTACTCTCTGGGTTTACGATGATCATATTCTCCGCCAGCGGTCGTATGTCTCGCTCGGTTTTTTCCGCTCCTGGTCCGAAATGCAAGAATGGCCCAACGAATGTATCTCGCGCTGTTTGATCATTCCCGACCGGGCGCTAGGACGATCGTTTTCTGTCATGCTGCTAAGCGTGGACTCTCGTGCTGAGATCGTTGGCATTCCGAGTAAGATCAAGCTCAAGGAACTGGCCCGCCACTTCACTGAATCTGGCATTCCCGTGGAAAAACGGGATTCCCTGCCTGACCGCTACTCCCAGGGATTCGATCTCAAAGCGACCGCCGCGATGGCCCTGATCGGCGTTCTCCTGCTATCGGTTGGATTGGGATTTCACTTCGAACGTGTTCCACAGCCCGGAAATCAAATCGCCGTCCGAGAGAAGGCTCCCGACCTGCAGCCCGATTTTCCTCAGCCGCAAATCCCTGTAAATCCAGTTCCAAACCCGATCGCGCCGAATCCCATTGCGCCAGACAATGAACCGACTGAAAAAAACAAAACGCCTCCCTCCACCCCTGGAAAACCGAATACCGGTCTGCCCAACATCATGCCAAATCGCGCCGGAGTGCCTCCCAACGGATTTCCAAATCGATTTCCCAACAGACCGGGAGGTCCACCTTCACAACCGGATATCCCCACCGCAAAACCAAACCCGAATACAACGACAAACGAAAACGCTGCCAGTAAGCGCAA
The DNA here is from genome assembly GCF_007754425.1 of Gimesia fumaroli. NCBI lineage: Bacteria > Pseudomonadati > Planctomycetota > Planctomycetia > Planctomycetales > Planctomycetaceae > Gimesia > Gimesia fumaroli. The sequence goes on from NZ_CP037452.1 coordinate 4,844,481, forward strand.
CGATTCAAAACTCATCGGTAATCCAGAGGGAGGTTTCCCGTTCCGCATGGTCAACGGTGAGGAAAAAACACTGCTCGGTTTCCAATATGCGATAGGCAGCTGGGCCGGCGAACCAGCGATTCGAACTTTGAATCCGCTTTACGATCAAGCCGCTGCCCCACGTCCCGGCACAACTATCATCGCGAAGGAAGGCTACGCCGTCGGTGGCTTGAAGATCGACGCCCCCAAGTACGTCAGCGCCGTTCAAATCATCTTCCAGCGCATCAAACCCGACGGCCAGCTCGACCCGGCAGACACTTACACCAGCGAATGGATCGGCCAGCCTTCCCAAAAAGAAGTGCCGACCATAGAAGGAAAAGGAGAAAAAGCCACCGGCATCCACGGCCGCCGCGGCGCTATTATCGATGCGCTGGGGCTGGTGTTTGAGTGAGAGACCAGATAGCCCCAGCCCTAATCGATGCCGTTAATGTCTAGCCCAATCGGTTCTAATCGATCGGATCATCGTTCAGAGTTCCGCTTTTCCCGATTCGAATTACGTAACCAATACGTCTTCTTTTATCGCTCCTCCCGCAATCTATTCTTGACAAAAGCTCTAAAACTAACCATAAATTCACTAGCGCAACCATGACTGAGTAACACCAAGCTCATGCACTCCGATATGGGCCGGTATGTGGGGAGACTAATATGAATGCGATGTTGTTACCTCTACTCTTGTTCTGCGACGTCGGCACTGATATACCTGAGATCGTGTTTGACAACCGCCCCGAGAGCGGCGTACCACGTGAAGCCCGGGATCAAGATCGGACGGGCTCACTGACTCGCGAAGAGTTGAAAGCACTCTATGCCACCTTGACCGCTCAGGAAACAATTGATCGATGGCCAATTAAGTTTCACAACGCTATGAGTACGATCAAGAGGGTTCGAATCCGCTATTTCAACAAAGAGACGTGGAAGACTGAAAAACAGGCCCGCGAGTACGTTCGCGGCTTTCTTGCCAACAAGTCATCAGAAGTTTACAGTTTTCAGATTTGGTCGCAAGGAGTCGGTATACCAGAGATCGATTGTCTGGTTGATTTTACCGACGAATACCGGAAGGAACTTATCGACAAACGAAAGCCGATTAGCACAGGTCGGCTGCTCATCTGGAATGGTGAAGCATGCTTTCGCGATGCCACCAGTAGATGGTGGTTTGTGACGATCTACAATCACTATCACAGGGCACATCCCAAGGGAGATCGCACGCTCGCAAAGCCAAAGAAACCCAAGTGAAAGGTCATACAAAAAGAGCCTTTGTCACGATATCCATCTTAACTTTCTAAGTTTTGAAAACTGATTCAACGGACAATCTTATAATCAAGGATGTCGCAATGAAATTAATCATAGCCTGCTGCGTTTTCTTCGCTCTGACCCCGGCAGCACATGCGACGGATCGCTACTACTTCGACATTCACGTCCGTTCTCAATCGGGCCAATATCAAGTGAACGCGACTTCTCCTGACAAGGAAGCTTTCCAGGCTAATTTCACCTACAAATGTGTCGACACTAAAAGCGGTAAGACGATCTGGACTCGCAAACAGCCAATGCAGAAGCCGCAATTGTTCAAATTCCCTAATGGTTCGTTCGAATATGCGATCCCGAAAGAAGGGTCTCCCGTGATGATCTTCGTCTCTGATCACGGAACGGCAGTGATCCTCACTTCGAGAGATCATCTGATCGTTGTTTCCTCAAAGGGTCAAAAGGTGGGTGAGTCTGATTTCTTAAAAGATGCATTGACAGAAGACGAGATTGACCAGTTTGTACACCGCTGGCTGCTAGGACAAAGCTGGTCCCGCTTTAATGCCTGGTATTTCCTCGATCTTCCTGGACGCAAACTATTTGTGATCCGTTCCGGATGGGGACGTCGTATTTTTGTGAATGCCCTCAAAGGAAAACTCGTCCAAAGCAGTCAGGCCTTGGAGGCAGATGCCGAGGAAAGGGAGAAGAAACTGGTAATGGCAACGTTAAGCTTAAAAGAAGAGCCAGACAACCACGAATTATCGAAGTTGGCAGCAGCCTATTTAGCAGGCATCTTGAAACTGCCAGAAGCCATACCTTTTTTGAGGACTCTTGAAGAATCCAGGTATAGCAGTAGCTGTACCTGCGGAGGCAATTATGATGACGAAGACTTCAATAATGAAATTGACCCACGCCGTTATTGCACGTATGACCTTCGCCAGGTAACACAACTCTCCCTCAGGAGACTGGGAGTCACCCCCAAACATCTGCCATGCCATTCATTTAAATTGGAAAAAGATGGCATCGCAATACCCTTTAAATCTACCGTACAAGAACGGCCTCGTCACGAAGCAGTAGAACTGGTGGAAGTGGGCATGTCAGCCAGAGAAGTGCTCAACACAATCGGAGCTCCAGATTACATTGACCACGATACCTGGAGCTACGACATTGATGCCTCCCCACCATTCAGTCTTAACTTGACGTTCAATGCGCGCAACGTAACAGCAACGAAGAAAGAAGCCCCGCTTTGGAAATCCGGATTGGCTCGGGACGAGGCCCTGGCATTTTAACGGACCAGGCAACTATGGATAGATCAGAATTGATGAAGCACAATTAAAATTAATAACGCAACTCACTTAGGCCCACTCTTATGATTCACTCTATAATTAACTGCATAATTACAACAATAGCTATCGCAATGTCTCCCATGGTGTTGCAAGCAGAAGCGCCCAAAGACGGAAACTTTATTTCTGCTGGTGTGCTCGCTTATTCAACAGATCCAGCAACAAATGAAACGGTTTTATTGCTCGGCCGAGAATTTCGAGGGGAGAACGAGTTGAAATACTGCCCTGGAGAAAAGTGGAAAAGCATTGGAGGTACTCGCGATAATGACGAAACCACAATCCAGACAGCATCACGTGAATTTGACGAAGAGACCGGCGTGGATAAGGAAACTGGAAAAGGTGGATATGGCAAGAATTATATCTTAAACCGGATCAATCCCAAACTTAGAATCAAACACCCTCGCCATGCGAGTTATATATATCTAGTAGAAGTCGATTACAAAAAAATTAGTGACTTTCCAACTCAAAGGTCAGAACTCAAGCAATTAGCATGGGTACCGGCAGCAGTATTGTACAACGCAATAGATTCCGCAAAGAAGAAACATCCCGGCCGCTTCTCTGATAACATGACAAAAGCACGTTGCTATGCGGAACTACCTGAACAATACACGGGAGAACATCGAATGTTGTACCCACCACTGGTCGATGACTTGGAAAACGACACGCTGTTCCGCAACGCATTGAAAGTAGCTCTCGCTAAATAATTTTCAAGGGAAACGTCCTACTCGAAGGCTTGTCAGACTGCGCCCGAGAACAAAAGACTTGCTGCAGCATTCTTAAACTTCTTAAGCAAAATCGAGACATACTGCGGCACGAGTTGTCCTGTACCGCAGTGTGTCTCTAACATCTGGCTTAAGCCTGGCTCGTCAAACCAAACACACGATCCATATTCGCCGAGACTTCTTTCAGGCGGGTTAGATCGCCGCCGGCGACTTCGGCTGCGGCCCAGCCGGCGTATTGGATTTCGGCCAGTGCCTTGCGGACGTCGGCCCAGTCCAGGTCGCCTTCACCGATCTTGGTGAACTTGCCCATCTCACGCGAGAAGCCTTTCAGATCCAGCTTGACGACTCGTTTATTGAGCTGGCGAATCCAATCGCCCATGCTGCCGTACTTCCAGTGATTGCCGATATCGAACTGCATGCCGACCCAGGGAGAATCGAATTCGTCGATGTACTTCACAAACTTGTCTGCGGTCTGAGTGTGGTCGCCTTCATGATCGTAGCAGAACTGGTTCCAGACATTTTCGACCAGAATATGAATGCCAAGCTCTGCCGCCACGGGAATCGCCTGGGAAATATTCTCGACCGATCGTTTCCAGATTTCTTCTTCAGGGCCATCCACTCCCTTGCCAACAACCAGCAGAACCGAGTTGCCGCCGACGGCATGCGTCTGACGCAACGCTTCCTTGAGACTCTCCAGCGCCTTCTTCCGCACTGCGGGATCAGGATCGGTATGGCGAACGTTCCAGTGCCCGGCGTTAACCGATCCGTCTACGGGAAGCCCTGTGGCTTTGATGGCGGCACGGACTTCTTTGACATCAATTCCCGGAGTATTCAATTCGATCCCGTCAAAGCCAGCTTCCTTCGCTGTCGCAAATTTTTCTTCGAGTGTCTTGCCGGTGCGAACCATGCCAATCTTAAGCGTCTTATACAAGCGTCCCTTCAGATAGCCATCTTGACTCTCTGCCCCTCGAGTCAGTAAAGGACTGGAAGCTGCAGCGGCTGCCGCGAACAATACAAACTGGCGACGAGAAAGTAAATTTGATTCAATCATGATGTACTCCTTGATGAGAGGGGGTATTTTATTTGTCTTCAGTTAGATAGTTAAGTTTAATAAGCAGTCAGCACCCGTTTATGATTGCATGGTCACAAGCGGAACGCAAGCATGATAGTCAGAATCACTGTTGCTTTCTGACTGTTGTTTCGAATGGGATTGATGTGGCTCAAGACAATGATGTAGGCACGCATGCTTCCGGCCCTCAAGACATTACTACCATAAAATCGATATTTAAATAGACAAATCGTCCCCAAAACCAGGTCGGCTATAATACGTCCCAAAGGAAACAGGTCGAGACAATATTTCAATAATCTCAAACTCAGGGAGTCGGTCATGGGGAGATGTTTTGTGCTCGTTACGGTTTGCGCGGTTTCCAGTGCAACGTCCCTGGTACCAGCTGATGACGCAAAGCCCCGCCCGCTTTCGAAATCGGAAGCAGAGATTATTTCCCTCAACGAAGAACTTTACGCGGCTTATGATAAACTCCACATGCGTGCGGAAAAGATCACAGACGTGGCCGAACAAGAAAAGTTCTATGCTGAGAATGATCCCTCTGCGAATTTTGTAGATCGCTTGATCGAATTCGAACGCACGCATCACGGCACGCACGCTGGTTTGATGGCAGCACGTCGACTGGTTTTACTGGGCGCGGGAGGTGGTGATCCTGATAACCCGCGCGATGTCGGCCGTCGCCACGCTTTAAAAGCACTCAGAGACTATGCCAACGCCGCCGAGTTGCCGGAAATCATTCGCTATTTAGCTTTTGGAAATGTTGAACCGGAATCAGAACCACTTTTGAGGTATCTGATGAATGATCCCGAAGTCAGTGATGAGAACCGCCTGTTTGCGAAATACATGTTCGCACGATGGGCCTTGACGGTCCGAGATATCCATGAAAACTGGGAGCGTTGGTCCCAGGAACTGACAGCGGGACGGGAACCTCGGTTTTTCAAGGAAAAAGAAAATCTTATAAAAAAGCAAGCCAAGGCACTGCCAGCCGAAAAGCTAACAGAACTCGAGCAAGAGGCATTGGAAATCCTCCTGTCTTTTAAAACTTCCAACTCAGACTTACGGCAGCCGGGCATCAAAGGTATCGACGAGCACTGGCATATGATTCACTTTGATCCCGATAAAACAAAGACGATGCCATTAGTAAAAGAACTGGCAGCCGGACTACTTTTTAAAGAGCAGCACTTACGGGAAGGCAAACCGGCGCCCGACCTGAAACTTCAACTTGTGACAGGTGAAGACTGGTCGCTTGCAGACCAGCGAGGGAAGACGGTGATCATTCAGTTTTCATTCAAAGGCTGCGGCCCCTGCGAAGCGATGTATCCGGATCTCCGTGAGCTGGCGGAGGAATACAACGGGAAGCTGGTCATTCTCAGCATTATGGCTGACGAAAAACGAGCAGACACCACAGACGCCGTAAAATCAGGTAAGCTGACGTGGAATGTGCATTGGGATGGTGACAAAGGCCCCGTCGCCACCCAATGGGCCGTGCCCAGTTTTCCGACGGTTTACGTAATCGGGCCAGACGGCCGCATTGTGGCCAATGGTCTCCGTGGCAATCAATTAAAAGCAAAAATTGCCGAATTGACGCGGTAAAAGAACGGGCTATGCTCGCGCTGACTGGTCCATGAATAGCGGTAATGTGGTCCATGCCATGATCGACTGGTTACCCCAAGCATGAAAAGCCGATAATTCGCACTCACCAACTCCAGAAGCCACTCGGAACTGAAACCTTCTCTGCTCAAGAAGTTGCAATGCCGTCTCTTTTGTGACATATTCAGCGCAGGGATACTTTCTGATCCGATTTTTCTTGCATGGGAAATGAGTTTATGTTTTGGCTGCTTGGTTCCATCATCGTATTTGTCGCTTTATCCGGGCTGATGGCTGCGGTCGACGCAGCAGTCCTCAGCGTTTCTCATCCAGAGATCGATGAACTAATTCAACGGGGCAAATCGGGCGCGGGACAACTGCGGGAAGTGAAACAGAAACTGACGCATTCACTGGCGGTGATTGTGATTCTCACCAACCTGATCAATGTACTCGGACCAATTCTCGTTAGCCAGCAGGCATTCGATCTTTACGGCCCAGGTGCATTAGCCCCCATCACGATTGTACTCATGCTCGGCACGATTGTTTTCTCAGAGGTAATTCCCAAGGCACTGGGATCGCATTACGCGCCGCAACTGGCCCGCTGGTCGGCCCCGGTGATTCGCGCCCTGGGGATTGCCATCTATCCACTCAGCGCGGCGCTCGCCTGGCTTTCCAACACATTGAAACGGGGACAAAGAAGCATCGGAACGGAAACACAAATTCGCGCGCTGGTCAAACTGGGTCGAAAGGGGGGTCACATTGAACCAAATGAAAGTCACATGATCTTCCGCACGTTTCGCCTCAACGATCGAATGGTTCAAGACATTATGACGCCACTGGAAAAGGTGATCTCGATTCCAGCATCGGCGACAGTCAGCGACGCAGCAGCCATTATTCGCACGAACGATTTTTCTCGCTACCCCTTGTTCGGAAATTCCCCCGACGACATTCAGGGCACGCTGATTGCCCGCGATGCATTCAAGATGCTGGCAGAGGGTGAGGATGATTCCCCGATTACCGCGATCATGCACACACCTTTTGTCATTTCCCCTGAGATGCGCGCAGACGAACTGTTGCTGGCATTCCGCACACGTCACCAGCACCTGGCGATCGTGCATCAGGCAAACCACACCATCGGCATTGTAACACTGGAGGATGTACTGGAAGAAATCGTCGGCGAAATTGAGGACGAGAAGGATATTCAATCTCGACCGTGATGCGGCAAGTATTCTCAAATCAACCTTGCCGGTGTGACTGTTTACAAATCCTGCTCGCCATCTTCCTCACTCACCGGGGGATCCATGCGCGGGTCGAGAGGCCCGCCGTGCCAGATGTTGACACCTGCAACCCCCAGCGCCGTCACAGCAAGGAAGAAATAGCCCAGATAGTGTGCCGGTAATAATTTGATTTTAACCCCGCGATGGCCCGCATACACAAACGCGACGGCCAGTCCAAAGAAAAAGACCAGCGAACTGCGGCGCCACAAACGACGTTTACGGCGCAGACGTTCTGGCTCAGTGAACGATTCTATCAGATGCTCTATCGCCTCCTGTTCTTCGAGACGATCATTCCACCACAACAGGCCAAGCAGAACAGGATAAATCACAATCGTAAATAAGAGCCCCCACTTGTAGTCTGGTTGTGCGTCACCCGTCCAGATGCTGATCGATAACAAAACGATTAACCCGATACACAATAGATGCGCCTGGATCGCGTTGGCAGAGAGTAGATAACGTTTCAAAGGGCGTCGCGACATTTTTGATCACTTCCCATGCTGCTGAGTCTGACGTCCACGGTTATTTTCACAGACTCAAAAGGCCTGATCCATTCCCAAATTGAATGGCTTCCCCTATTCTGTCAGGTATTGACAGGAAACACAATTCGCCTACTGTTGATTCAGACGACGTTTCCGTCTCACATAGTAAAGACTCAACACCACTTTTCGTGACAAGTTTTGACGATGGATTCAAGCATCAAGTTCGTTTTCAGCATCGTGGCGATCCTGCTCACGTTTGCTGCATTCTTTCCGTATATCCGATCGATTTTAAGAGGAACGACCAAGCCACATTTATTTTCCTGGGTCATTTGGGGGACGACAACTCTGATTGTGTTTTTTGCGCAGCTCAAAGCAAAGGGAGGCATGGGTGCCTGGCCGATCGGTATTTCCGGGACCATTACGACTTACATCGCACTGCTCGCTTTTCTGAAGTCTTCCCAGATTTCGATCACGCGAACCGACTGGCTGTTTTTCATTGCCGCTTTATCTTCGTTGCCATTCTGGTATTTTACTTCCAACCCGTTTTGGGCCGTACTGCTGCTGACCTTAGTTGATCTGCTGGGATTCGGCCCTACGATCAGAAAAGCGTACGCATGTCCCCATGAAGAAAACATACCGTTTTTTTTCCTGTTCCTGGGGAGGAATCTATTCGCACTGCTGGCGCTGGAACAGTATTCACTGACCACAGTTTTATTTCCGCTCTCAGTGAGCGGAGCCTGCTTTTTTTTACTGGTCCTGGTGTACTACCGACGGAAGGTTATCGCAGTCGAGGTCATTAAAAACCCCTAGTGGATCATCGAACGGAAGCATGTGAAAAAGCAGACTCCCTCCAAGGCGATTGAATATACTTTTATTCTTCCAGCAGTTTAACTTCACCGGTCTGCATATTGTAAATGCCGCCGACGATTTTGATCTCGCCTTGATCTTCCATCTCTTTCAAGATCGGACTGTTGATTCTGATGCGATCGATGGTCCCCAGAACATTCTGCGCCGTGACCATCTTGACGAACTCGGGATTCTGGCTCGTTCTGTCCCCTTTGTACTCTTTAAAGTGATCGACGGCTGGTTGGATATTGGCCAGCATGGCGGTGATGTTGCCTAGTTCAACGCCGTCAATCGCCCCATTCACAGCGCCACAGCTCTCGTGGCCCAGCACAAAGACCAGCTTGGAACCGGCGACTTTACAGGCAAATTCCATACTGCCCAGGATGTCGGTGTTTTCAAAGTTACCGGCCACGCGGGCGACGAAAATATCGCCAATGCCGCGATCGAAAACATCTTCCACGGGAACCCGCGAATCGAGACAGGACAGAATGACCGCTTTGGGATACTGCCCGAGCGCCGCTTCACGCACCTGTTTGGAATGATCGCGGGCCGTCAGTGTTCCCTCAACGAAACGTTGATTCCCTTCTTTGAGCAGCGTCAGCACCTGGTCTGGTGTGAGCGCGTTCTGCTCCTCTTGTGTTAAAACGCGATTGACCAGGGGTTTGACATCCACTTCGATTTCCCCATCAGTCTTATTGGAAGTCTTGGTGGCAGAGGGCTGTTTATTATTTTGCGTACAACCCGTCAGGATTAAAAAGCCAAGGCAACAGGCCAGCATCGGGTTCAGAATCATTCTGGTCATTTTCGTTTTACCTTTTATTATATTGGCCGATTGTGAATATGGTGTTCGCATGATGTAACCGTTTTGAACCCTAGCACACGGCGATAAGATGAAAAGCAGAGTTCCATGGAATATCAGAAAAATACGGATTCAAATCCAGAACGAAAAGCACAGACACTACAGACGGACCTGCTCTTCTGGATTCATTTCTCTTTTTCCTGGCTTGACAAATTTAGCTCCTTATCACCACTATGAACAATCAGTTGAGCGAAAATCCGATTGAGAGAGTGAAATGCCTCAGGGAGGAAACCGCATGCGAAAAGCCATCTATGCGCTCGGCACAATGGATACCAAAGCAGATGAACTCTGCTTTGTGGCCGACTGTATTCGCCAAACGGGGCTGGACGTCGTGCTGATCGATTTGAGTACGCGTGGCAGTTCGGACCGCGCCGATATTGCTGCAAACACCATTGCCCAGTCACATCCTCAAGGATCAGAGAGCGTACAGGAACAAACCGACCGGGGTCAGGCAGTGACTGCGATGTCCGAAGCATTGCGAGAATGGTTGCCCTCTGAAGTCAGCTCGAAAAACGTGGCCGGTGTAATCGCGATTGGCGGCAGCGGCGGAACTGCGATCGTGGCGCCCGCGTTTCAGGCACTTCCAATCGGCCTTCCGAAACTCATTGTATCGACCGTCGCCAGTGGCAACACACAACCTTATGTCGGATCGAGCGACATTACCATGATGTATTCGGTCGTTGATGTCGCAGGACTCAATTCCGTCTCGCGGCGAGTGTTGAGCAATGCTGCGCATGCGATTGCCGGGATGGTCGCGAACGCACGCGACTTCCCCGAAGACCGCCCCGCCCTGGGCATGACGATGTTCGGTGTGACGACGCCTTGTGTCGATATGGTGCGCGAAGCGCTGGAAGCAAAGGGCTTTGATCCCCTGGTCTTTCACGCGACCGGCACCGGAGGTCAGGCGATGGAAAAACTGGTTGCTGATGGCCTGATTTGTGGCGTGCTCGATATCACGACGACGGAAGTCGCCGACGAAGTCGTCGGAGGTATTATGCCCGGAGGGCCGCGTCGGTTCGACGTCATCCTCGAGCGGGGCATTCCCTATGTGATGAGTCTGGGTGCCCTCGACATGGTCAACTTCGGTGCGCGTGAGACGATTCCCAATAAATTCGTTGACCGCAAGTTTCTGATTCACAATCCACAAGTGACACTGATGCGAACCACGGTCGACGAAAACCGGCAGATGGCACAATGGATCGCCTCGAAAATCAACCGCTCAACAGCTCCCGTGGAAATCCTGATTCCGGAACGAGGCGTCTCAATGCTCGACGCCGAGGGCGAAGCCTTCTATGATCCCACAGCAGACCAGTGTCTGTTCGACACATTAGAGCAGGAAGTCCAGCAGTCCGACGAACGTCGCATCTCCCGTTATCCCTGCCACATTAACGATGCCGTGTTCGCCGCAGCGCTCGTTGAAGCTTTCGAACGAGTATGCGGCGACCGATTCCAATAAAGAGACACAACACAAGGAGCCCACACATGTCTGAATCGAGAGCAGCGATCCTGAAGCGGCTGCGTGAGAAAGTCGCTGACGGTAAACCGATCATTGGCGGCGGAGCCGGTACGGGATTGAGTGCGAAATGCGAAGAAGCCGGTGGCATCGATCTGATTGTGATCTACAATTCGGGCCGCTACCGCATGGCGGGCCGCGGTTCACTTTCGGGACTGATGCCTTACGGCAATGCGAATGAGATTGTCAAAGACCTGGGACGTGAGGTGATTCCCGTCGTTGAAAAAACGCCTGTCTTAGCAGGCGTCTGCGGCACCGATCCGTTTCTGATTCGGAATCTGTTCCTCAAAGAACTGCAGGCAATGGGTTTTGCCGGCATCCAGAATTTTCCGACCGTCGGATTGATTGATGGTCAGTTCCGCGCCAACCTGGAAGAGACCGGCATGGGCTTCGACCTGGAGATCGATTGTATCCGAGCCGCTCATGATCTGGATCTGCTCACAACCCCTTACGCGTTTGACGCCGATCAGGCACAGAAACTGACGGCTGCCGGTGCAGATATTGTTGTCGCTCACATGGGACTGACCACCGGCGGTACCATCGGCGCTGCAACCGGCAAAACGCTCGACGATTCGGTCGCAGCAATCCGCACGATGGTCGACGCCGCCAAGAGCGAACGGGGTGATGTGTTGCTGCTCTGTCACGGCGGCCCGATCGCCATGCCCGAAGATGCACAATATATCTTTGATCGCGTCGCAGGCATCGACGGGTTCTATGGTGCCAGTTCCATGGAACGCCTGCCGACAGAAGTTGCGATGACCGCACAGGTCCGCCTGTTCGGCGATCTGAGTTTACTCAAAAAATAAACCCAGCCGCTTTTTTCTCAACGACTTAACACAGGAATTCAATATGTATCGCTTAACTGTAATGTACGGACACCCTGAAGACCCTGCCGAATTTGACCGCTATTACAACGAGGTGCATATTCCGTTGGCAAAGAAAATGAAAGGACTCACCGGCTGGACGATTGGCAAATGCATCTCCGCAGAAGCGGGCAATCCCGCGCCCTATTATCTGATCGTCAGCCTCTATGCTGAATCTGCAACAGCGATGCAGGCAATTCTGGAAAGCCCCGAAGGTCAGGAAACAATCGCAGATGTTCCGAATTTCGCTACCGGAGGGGTGATGTTCATGTATGATGAGGAAGAGGTTTTGATCCCGCTGAACCTGGAGTCCCCCTGAGTCGACGCACCTCGGTTGCGTTTCCCTTGATTCCCCGCTTATAGCGAAAAGAACGTTCATTGATTCACTCCCTGGAAGGTCATTAAAACATGAGTTCTGCTCTTACGTCTCTCCGCTTGGAAATCAGCTTACCGCTACTGCTCCTGACCCTATTTCTGCAAACGACAACAAATGCAGCCCAGAAGCCGAATATCGTTTATATACTTGCTGACGATCTCGGCTATGGAGATGTGAGTTGCTATAACGCCGAATCAAAAATTAAAACGCCTCATATTGATCGGCTGGCAGCGGAGGGGATGAAATTCACCGACGCGCACACGCCATCCGCCGTCTGCACGCCCACCCGTTACGGCATTCTCACGGGAAGGTATTGCTGGCGGACGCGGTTGAAATACCGTGTACTGGACGGTTTTGATCCGCCACTGATTGAACAGGACCAGACAACCGTTCCCTCACTGCTCAAACAAGCTGGCTACGATACTGCTTGCATCGGCAAATGGCACTTGGGTATGCAGTGGACCGACAAAAATGGACAGCCTGTGCCCGCGGTTCCCATCGATCGGCGTCAACGTCCTCGTATCGGCGATGACGTCGATTACACGAAACCGATCACTGGCGGCCCGCTGGCGAACGGCTTTGACTATTACTTCGGCATCTCGGCTTCGCTGAATATGTCCCCTTTCTGTTTTATCAAAAACGATCGGCCCGTGATCCTCCCCACAATTCCATCGGAACGGATTTCGACCGAATTTCTCTCGGTCGACCAAGGCATGCGTTCACCCGATTTTACAATCCGCAGTGTGATGCCGACGCTGACCGGAGAGGCGGTGCAATTTATAGAACGGTATTCGCAAGCATCGCCCGAGCGGCCCTTCTTTCTCTACTTTCCGCTCACCGCGCCGCATCTGCCGCTGGTGCCCAACGACGAATTCCGCGGCAAAAGCGCCGCCGGCGAATACGGCGATTTTGTACTCGAAGTCGATGCGACCGTCGGAGCGATCATGGAAGCACTAAAGCGTACTGGCGTGGCGGAGAACACACTGTTTATCTTCACGTCTGATAACGGCGGCCTGTATCACTGGTGGATTCCCAAAGAAACAGATGACCTGAAATATTACAAGCCGAACCACCGGGGGCAATACGTCAAAGACCGCGGCCATCAGGGCAATGCGCATCTCCGCGGAACCAAAGCCGACATCTGGGAAGGCGGCCACCGGGTCCCCTTCATCGTCCGCTGGCCCGGCAAAACACCGGCTGACTCGAGCAATGACGAACTGGTCGAACTGACAGACCTGCTGGCAACCTGTGCCGCGATCACAGATCAGAAGTTACCCGCCGGCGCGGGCGAAGACAGCGTCAATATTCTCCCGGCTCTATTGGGTAAGAAAAACGAGAAACCACTACGCGACTACGCCATCCATCATTCGCTCTGGGGACACTTTGCGGTCCGCCAAGGCCCCTGGAAAATGGCTCTCAAACGAGGTTCCGGCGGCTTCACCCGCGCCCGCGAAGTCAATCCCGCACCAGGCGAACCAACGGGCCAGCTTTACAACCTCAGAAACGATCCCTCAGAAACGAAAAACGTCTGGAACGAACACCCCGAAGTCGTCGAACGCCTGTCGTTGATCCTGAAGAACGTTCAGGGCGAGGATAAATAAACGGGTCTTCTGTTTTCCATGATTCACTAATCAACTGGTTTGAGCAGGACATTCAGTGTTACGTCTTTGGTGTAGCTCCCGTCCGCGCCCGATGTAATCAGTTTAACTTTCTGATGTCGCGTTTCAAATCCCGGATAAGTGGCAGTCATTTCGTATGTTCCCGGTGTTCCGACGAAATGCTGCCTTTCATTCTGCTGGCTATGTCGTGAGATTGTGCCAGTCGCACTTTCCAGTTGAATTTCACATCCCGGTAAGGGAACACCATTTTCGGTGAAGACCTTAATCACTCGAAAACCAGGTTTGGGAGAGGGTTTCTTGATCAGTTCAGGCGTCAGATTTAACGTTTTTTCTTCATTCTTTTTCAGAGAGAACTGAAGTAACTTTTTTGAATCGCGAACGTCCTGCTCTGTCAGAAAATAGTCCCCTGCGGGAAGATGATCGACTGTAAATTTTCCCTGCTCGTCCGGCAAGACCCGACTCATCAGCCGTTTATCCTCACTCCATAATTTGAGCCAGATGACTTTCGCCGGTCCAGACAGTTCTTTATCGAGGCTGCCGCGCAGAGTTGCCGTCCCCTCTGGCAACGCTAACGTTATACTGGCATTCTGATTTTTCGGTGTGATCTTAATTTTCTGAAAGACAGTCGGATAACCGGGCCGCGAAGCAACAAGTTCATATTCCCCCAATGGAACCTGAGTATAAACAAAGGGAGCGCTGTTATTACTCCGCGGCTTCAGGATTCCCGTGTACAAGCCAAACGTCCAGACGGGGTTATAAGTCTGAAGTTTCAATCGCATGTTTTCGGTAGCCGCAGGTGTGCATTTTACAGTAAGTTGACCAATCTTCTGATCTATGGTGCCGAGATCTTGATCTTCCGCGAGCAACTGGAATGAATTGACTCGTACCCAATCATTGGGTCGCTTGGGAACAGCATAGTACAAGGTACGTTCAGCAGGACCAGCGCCATAGAAGGTAAAACCGCCATCGCTGCCGGTGACTGTATAAGCACGAAAGATGCCAGAATTCGGACTCTCGCCGGCCAACAGCAGTCGCGTATTCGCCAGTGGCTCGCCATTAACTTTCAACAGACCTGATACTTTGGGGCGACCGCCTAAATTGAGAGTGCTGGTCTGACCATTCTGAGGCAGAATGGTCTGCCGAACAACGCCATTAGAAGTCCATTCCTCGGCGCTAATCACATAACACATCACTTCGGGCAGATGAGAGACCGTATACTCACCTCTTTCATCCGTAACCACGGTCGCAAAAAGTCCGGCCTGACTGGCTGTATCACCATTATAAGTATTCTGATCCCGGAAAAATAACGTCACATTCGGTTCCGGCTGGCCTGCTGCATTCGTAACGAGCCCTTTAACAGTGCCGCCACGTTTGAGAGTAATCTTGACGTCAGATACCGGACTGGCTCTGAGATCAATCTCTTCGACAATTGCAAAAGCATAGTCCGGGTGAGTGACTTTCAAGGACTCTTTTTCGAAACCAAGGTGCTTGAGCGTAAATTTCCCATCAACGGTTTTTGTAGCCCCGTCCTCTGTTGTAAACGCTCCTGATGTCCTTTGAGAAACACCTCTGGCCTTAGAGAGTGGAATTACCGTCGCACCATCGACCGGCTGTCCCTTCTCATCAATTACCGTTCCGGAAAGCGTTACCCCCTCTGTCAGTTTAATCTGAATCGGTTTCCCTTGGTTTGTGTCGGTATTGATCGGTTCGCTGAGAGCTGCCGCAAAACCAGATGCGGCAACCTGGACCACATAGATCCCTGGTCCACTGACTTCGAGTTCGAATTTCCCGTTCTCGTTATCGACATCCAACCAGCGGGAACTCTGCACGAAATTAGGACCGCGTAAAGTGCGGGACTTGATCGCGCGAACCTGGTACTTTTTGACTGGCTGAGAAGAATCGCCGCGTACGACCGTGCCCAGTAACTTCGGTTTCCCCTTTATCACCACATCCAGCTTGATCTCTTTCGCGGGAGCGAACACTGTGTAGCTGCCACCTTTCAATTCAAGTCCGGGAGATGCTATCCTGAGCTTATATTTACCACGTTGAATCGGATCCAAACGGAATTCTGTCTTACCCGGTTGAATATATGCACTGCCATGACGCTGTGGGTCATCAGAATTCGCGTAAAGCCAGAATCCACGCTGCGGCTGCCCATTACCTGAATAATGAATCTGACCGGATATTGAGACCAGGGATGCCGGGGAAGGATAATTCAGTTTCAGTGAGAGTGGCTGTTTCTGCTGCAAAAGGTCCGTGGAACTGAGTACCGATTTAAAGGAAAAGAGCCGGTCACCCGATGGGACGGAAACCGAAACGTTGTATTTCTCTGCAACAATATGCGAAAGTGTAAATGATCCATCTTTGCTAATTTCATAACCAGACGGATAACTACCAAATTTCCACCAGTCGGGGAGTGCGTTAATTTTCCAACCGGCAGGAGGTTTTCCATCCGAACAGAGGACCTTACCCGTCACGCTGATCCCCTTCTGAAGCACGAATAGTGGCGATGTAATTTTATTTGGATCATCCAGCTTAATCATAACTTTTTCAAAACCATAATCGGGAGACGAGGTAGCGATTATGTATTTGAATTTTGAAGGCTTCAAACCAAGCGTCGCTTGACCGTATCGATCGGTGCTGACGGTTTCAGGACTGAAACCACTTGTGTCTGTCACTAATTTGGCATAAACACGCGCTCCGGCGACAGGTTTACCTTCCTCATTTAAGACATCAATACGTACCTGGCAGGCTCGTTCGAGTGTGATATCCTGTATCGTCTTCGAATCGTCTGTGAGTGTCACTAGAGGACAATCAGAACTGCGTTCGATCCCCACCCAACGCTTTGACTTGATCATGATTCGATGCTGACCTGGCTTATTAATCATTGAGAACTGATAGCGTCCTTCCTGATCCGTTTTTTCACGAATCAATCGCCCGCCATTACGATGGAGAAGTGTCACCTCAGCATCGGTCACAGGCGAGCCGGTATCGTCAACAATGCGTCCACTGAGAATGCCTTGCGGGGCAGAAGGTTCTTTCTGCGTTTTGTTCTGTTCCGTCCGAACAATCTCTTTCGGAGGCGGCACCGTCTCTTTTGTATTTTTCGTATTCTTAACCGCGGGTGATTTTTTCTTTTGTACCACAGGCTCATCAGCGGCGTGAGAACGATCCAATCTGGACATCGGCAGAAGCAAGACGCCGGTGAGCATGACCATAGCCAAACCGACAAACCCCAGCCTGGCAGACCGGGGAATCGGTCGCGAGATAATTCGTCGAATCCGCTGCGCCAGTGGTTTACGAGGTTCAAGAATGCCAATCAATTGTAAGCTGACCTTGCCTGGAAGCGAGGTCAGCGCCGCAATATCCAATAAGGTTGATGAGTACTGCTCGGACTTCACATTCAAGGTCACCAGCACGGTTTCATCAACGGCCTGCTCTCGTAATCGCCTGAGAATCACATGCGCAACCCAGACCATCGGATTATAAAAATAAAGAATTAACAGCAGGGTCTGGAAACAGTTTATTTGTAAATCGTAGCGTTTCCAGTGCGCCAGTTCATGAACGAAAACCTGGCGCAACTGTTCCTGGTTCAATTGATCCAGCAGTTGTCTGGGAAGCACAATCGTTGGTTTCCACAGTCCGCATATGGCCGGACTGCCTGCACCGTCAAATATTTTCAATTGCACAACCCCCTGCTTTACTCCAATCAGGCGACAACAGTCATTCAGCAATGACAATGCCTCGACGGATGCCGACTCTGCCTGTTGTGTGAGTTGCCGGACCCGTCGTGTACGCAGGGCAACGAAGACACACAGGACCGCCACACCGGACAACCAGAATAGCAAAAGTATTGCCGCTGGTTCAGGAGAAACCAGTGGAACGGACATTGCGTTCTCAGGTTCGCCACTGGGGAGTGAGGAAACAGGTGAGATACCAGTTTCTGCTGCGGGCTGCAGCACTGGTTCGGGGAGTAATCGATTGACCGGTTCAACAGCAAACGGTCGGTCTGTTATGAAAGATTTTTCTGGTGAGATCTCTGGTTGGATAGTTTCCGTCCCACTCAGTACAACTTCGGTAGAAATTTCAGCGCTGGTCGCAGCAGGTAGATAGTCTGCCAACCAGTAGGCAGCACTCGCAGGCGAGGATAGTGTAACCGGTAGAACGAGCTTGAGCAGTACCAATGACCAGAGCCAATACCGGGTCACGGCGCGAATTTTGTTGCGTAAAACTAAATCGGCCAGCAGGAGAATGATTACCAGTACACAG
Source organism: Gimesia fumaroli (assembly GCF_007754425.1). Lineage (NCBI taxonomy): Bacteria > Pseudomonadati > Planctomycetota > Planctomycetia > Planctomycetales > Planctomycetaceae > Gimesia > Gimesia fumaroli. The sequence goes on from NZ_CP037452.1 coordinate 4,862,575, forward strand.
ACCTGTGCGAACATCACCGTGCTGAAGTTCCAGAAACTCCCGCCATACTCATTGAGCAAAGTCGTCATTTCATTCCATGCTTCAGTCATATCCCTGATTCCCAATGTCAAACGTTTTGCTTACTCAGACTTCCGGTCGGCGCGGCTGATTAATTTGCGAAGCTGTTGAATCTCTTCAGCCGAGAGTTCTTCTTCATCAACGATGAATTGCAGCATGGGAGTGAGAGCGCCATCAAACGCACGTTTCAACAAACGCTTCAACTCACCTCGTTTCGCATTCGCAGGGCTCACTGCCGCACTGAACAGATTCAGGTTGCGGATCGACTCTCTTGTTAACAGCCCCTTTGTCACCATGCGGTCCATCGTGGTTTTGACAGTGCTGTAAGCCCAGGCGTGTGTGTCTGCTAATTGTTCCTGAACCGTTCCCGCTGCACACGGCTCGTGTTCCCAGACGACGTTCATGATGACCCATTCCACATCGGTCATCGCTGTCGTTGATTTTTCAGCTTTCTTTTTTTTGCCCATCAGGACCTCCTTTTCGACATTTGCCGACATTACACTACATTTGTCGTACTGTCAAGAATTGATTTCAATTTTCGACCGCAAGGAGTATCACTCCGCGTGAAAGTTGCGCTGCCCGCTATGGTAAAACAGCTCTCACATCAGCAATCCGTGCTGGACTTGATTGTCGCATCATGTTAGCATTCGTTTATATGTTTATGATGGGTCCCTGCGATCCGCTCTAACTGAAAGCGGCTCACCTTTTACTGCGGAGAACCGGCGCCTGCTCAATTGCGCTGGAGGATAACGGGAGTACGGGTTATGCAACGGCGGCAATTTCTGGTGGCTTCGGGTCTTGGCTTTGCCGGAATGCGATTTGGAACTCCCACAACTGCGGCTCCCCAGACGACGGCTCCCCCTGCGAAGAAGTCGGCGAAATCGACCATCCTGTTCTTTCTGTGTGGCGGTGCGTCGCATCTTGATATGTGGGATCTGAAGCCGAATGCCCCCTCGGATTATCGGGGTCCGTTTCAGCCGATTCAAACGTCGGCTCCGGGAGTCCGGCTCTCCGAACATCTGCCGATGCTGGCGAAACAAGCCCATCATCTGGCCTTGGTGAATTCGGTCGGGGCAACGGTGAATACGAACGACCATCACGCCGGCTACTATCACAATCTGACCGGGCATATTCCGGATCAGTCTTTTGTCACCAAAGGAAACAATCGCACGCCACAACCGGATGACTGGCCCTTTATGGGTTCAGTGGTCGCGGAACGTCGTCCCGCGCATAAGAGTCTGCCCAATGCGATCACCCTGCCGCACATGCCCAGCCGGGCACCGTATACTCGACCGGGACAGTTTGCTGCGAAGCTCGGCGTCGAACACGATCCGATGTATATTCAAGGTACCCGGGAAGAGCCGCTCAAGCTCCGCGGGCCGGCACTTTCGCTGCAAGGAAACATTTCTCCCGATCGACTGACTGAGCGACGGTCCCTGTTGAATCAACTCGATTCCGCGAGACGCGACTTCGATGATTTCGCTGAGATCGCCACGATGAACAAGCAGCAGGAGCGGGCGTTCTCACTATTGCTGTCGTCAGAGTCGACATCCGCCTTCGATCTGCATGAAGAGTCGCCAGCAACGATCGAACGCTACGGAAAAACAATCAACGGCATGAGCCTGCTTGCCGCCCGTCGACTGGTCGAAGCCGGCGTTCCCTTCGTAACAGTCTTCTGGAAAGGGGATCTCAATCGCCTGGGTAAAAAGTGCAAGAGTGCAGGAAGCTGGGACACGCACGGCAGCAATTTCGAATGCCTGAAAGAAGACTTGCTGCCCGAATTCGACCGCGCTTATTCTGCCTTAATTGAGGATCTGGCCACTCGTGGCATGCTGGATGAAACTCTGGTGATGGTCACCAGTGAAATGGGCCGCAAACCGAAGATCGGCGATCCGCGTTCCGGCGGCAAGACCGGCGCGGGCCGCGATCACTGGACGCACTGTTTGACCGACGTTTTGGCCGGCGGCGGAATCAAGGGGGGCCAGACCTACGGCGCCAGCGACCGCTACGGCGAATATCCGCTCAAAAGCCCGGTCACCCCCGCGGATATCACGCACACCGTCTACCACGCCATGGGCATCCACGACCTGATCGCCTACGACAAACTGGACCGGCCCTATTTTCTGCTCGAAGATTCCCAACCGCTGACGGCGCTGTTTTGATTTCCGAGATAGGTTCTCTCCTTCAAACATTTTGATTTTTCACTCTGACTGTGTACGTCAGCTACTATAGATAATTTCTAAAACCATCTACTGTAATTAGACTTACGACAAAGAGCATGTCGGACTCATGAATCCGCTTCGACGGTTTGTGGTTGACCTGTTAGATCACAATCGATAAAAAGCAGCCCGCAAATTTAATCCAGCTTCTTACTATCTGGATATTGAAGATCCCCCAATAAATGAACCAAGGGATACCCATCAGCAGGACGTCACGGAGTCAAGGATGAGCGTTAATTCAAACTTCCGGATTGAGAACGAAGCAGCAAAAGCTCTGATAGAGTGGAAAGCCCAGTTTGCCGAAGAAGTGTACAAACGGGCAAGGGAACTTGCAATCAAATCTGAGAAACCACATACTGCAACCTTGTCACACTATCGTCAAGCAGCCGAATTAGCACTTCAGTCTCTCTCGAATACTATTCGAAATGGAGATCCGTCCGATGTCGAGCGAAATGCCGCCTGAATCTGAATCGACAGAAAACTCGATTCCAGGTGGGGTCCACGAATGGATTCGCATTTTTATTAAGAATCTTGAGCTTAATTTCTCAGACGCATACCGCGGGTTACCTGAAGCCCCCAGTCAGTCCGATCTCGAAGAACCAGCAATTCGGACGATCATTCTCACCCTCTTAGAATCCGACTCCAGAATCAACATGGAATCTATTCTTGAAATAATGGGACAAATCTGGGCCGAGCATAATACTCAGTCAACTGAATGGAATGCTAAGCTAAATCAGCGGCGCTTCGAACTGATCGACAAAGAGATTCAGGAAAAGATCTCCACCGCTGAAAGCATCGAATTAGCAGGTTTAACAAATCTCATGCGAAAGCATGTTGATTCTGAAGAAAACCTGCCCATGAAAGGTGCGAAAGAGTTACATCGAAAGCTGCTGGAATTGAACTACAAGGATAAACATCATTGATTTTCGACTATCCAGTTGAGCGGCAAACCCGAAGGCATGGTCCTGCCGGTTATACAAGCTATGGACAGTTTCGCGCGTGGCTCCGCGATGAATTTACATTTCGCTGCATCTATTGCCTGAAGCGTGAAACCTGGGGACAGGTGACCGGGGATTATGAACTGGATCATTTTGAACCGCAATCGTCGAATCCTGAGTTGCGTTTAGATTATGAAAATCTGGTTTATGCATGTCGTCGCTGTAACCTGACGAAATCAGCACAGAAGATTGAAAATCCTCTCACGTTACTCTGTTCAGAAAGAGTCTCCACATTAGAGGACGGAACCCTGGAAACACCGGATATTGAAACAAAACGCTTAATCTTGCAGTTGGACCTGAATTCTTCAAATCTGAAAAATTGGAGAATTCTGTGGATGCGCATTGTTGAGCTTGCAGAAAGAAATAATCCAGAGTTGTATGATCAAATTGCTGGGTTTCCAGATCTGCTCCCCGACTTAAGTACGCTGAGACCACCAGTTAATCATCGTATTGAAGGAATTAATGAATCCTGGTTTGCCAGACGGGAACGCGACGAATTACCCCGTACTTACTGACTTCTATCGCGAATAGTTACTTAGTCTATTATTTATCTGAATTCAATGACATTTAAAGTTTCTGAGGAGATTATTCCAAATGAAAATCGAAGTAAAATGTCAGTGTGGTCGTCCTTTTTCAACAAATGAAAAAAACGCCGGAAAGAAGACTAAGTGTCCAGAGTGCGGTAGTCCCTTAACTATCCCCTATTTACCCGAAATTGAATTACATGAAGTGGAAAGTGCCAATTTGGAAGATATGTCTTTAGAAGTAAATATAGGCAGTGTCCAGAGTAACTTTGGCAAGCTCTCTTTTGAATTGACAGTACACAGTTCGGGTGATGCTCACGTCAGAGTCTACGCATTCGATCCATCTGACATGAGAAAATCAGGAGTTATGCTTTTTCTTGATGAAGCTGGTTACTCTGACCTGAAGAATCTTTTTACTAAACTCGAAAACACAATTCTGAAATTACGAAATTCGAATCGTATGAACAATCGAATGATCGTTCGTTTCGATGATTGACGAATGAAATAAAATTGGGTTTTCCATTCAGTTGAGTCAAAATAAAAACATCCTACATTCCCTTTTTGGACTTTCAGAAGAAGAATTGGACTTAATTTGAATATCTATTGGAGTTCTGAAATAGGGTTCAACATAAAAAATAGTCTATTCTCTAGGGTAAGAGGATCCTTTATTCCCTCCCCCATGTGGATTTTCAACAACAATGCTCTGTTCTGTGGTTTTGCCGGGTTTGCGGGATTTTTCATTGCCGTCAAATTCAGTGACAGCCGGGGACTGGCGATGCTGGTCGCCATTCTTTGTGCGATGCTGTTTGACGTTTTTTTACGCTTCACCAACGACGAAACAGAGACTCCAAGCATCAATCCTGAAGCGGGCGGCCATATCTGGTTTGCCCCGATCTGGGTCGTCGGAATCATTTTGCTGATCCTGCTGGGACTATCGCACTATCGCGTAATTTGATGGATCAAGCTGCAAATCCTCACAGAAACCGCATTCATACTCCTACTTCCCTACATGCTGCGTTAAAAATGCTTTGACTTTCTTCCGTGCGAGTTTTGATTCCGGGAGATCGTAGTTGAAGACCTGGAAAATGTGCCACATGCCTTCGTAGAGGTCGAGCTTCACGGGAATGCCGGCGGTATCGAGGGCCTGATACTGGCGGATGGCGTTACTCAGGAAGATTTCTTTGCTGCCTGCCTGGATCAAGGTCGGTGGAAATCCTTTCGAGTAGTCACCGTAGACGGGCGAGACGTAGGGGTGCTTCTGATCCCGGGGAGCGGCGTAGGCATCGGCACAGTGCTTGAGATTGTGAGGGTAATACAATAGCGGATCGGCCTGTTGGAGAGTGGCATAAGTGTCTCCGGTTTCTGTGATGTCAGCCCAGGGGGACCAGAGTACCACTGCCGCGGGCATACCCAGTCCATTGTCGCGCATCTTGAGCACGATCCCCGCCACGAGTCCGCCCCCTGCCGACTCGCCTTAGACTGCGATCTCGTTCAGAGAATGCCGTTCTTGAATCAATGTCTGAATCACGGTCACCACCTGATCGGTGACTTGCTGCCATTTTCCGACAGGTGCCAGCGTGTAATCGATCGAGATCACGCGGAAGCCAGTATCGTTGGCCATCGGAACCGCACTCATTAACCGCGAACGTGCGATGTACATCGTGTAAGCACCGCCGTGCGTATAGACCAGAACCTGATTACTTTCTTTCCAGCCTTTGGGTTTGATATCGAGGACTGGTACTCCCCCCAGTTTGCGTTCTGTGATCTGCGGTTGATAGGTTTTGACGACTTCCGCGTTCGCGACGGCCCGTTTCTGTTCAATCTTGGCCTGCATCGCCTTCCAGCCAGCCAGATCATCGGCAGCAGGCAGCGGAGCGGTTGCCGCAGCCCGGCTAAACTTCGAAAGCGCATTCCGGGCTTCAGGTGAGATGGTGGAGGGAGCGTCATAATCCTGACTAAATACCGGAGTCTGATTGAAGGATGTCCCACACCAGAAGAGAAGTAGGATTATCATACGTGAGGCTGAAGGTGGGGGGAACATGTTGTGCGGTTGTGGCATCGTCATCGCTCCTGTCGAGTTGATTATGACCTTCAGGGAATCGTCTCGACAGTCCCCTGATAATTGAGCGCTCAATATAATATTTTAAGTCTATCAGAGACGTCGTTTACAGCAACCGTATGCCCTAAGTCCAGAACCATCGGTACCATCTTTTTCGCTGATATTTGGAAAATAGAACATTTTATTCAATAATTTGTGTGAATTCATTCGGGTCCGGACACTACCCTGTTAGCGAAAGGATCAAAAATGAACCTGACACAATTGATTGAACTCTATCGAGGGCCGCTTGTAGGCCTGATTGCTTCCTGGGGGGCTCCCTGGGGTGACGCGAAGGAAATTGCGCAGGATAGCTTCGCGGAAGCGTATCTGAAGCGTGAATCCTGTCGTGGTGACTGGGAGCAGCCTGAAGTCTTTGGCGTGTGGCTGCGTGGTGTCGCCCGCAATCGGCATCGCAACTGGGCGCGCAGTCGCAAACGACGGCGAAATCATATTACGTCGGTCGAACCCACCGTTCTGGAATCGGTTGCGGCTCCCCCCGAAACTAAGCCCTCACCGGAACTGGAACAACTACGCGCCGCGATTGAGCAACTCCCCACCAGACAACGCCAGGTGATTTTGATGCACTATCTGGAAGAGACCAGCGTCAAGGAGGTCGCGATATTGCTGGAGATCAGCGCCAAGACCGTGGAAGGGCGTCTCTATCAGGCACGTCGGGCGTTACGACGGATGCTCGATGGAAAAGTTTCTTCGACTCAAATAGGAAGGATGTTGCTATGTCTGTAGAACTTGTCTCCGAATCCGACTTGAGAGCGGCACTGCGTCCCCATCGAGTTAACGCAAACGAATTTGAAACAGGAATCCAAGCCCGAATTGAAGCGGGTGTGGTACCACTCCAGAACAAATCGCTGGAAGTGGATGACCCGCTGCTGACGGTCGCCGCCACATTCATTCCCTGCCCTCTGATCACGGGCGGCAAGATTGTCGGCGGAGGGACTAAGCTCTCTTCTCTGACGCTGGCGCAAAAGCTGCTGGGTTATGCGGCGTTACCGGCGATCAGCTTATTTCTGTTAGTCGGCGCGACTTTTTTCAGTGCCCGGAAAATTCACAAAGTACAGAAAGAGAATCAATCCGACATCAGCGACGTAATGGAAATGCAGGCAGCCGCTCGGCAATGGTGGAGATCCCACCGATGGGGCGCGTTCACGGTTTTTGCAGCCGTTCTCATTCTGCCAATGATCGGAGCGACTTGGCTGCTTTTTCTGCTCCTGCTGGCTTCCTTCGGTTTATTACTGTATTTCCTCTCCAGCTTTGCCCGACACGGGATCGGTAATCGCCTGCTGATCGCACAGTCCTGTCTGTCAGGCTTACTCTTGCTTAGTATGGCAATGCAGAATACTTATGGAGGCCTCAGCGAAATTCATTTCGTCGATCAAAAACTGATTGCCGCCGTACTTCTTGCAGGTACATTAATTCTACTACCGATTGTGATCACCAGCATGGCACGCCTGGGAGGGAGAGAGGTATTCGAGTCGAAACAGAAATCTCCTCATTGGCTCGTTATACTCTGTTCGTTTATTATCCCTAATGTCCTCTTCCTGATTGTTCTTTCGCCGCTTCGCAAGCCGGTTCTGAACCAGCCCGCGTTTTTCGGCAGTTACGGCTGGTGGTTTTTTGCGATCATGCTTGTCGTTCAAGCTTCTGCTGTGATCTGGGCGATTGTTCGACGATCCAGAAAAGCACCTGTTGCACAATACCTGGCACGTCCTGAATGGATACCGGGAGTCCTCTATGTCTGCATCACGTGTCCGTTGCTGATGTCGCTCACAAATACGATCTGGTGGCCCGCCACTCCAGCACGAATTCTGCACTATGTGGAAGCATTCGAGCAAGGGCCTTACCCCTCGATCACCTTTCGGAACTGGGAGATCCCGGCGAGTTGGACGATCGAACAAGGGCTTCATCCAGATTTGTCCCGCGCCCGCAAAGTATTAGACAACGAAATCGCCCAGGATCAATCTCAACTAAGCTTCACTCTGGGCAGTGCCTTCCGGGTAGGACTCGTGCGACCCGATCAAATAAAAACACTTCCCGATCTTGAACAAAAACGGCGATCGCTGCTGCCTGAAACCAGCTCTCGGAAACCACGGCGTATTACCAGTCTGAATCAGTACGCCTGGGTTTTCTATGCCCTGGCTGAAAGCGATCAACTGTCATCTAAGGATCAGGACTTCCTGGAACAACGGCTGTTGGCCACGCTTGATGCAACCGTCGGCGAGACCGCCGATGTACTGCAAATGGCCCTCCGCGTGACACAATTACTAGAGGTCATTGATCGCCCCATCGACCGCGACCGATACCGCGAGCAGGTCCATGGATGGCTGCGCGCATTTCACAGTACTCAAACTCACTCATTCCAGATCGCCGGAGGCTTCGAACAATATCAAGGCGTGTCGGCATCGATGCTGGCAACCTCAAACGCGGTCGAGCTGATGCAGATCTATGGTATTCCCGAAGGGCTAGATCTAAACTGGGTCCGATCGTATCTGCGTCCGTTGTATTATCGACCTTCCAGCGACAAATGGATCGCCGCTGTCACCCTTGATCGGCTCAACAGTTTGCACGGCGTGACCCAACCGACTTTATTCGAGTGGCTGTATTACGAACGCAGCCTGGTCGCGGCGATGCTGCTGGTTGTGCTGTGTCTTTATGCCACGCTCTCTTCGCCTCTGCCTGAGATTGAAACTAGGGAATTTGAGGTTCCCAAAACGGAGTAAAGAAGTCCATTTCAATCAAAAAACAGATTTGTTATCGTGAGTAACCAGTCAACTCACTTGATTGCTCACCTTGAGGAAATCACGATGTCACTCAGAATGAATCTGTATGGCTGCGACTTGCAGTCTGTTACCGCTTCCTTTGGTAGCCAGGACGAAGGCCTCTTGAAGCGGGCTATCGATAATCTTGCTCAGATCCTTCAACCAGGTGACGATTTAAACAAAGCCATTTGCTGGTTACAAACTATCATTAAAACCAATGTGCCTCTGCGGGTAAATCGGCCTGCTCCCTTTGTATCTGAGGATGGTGGATTATTGGTCTGCCAATTAGAGGCTGAAATACATGTCCTTGCATTACACTGTCTGGTAACCGCAGTAAGACGCGAGGAGCATCTAAATCTGACAGAAGAATCGTCGTTCTGGAATCATGGCGCGGTAACCGAATTGCAGATGGAACTCAGTAGTTGCAGGTTCGAACCATCCGATGTCCCTCTTTCTCAGTTATTAAATTATTTTGCGATATTAATCAAAGGCACTCCTTTCTTCGGTGACGATTTTCGGTCCAGCTGGTCAATCTACTCATTCTTGCCTCACTCTGAATTATCTCATCTGACCACAGCATTGCAGGATGCTCTGACTTACGAAAGAATGCTACCGGAAAAGATGCCGGAAGAAATTCGTCAACAATATACAACCAAATTGTCTGACGGAATGAACACGTTTGTCAGTGAGTTTATTGGCTGGCTGAAACAGCTTGATCGGTCGGGTCAAGACATGTATCTGATATGGAGTTAGCTGGGACTCAAACAAGGCTACTTTGAAGCGTCACTTTCCTGCCTGTCAGCTCATCCGTTTTTTCAAAGAGCGCTGAAGACCAGAAAACGTTCTCGGCTGCCCTGGTCTATCCCATTGGTCCCGAAGACAGCACCCAACAGGACAATATGCTGAAAATCTCTGATTACCACATTGGGAACAAACAAAGCAGAATTCATGATTTCATAGGTGGAGGTAAAATAATTCTACATCACGGACCAAATCTTGCGTATAATAGATGACAGGCTGCTAATCTTATAACTGAAGAAAGATGCATCCCGTTCTCAACAGTCAGTTCTGAAGAATCCTCTGGGTAGAAGAGCAGGCTTACAACACAGAATATGTAACGACGCGGTTTCTGAGTAACACTGTCTCTCGACCCGGAATAAACGAAAGGTGGGTGACAGAAATGCAAAATGACGAACAGGAAATTCGCGAATTAGTCAGTACGTGGCTGGTAGCAACCAAAGCGGGTGACACGGAAACCGTTCTTGACCTGATGGCAGATGACGTCGTGTTCCTGGTACCGGGCGAACCGCCGATGGTAGGAAAAACGCCTTATATCGAGGCCGCTCAGCCCTACCCGGACCAGTTGGTTCCGGATATCGATGGCACCAGTGAAATCCAGGAAATCAAGATTCTGGGCGACTGGGCTTTCATGTGGTCTGAGATGGTCGTGACCATCACACCTACGGCTGGTGCACCGGTAAAGCGAATGGGGCATACACTATCCATCCTGCACAAAGAAGATGGCAAATGGCGCATCGCCCGCGAAGCCAACATGCTGGTACCAGTGACGGTAGAAGAGACAGAATCGTACTCCTTAGGACCTGCAGCGCTGAGTTAACCCCCTGGCTTTCCTGATATGACCGGTTGATCTTCGAGCGCAGGCGTTTTATAACTAATATCAAGCTATAAGATTAAGCGCCTCATTGGATGAGTACCACTCTCATGAAGGCAGACTCAGGATGGCGGAAAAATATTTTGTAGAATGTGACTGTGGCAAACGGGTTCGGGTGGCGCTGCACGAAGCAGGAACAGATAAAGCCTGTCACTCGTGTGACCGCCGGGTCAGAGTACCAGACTCGATCACGCTGCAGGAATCTTCGGGAGATCCCTATCCACTATTGCGGCCCCTCGAAAAAATCAGCCGCACTGTGCAGAACCAGGAACCGCCGTTTGACGGTCTCTGCCATCATTGTGAAGAAGTGAACGCGGTTTATGAGACACCAGTCCAATTCAACGTTCTGGTCAAACGGGAGATGGACCATGATGGTGGGATTCGCCCGACGATCACCGGAGGCATCAAACTTGAAATGGCGGCCGCAACGGAATTCTGGGAAGAGCACTCATTCTCTCTGTTATTATGCACAGACTGTTATCATGCATTTGAATCGGATCGCAGTCAGTCGCGTTTCAAAAAAATGATTGGAAAACTCAGTGTCGCCATACTTCTTATGGCGCTGCTGATTTTCGTCTTGTTAAAAGACCCTCTTTTCGCTGCAGTATTAACGTTCTGCTCTCTGATTGGTTTATTCATCAGTGCGATTTTTATTGTATCTAATCAGAAAGTGGAGCCATATGTGATAAAATGGCTGAGCGAAATTCGATGGTTCTCGGATGCATTCACCATGGAAGATGAATACACACTGACAATGGGCGAAACTCATAAAATCAAGTGATGCATATTGTTCTCACCAATGAAAACGAATTCAACGACGAATATCCTGCACAAAGCGAGGGAGCGGGTTAGGGCTCAGTATCTACTGTCTTGAGTTCGAATTCAAAGCCGCCAAGCACGCTGGCCAATAGATTGTAAATCCAGGCGAAGAAGGCAAAGAACAGAAATCCGAAAAGGCCCATAAACACCGGACCAAACAGATAGAAGATCCCCACGATTTCCATCGCCCCTTCGCCAAACAAAATCATGGGGATTCCGATCAGTGTGTAAATGAACCCGAACAGAACATAAATCGCTACCAGAATTTTGCTGGATTGAAGAATGGAAATACGGACGATTTGCTGTCTCATAACACTTCCTCCAGAGAGATGTGAAAACACATAATTCACACTAGTGCTTTGTCAAGCTAGAAATTGAGGGTGGGGAGTGCTGTTTACGTGCTCCGTTGTCGCACCCTCGTGATATCCATTAACCCAAATTTAAAAATGATACTCCACTCATCAGAAATCAGGGCACTTTCGGCAGCATCGGTTTATTCGTTCCTTTTTCGACCGGGTATTGCGCATCATGCTGCTTCATGCTTTTGACGAGTGCCTTCATCATACGTTTGAGCCGCTTCGGTTCTGATTCTGCCAGGTTATGCTGCTCAAAGGGATCTTCCGCCAGATTGTAAAGTTGATAATGGGAGCCTTCCGATTCTTTGGAAGGAACATAGTGATAAATCACTTTCCAGTCCCCGATGCGAAGCGTGGTGAAGTAACTACTACGGTGCGGCGAATGTGGATAATGCATCAGGAAGACTTCCTGTCGCGATTTGTCCCGATCGCCGAGCAACAGTTTGTTGAGCCGTTTTCCGTCCACTGTGTATTTCTCAGGAGCTTTAACGTCGGTAATTTCCAAAATGGTTGGGAACAGATCCTGAACCGCAGCAACCTGAGGCTGAATCACATCTGCGGGAATCGGCAACTGTTTCTGAAATGGGTTATTGGGATTTGGTTTCGCCCAGGCCGCGATGAACGGCACACGCATGCCCCCTTCATAGTGGGCGCCTTTCTTACCTCGCAGCGGCGCAGCACAAGCAACGGCATGCTGATGCCCCAGTGGTGCATCGGAGCCGTTGTCTCCCAGGAAGAAGATCAGCGTATTTTCGGCAACGCCCAGTGCATCGAGTTGTTTCATGATATCGCCCAGCGATTTGTCCATACCCTCAATCAACGTGGCAAATGCCTGCGCATTTTTCGGTTTTCCCGAATCCTGATAATGGTCGGCAAATCGGGGATCGGAATCAAAGGGCGCATGCACCGCGTATTGCGCCATATAAAGGTAAAACGGTTGGTCGGCTTTGACGGCAGACGCGAGAGCGGCATTGGCTTCAATCGTGATTGCTTCCGTCAGAAAGATATCGGTGCCATGATATTTCCCCAGGTGTGGTACAGCGTGATGTGCGCGTCGTGTGCCGAGTCCGAAATTCTTCGCGCCATAGTAACTACCCGGCGCACCGAAGGCAGCCCCCGCAATATTCACATCAAACCCCAGATTCAGCGGCTCCGCTCCGGGAAACCCGTTGGCGCCGAAGTGCCCTTTCCCGACATGGATCGTACGATAGCCTGCTTTTTGCAGCAGACGCGCTAACGTGACATCGTCTTTCTTCAAGCCTTCCCAGTTCCAGTCGGGCGGCCCCTGTGGTCCGGCGTTGTTTTTTCTGGGATTAATCCAGTTCGTCGCATGGTGCCGCGCGGCATTCTGACCGGTCATGATCGAAATGCGCGTCGGTGAGCAGACACTCATCGCATAAAAGTGATTAAAGCGAATCCCCTGCTTTGCCAGTTGCTCCATATTGGGGGTAATATAATAATCATTCAGTGGGTAGCGTTTCGGCTTTCCTGCCGCATCAGTCAAAAAAGGAACCGACGTATCCATCACTCCCATATCATCGACCAGAAACACCACGATATTTGGATGCATCTGCGTTTCGTTTTGAAGACTCGCAGCCTGCACGGGGACGGCTAAGAGAAACGAAATCAGACAGAAAACAGCAACCCGTTGTAAACCGCGTGAGAAATGAGGACTCATTGTGTGATGTACTTTCTTTAACTGAGATCGCCAAGTTAAAACAGGATACAAACTGAAGTCGGTTTGCTCTGAATTGAATATACCAAGCGTTACCCCATCATGTCTAATGTAGTCTCAAAAGATGCCCCTTGTTTAAAACATTGATCAAACTCAAGACGCCGTTTCCCTTTAAAGTAATCAGTAGCACGGCTGCAGTACTCCGATCTAACAACCAATCTCAGAAAAAATCATTTTGCATTTGACAAACATGTTTTACTTGAGTAAATTGACCGAAGTAAACGAAAGGCACCAACAAGGAGACACGGATGAATGCCAAGCAACTGGGGCGCGTACAACTGCAAATCATGCAGGTACTCTGGGATCGGGGCCGCGCCAATGCGCGTGAGATTACCGATACACTGAATGAAAGCAGTGAGATCGCGCATAGCACTGTCCAGACACTGCTGCGACAACTCGAAGCCAAGCAGGCGATTGCCCATGATGTCGAGGAACGCACGTTTGTGTTTTATCCTCTGATCAAAGAAGACAAAGTCACGCGGCAGGCCACACGCGAACTGATTAATAAGATTTTTGATGGCTCCGCTTCAGGACTGGTCGCCTATCTGCTTGAAAATGAGAAAATTCCCAAGTCGGAATTACAGCGGCTGCGCAAACTGATCAACGACGAGTCGTAACGAGCTACTTATCATCCACGGGAGAAGAACTTATGTTTGATGCAAAGATTGCTGATTTTGCAGTTCACGTGCTGCTTCAATCTACAGTCCTGATTTCGATCGGCCTGCTTGCCGTGCGTGTCTGTGGACGACAGAAACCGGCCGTCCAGTCGGCTATACTTCGTGTCACGCTAATCGCTGTTCTGTTATGCCCGTTCGCTTCTCTGACATTAAGCAACATCGGTATCACCAGTTACGCCCTGCTACCTGCCTGGGAAACGCCACAGATTGCAGGATCTGCCAACGTTTCTACTCCCCGGACAGCTACTTCTCTGCCAGCCGAAGACCTACCAAGTGTGATAAATGAATCGACCGCGCTACCACATGCCGGTCAAAGCCAGATGCTTCCATCACAGATCGCAAGCTCTACTTTTCAGAACAGGAATGATTCTAATTTCACAAACAGTTCACCTGCCGTCACTCACTCTGAATCTAATACAGTCCCAGCAAACCGTTTTAAGACATTTGCTGGTTGGATTCTCTCTATGACCTGGATGATGGGCGCCATCGTACTGTTGATGAAACTCCTGCTGGCAAATCGCGAGATGATCCGAGTGTGTCGCGATAGTCAGCCAGCAGACGCTGAATTACAGAGACTTTGCCGGGAGACATCGGAAACACTGGGCTTAAATTCGCCGGAAGTCAAAATATCAGCCTCTGTCCATTCCCCCTGTCTGGTGGGATTCTGGAAGCCGGTGATTCTACTGCCCGCACAAAACAGACTGACAGAGCCTGTCTTACGCGATATCTTCCTGCACGAGTTGGCGCATCTGGCCCGGCGTGACTGTCTGTTCCATCTGCTGGCCCGCATCGCGACCGCAATCCTGTTCTTTCAACCGCTGGTCTGGCGGCTGTCACGTCGACTGGAATTCATCGCCGATGATCTCTGCGATGACTACGTCATCCAATACGGCTCCGGACGAAAAAGTTATGCGAACACACTCGTTGATTTTGCCGAACAACTCCCCGCTCTCCCACTCGCTACGGAAGCAGGTCTGGCGATGGTCTCGCTGCGATCCTCACTCAGCCGTCGCATTATGCGAATTATGGATTCTTCCCGCTCCCTGACACTTCGGTTGCCTGCAAGATGGGTTGCCTTGATTGCAGTACTGGGAATCACCGCCACAGCCAGTGCGGCTCTAATTGTGAATGCCCGTTCTACATCAATCGTTAAAAATGAAACCAAGAAAGAAGCAATACAACCAGATCAAGGCCGCACCGTTGCTGCTACGCTGGAATTTGTTCCGCAAACCAGCCCCGTGAATACAGCAACCAAGACAGTTCCCAACGCTGACACAAAGCAGAAAACCGAGGTGTCAACAAAATCAGAACTCCAGTTCCAGGGACGCGTTGTTGATCCGAACGGGATACCGGTCAAGCAGGCAACGATTAACTACACAAACTGGGACATGCCTAATAAACGAATCCTCGCCACAACAAATGAGCAGGGAACGTTTAGCTTTACCATCGCCCCCTCGGATCAGCTCTATAAAGTGCTCCAGAAAGGAGGCACGTTTGTCGCTCTGGCGGATGGTTTCGGTCCCGCTATGAAAGCCGCCTATGATTGTGAAACATCCGGCAAACTGCGCAAAGCTTTGTTAGAACGGAATTCGAATTCCCACGCGCCCGCGACAATGCTTGAGCAACTTCGAAAACGAATCCTCGGCGGCAAATCCACATTTCAACTTGTCGCAGACGACCTTCCGCTAACAGGACGGATCGTCAATATTGACGGACAGCCCGTTGCCGGTGCGAAGCTGCAGGTCGCCAAACTAATCGGGGGTGTCGACGAGAGGCTTGATGGCTGGGAACAGGCGGCGCAAACAACAGGGACCGACTATTATCGGTTACAGCAATATCTCGGTATGAGATTAGGTAGCGATGTCGGCGGCCCAACACTGGACTACATGCCCACAACGATGACTGACAAAAACGGGGAATTCATCTTCAAAGGGCTCGGCCGGGACCGCATCGTCAAGCTGTTGATTTCCGGACCGGAGATCGAAACCAGCAACGTTTACGCCCGAACCAGAAAGGGAGAGATGATCGAAGTCCCGATGGAAAAACGCAATCCATCTCTGAGAAAAATCACCTATCACCCCAACTCATTTACGTTTGTTGCCGGTCCTTCGCAGCCGGTCGAAGGGATCGTCCGAGATTCGAAGACCCAGAAACCAATGCCTGGTGTCACACTGCAAAGTTATCATCTGGCCGGGCATCGTATGTCGGGCTGGACCGAGGGCATTGTGCATACGATTTCCGACAAAGAAGGACGGTATCGACTGGAAGGTTTACCGATCGGGAAAAATGAAGTCATCTGTCTCTCCCCGCTCGATCAGCCCTATCTCATTTCAAAGTTTGTCGCAGAGACCGAGGCAGGTGGCACTCCACTGCAGAAGAATATTGAACTCACGCGGGGAATCTGGGTGGAAGGTCGCGCGTACGACAAAGATACTGACGAACCGATTGAAGGTGGACGCGTTGAATACTTCGCATTCAGTGATAACCCCTTCAGAAAATCGATCAAAATCCCCTTAGGCCACCACTCAAGACGTTATCTACTTCAACCTGACGGAACCTATCGCATCCCTGTTCTTCCCGGCCGAGGTATCGTAACGATGATGGCCGATGATCACATGAAGTATCAACGCGGTAGTGGAGCAGAAAAGATTAAAGGCAGATACAACCATACTTATGCATTTCCGACAGTGCCTTACATGTTAGCGGCAATGAACTTCCACGTCTTAGCCGAAGTGAACCCCGCCGAAGATGCGAAATCCATTCAGCTCGATTTCCCCTTTGAAGTCGGACGTTCTCTGAAAGTAAAGGTTGTTGATCAGAACGGCAAACCGGTTCAGGGTGGACAATATGTGGGATTAATGGACGCATTCCACACTTGGCAGTCATTCAATCGAGACGAGTTGGAAATCAGAGGTTATCGTAACGAGAAGCCACGCCGGGTGCAGGTATTTCATGAAGGCAGTAAGCAGGTCGGCTATCTCTTTATTCAAGGGAAGAATCCGACCAACTTGGTAATCAGACTGGAACCCTGGGCTGAAATCACCGGCCGCTTCGTAGACGTATCTGGCGTACCCAAAGCCAGAGCCCAAATCGGGAACGTCTATGAATCAATGTTAGACAATCCAGAAATAGTATCTCTGCCTCCCAATATTAGAAAACAAACAGGGAATATGCTGGGGTTTGACACGGATGAAGAGGGGCGGTTTACGATCATCGGTCTGTTGCCTGGAAAAAAACACCGAATCAGTGCCTCGGAAACCCGCAAGAATGGTAACGGCTACTATCTGGGTGATTTTGAGATCAGCCCCCCACTCAAGCCGGGAGAAGTTCGCGATCTCGGCGACATCCAGTTTAAACAAAAAGGAGCCGAGTAATGGAACTCGCTCTCCAGGCAGAGAAGCCTGATAGCTCAACCTGCTGGCGTGAGTATCGCCCCACAAAAAAAACGCCCTGGAATCTGCGGCATGTGGTCCATCTGCATCGCCGCGCCGGCTTTGCGGCCACGTGGGACGAACTCCAGCGCGATCTGCAGGAGGGTCCACAGGCAAGCATTGATCGTGTGATGAATGGAACAACGTGCGAAAAGTCCTATTCTGAGGATTTCGAACGCATGTCCGCTACCATTGCGGAGGCAGCAGTTCGCTCAAATCAGCCCGACCGTCTGAAAGCATGGTGGCTGTTTCGCATGCTGTTCACGACGGATCCGTTAACGGAAAAACAGACGCTGCTCTGGCACAATCACTTTGCCACCAGTAACCAGAAACTCGAAGATCTTTCGCTGATGCATCGGCAAAACGATCTGTTCCGCAGTCTGGCACGGGCGCCGTTTGGTAAACTACTCACCGCCGTCCTGCACGACCCGGCCATGCTGCTCTGGCTGGATGCACCTTCCAATCACAAGGGACACCCCAACGAAAATCTGGCACGCGAATTGATGGAACTGTTTACTTTGGGTATCGGACACTTTAACGAAACCGATGTCAAAGAAGCAGCCCGGGCACTGACGGGCTGGACGGTGATCGATGACCGGTTCTCTTTTCGAGCCTCCCAACACGACGCGGGCCAAAAGACAATTCTCAATCAGCACGGAGTCTGGAACGGCGACGAACTCGTTGAAATACTGATCAACCAACGCGGCACGGCAGAACGACTCGCATGGCGGTTGTGCCAACTGTTCCTCGGTGAAGGGGTCGCTCAGAAGTCAGACATCAGCACCCTGGCCGAAGGTCTGCAGTCACACGATCTGGATATCGACTGGGGAACGGAAACCATTCTCCGCAGTGAGCTCTTCTTTACAGATCAGAATATTCGTCAGCGTGTTGCGGGGCCGGCCGAGTTTATCATCGGCGCCACGCGGGCACTGGAACTCTCCGATCCGCCACCTCAAACGATGATTCTGGCCGACTGGATGCGCCAACTGGGACAAGATCTGTTTTATCCCCCCAATGTGGGAGGCTGGAATGGTGGCAGAGACTGGTTACGAACCAGTGCGCTCATCAGTCGGGCTAACTTTGCCACGGGACTTTCTCGCGGCCAGTTTTCCTCAAATCATCTACCACCAGACTGGTCCCGATTAGCCGCAAAACAAGAGCAGTCCTCCAATCCGGAAGACTTCGTGGCATTCCTCGCCGATCTGCTGTTTGGCGGTGACCCCTCGCCCGGCTGGGTCGAAGGCATCGTCAAAAGCGTTTCGAATAAGTCCCATTCTCGCGAGGTTGTACTACAACAAACCGTCGCCGCCGTTCTCACATCACCTGAGGCACAACTTAACTGAAGGAGTTTCCCATGTTGACGCGTCGCCAGTTTCTAGACACTTCACTCCTGTCAACGTCAATCCTCTCGCTCGCTTCATCGGTCCCCTGCTTTCTAACACGGTCGCTGCAAGCGGCTGAGAAGAAGAGTCACGGACGGATTCTGGTCGTGATTGAACTCAACGGAGGTAATGACGGACTGAATACGGTCGTCCCCTTTAATGATGAGAACTACCAGAAACATCGCAAAACATTACAAATTACGGAAGCAAAGGTTCTGAAACTGAATTCGAAAATCGGCTTGCATCCGGCGATGACCGGCACTGCTCAACTTGTGGAAGACGGACGACTGGCGATCGTTCAGGGGGTCGGATATCCAAACCCCAATCGCTCTCACTTTGAGAGCATGGGAATCTGGCAGTCAGCTCTAATGAACCCGAATGCGCACGGCGGCTATGGCTGGCTGGGACGTGCCCTCGATCAGAAATCAAAACAGGTGCGCACATTCGCCGACGCCATCTGCCTGGGCAACGTTGATCCACCGCAGGCGCTGCGCGGACGGCAGGCAACACAAGCGACGATTCGAAGCCTCGCAGAACTGCAACTCGACTCTCATACGCCCAACTCCGAAACGAAACCAGATGAAAGCACAACAGACGATCTACTTCAGTTTGTGCGGCGACGCACAGTGGATGCACGAGCGACGGCCGCTCGCATTACCAAACTGAAAAACGCCGGTACAACCGAAACGCGTTATCCACAAAGTGGTCTGGCAAATCGGCTGAAAGGCATCGCCCGGCTGATTCGTGCCGAACTTGAACCCCGCGTTTACTACACAGTTCAAGCCGGCTACGACACGCACATCAATCAGGAATTCGACCATTATCGACGCCTCTCTGAATTCAGCGGTGCCCTGAGCGCGTTCCTCAACGATCTGCGTGACTCTCAACTGGACGATCGCGTGCTGGTACTGGTCTTCAGTGAATTCGGACGCCGAGTAGCAGAAAACGATTCCCAGGGAACCGATCACGGCACCGCCGGACCCGTATTTCTAGCAGGCCCGTCGGTCAAAGCCGGGCTGCACGGCTCCACTCCGGATCTGGCCGATTTGGTTGACGGTGATCTTAAAATGACAACCGACTTCCGCCGTGTTTATGCGACCGTTCTTTCCAAATGGCTCGAGATCAATCCACAAACATGTCTGCAGGGGAATTTTGCCGCGATGGATTTATTGCAATCGTAATCTGTCAAAACCAATCACGCGAAATAATATTTCAGCCCTGCACATCATAACGGCGGCGAACGCTGTTCCGCTCGGAATCTAAGATTGCTAAAATGGCGGCCTGTTGATGTTTTCAATCGCATAAACACGCCTCATTAAGCTTAACGGAAAGCGTTTCCCATGTGCCGCTGGCTTGCCTATTCCGGTTCTCCACTCAAACTGAGTGCCCTGTTAACGCGTCCCAGCCATTCTCTGATTGACCAGAGCCGCCATGCAACGCACAACATTGAGAGTCTGAATGGAGACGGATTTGGTGTGGGCTGGTACGGTGAAGA
The DNA here is from genome assembly GCF_007754425.1 of Gimesia fumaroli. NCBI lineage: Bacteria > Pseudomonadati > Planctomycetota > Planctomycetia > Planctomycetales > Planctomycetaceae > Gimesia > Gimesia fumaroli. The sequence goes on from NZ_CP037452.1 coordinate 4,882,812, forward strand.
TCCGACGCCGGGCGTTTATCGTGATACGCATCCCGCCTGGAATGATGAAAACTTCCGGCATCTGTCGGAACACATTCAATCGGGGCTGTTCCTGGCACATGTGCGTGCTTCCACGGGAACCGCGGTGCAGAATACCAACTGTCATCCTTTCGCGTTTGAAAACTGGCTGTTTCAACACAACGGTTCGGTTCCCGAATTTCGTTCCCTCAGACGAGAACTATTGTTCGACGTCGATCCCGATTTGTTTCCCTTTATTCAGGGTTCAACCGATTCAGAAATTCTGTTTTTCCTGGCCCTCACTTTTGGTTTGCGCGATGACGCTCCCCAAGCCCTGGCCCGGATGATCGGTCATGTCGAACGTGCCCGCCAGTCCGCCGGCATCAAAGCGCCCCTCTTTTTTAGTGCCTGTGTAACCGACGGACAGAGCCTCTGGGCGGTACGTTATTCCAGCAACAACGAGTCCCGAACGTTGTATCACAGCAGTCATTTGCATGCCCTGCACGATCTTGATGGTAGCTATGGGAGTCTACCAGCCGATGCAACGATTGTCGTCTCCGAACCATTGGACGACTTAACCGAAAACTGGCAGGAAGTTCCCGAATCGTCTCTGCTGACCGTGGAACAAGGTGCGGTGAGCGTCACCGCCTTTGTACCAGGAACCTGAGCCAAAGTCGTCATAGCCCAAAGCAGTGACAAGCAGCTTTATTCGATAACCAGTTCAACGTCTTCATAGACTTCGCCTGATTTCAAGTCAAGCTTCTCCCATGTTCCTGGCAGACCGGAAGTCGCGATGAAATGGAATGGGTCCACTCGGATATAATTCTCTCCGGGGCGAACGAACTTCAATTCGAAGGTCCCATCTTCTTTGGTCTTTGTAGTGGGATCGTAATAGCGATTGACCAGTAAATCTGCTGCCTGAGAACCAACGCGAAGCCCTTTTACGTTTCGACCACTGGCTGATACAACGCGTCCTTTGATGGTACAAGGGCGAGTCAACGTCAGGTTAAAGTCTTCGAATTTCTGGTCAGGACTGGAATGAACGGGCTGGCTCACTCCATTTGCCCAGTTGCGCCATTGCTGATATTTGCCATCGTGGACCATCAGATTGTATTCGAAGCGGTTGCCGGCAGGCATGACGACGCGATAGCTACCATCCTCTTTTGTCTGGACACTGTAACGCGTATCGCCGGTTAACGAGTTCCCACTACCGCTTTTTGCTGGAGCAACGGTGGCTCCGGCAACGGGATTGCCATCAGGATCAAATACTTTTCCAGAGAATTCAACCCCTTTCTCCACTACAATCGAAACGGGGGCCATTCCAGTTGAGAGGTTAAAAGTTAAAGCATCAAAGTTACGCTGCCAGCCGTCTTGTTGAATCGTCTTGTGTTGCCACTCCTTTACAGCATCGGGAGACCACCAGCGACCTAAGATGCCATGAAAATAGCCATTGACACCGTTGATTTTTTGAGACTTTCCATAGCCAACCTGAAAACGGAATTCGCCGGGCAGCATCTCGTCGATCACGATTTTCCCATTCGCATCAGACTTGCCAACCACAGAGAGATCACGCCAGGACCAGAGTACAACCTGCTCTACCGGTTTGCCTGTGTCGGCATCGATCACACGGGCCTCAAAACGAACGCCCTGTTTCAGTTGAAGATCCAGCGTTTTTGCCTGATCACTGGCGACCACAATATTGGGGACACGCGCCACGCCGACCCCGGGAACAGAAACACGCATCTCATAGGTATCTGGAAAGACATACATTCGATAGCGACCAGAGACATCCGTCTTCGTCTCTGTCTTCACCTCGCTGATCATGACTCCGGGCCCCCGTTTCGGTCCCTGTAGCCCCTGGATCATGGCATTCGCAACTGGTTTCCCACTGGGGTCCAGTAGTTGACCTTCGATATAGGTTTTGTTGTTGAGTGTGACAGTCAGAAGGTCCTCTCCACAGGCCTGTTGCACGATATAATGTGGCGAATAACCAGGTTTACTGATACGAACTTCCGCGCGTCCACCGTCTGATTTTGGTTTTAATCTGAAGATCCCCTGCTTGTTGGTTTTCGTTTCCGTCCCTTTCCACCACGTCCAGGCATCCACCAGAACTCCTTCAATCGGTTTGCCCTGTTCGTCAATGACGATCCCCACAATTTCATTAGGGGCAGCCGGCTTTGGTTGTCCATCAGCCTCTGCTGACTTTGGCTCACTGGTATCAGCTCCTTGTTCCTGCAAAACCAGAGGAGTTGCACGATCATCAATGGGATCGGCAACCGAGGGAACCTGGAATGCCAGGAGACAGAACAGTCCCAGAAACATTGTCGTCGTAATCAGGCTGCCGGTTTCGAACAAGCGGTCTTTCTGACTTCGTCTGTGCCCCAGGATTCGTTCAATCCGAATGCCTAGAATTGACACACGACCTGTTGCTGAAACAGCAATCGGATTCATTCTGGTCGACCCCGCTTTCGCAATTTCAGCGACATCAATTAGTAATTTTGCATACTCGTCAGCATGACTGCCCGCTGCAACGACAGCGGCATCGCAGCAGAATTCACGTTCCAGTCGTACCCGTTTTGAAATAAACCAGACCACCGGGTGAAAGAAGAGTACTGCTTCTAATGTATTCTGAGCCAGATTAAACAGGTGATCGTAACGCCGGATGTGGGTCAATTCGTGAAACAGAATCTGTTCCAGTTGTTCCGGTTTTAGTCGAGTCAGACAGGCCAACGGTAACAGGACCGTCGGCCGAAAGATGCCAACCACAGATGGAACGCCGACTTGTTGACACCACATGACAGGAGGCTGCAGTGCAAGTCCAATTTGACGAGTGACCTTTTCAATCGAAGCGACGAGCTCCGGTTGAGTCACCGGCGTCGCAAGCTGTCGGTAGATACGGCTGAGATAGACACCGAATCCCAGTCGCGCAACGAAAAATAATACTCCCACAAAGTAAGCCGCAATCAACAGAGGTGCGATGCGACGATAATCCCAGGATCGTGTGGAGACAGGGAAACGCGTCTTTTCCGCCGAAGACAGTTCTTGTGCTGCGCTCGTATTAAATCCCTCCTGCATTTCCGTCGTCGTCAGTGGGATTGTCTCTTTTGCAGGCGCCTGTATCGCGGGCTTCGTCTGACCGGTAGATGTGAGAACTTCTGATGTAGATGAGACAGGGTCACTGATTGTCAAATACGTTACAGGCACACACAGACCAAAAATCAGGAGACAAACCAGCCCCCAGGCGTGCCGCGACTGGGGTGAGCGATTTCGAAGCACTCCCATCAAGACCGCGAATCCGGCTCCAATAATGAGCCCCTGCCATAGTAAATGAACGAAACACGTCACGAGGTTCACGCAGAATTCCTGATTCCAGTCCAGCATTTCGATCACTCCTGATTACGGCGGTTGACAATCTCACGCAGTTGAGAAAGATCTTCGTCAGATAGATCCGATGTTTCCAGCAAATTCAGCATGGCCGCAGCTGCTGACCCGTGAAAGACACGTGCGACCAGATCGTGCAACATTCGCTTTGAAGTCGCCTTTTCGGTGACACTGGCACGATACAGATAGCTGCCCCCTGTTTTCTTCCGCTTGACATATCCCTTCTCTTCCATGATCCCCAGAATCGTCATCACGGATTGATACGTCACTTCCCGCTCCGGACTGAGTGCATCACGAATCGCATGTCCCGAAAGCGGGCCTTGCTGCCAGAGCCGTTTTAATATTTCCAATTCCAGTTCAGTGGGATACCGGGTTGTCTGTCGTGCCATTTCTGCTTCCTCATAATCGAATTCTTTCGATTTATAGATCGATTAGATCACACGATACTTTGTCCGTCAAGAATATTATCTAATTAATTAGATAATCTGAACACATCCTAATGACTACTGCGATCACAGAATTCCCCGTGATGGCTTAGCCTGCCTGATAACAAGCAGTTTCCCCAATATCAGGATGATTACTCTGCGAGTTTCTTTCGCACCAGTTTTGCTTGTGCGTCATTCAGAATTTCCCAGCACGCCAGGCCGTTACCGACGAGATCGAATTCGTCGAACTCCCAGACGACGTTTCTGTCGCCGTCCAGTTCCAGTATCTGTGGATTGTTCGGCCCGGCGTGACAGTTGCCGATGACCAGGTTGCCGTTCTCCAACTGCTGCAGGCAGGTAGTCCATTTGAGCTCAACGTCGGTGTCAGGAACCTTGCCTTTGATTTCCCAGACGACTTTTTTGTCCAGGGTGACTTCGAGAACACTGTTGCCGCTGCCCGAAGCGATAAGCGTGTTGCCGTTTTTGAGACGAATGGCACCATACACGCGAGTATTCGTCAAGTAGTCCCAGATGATTTCGCCGTTTCGATTGTATTCGGTCACCACGCCGGGATTTTCCGAACAGACCAAAAACGTGCCTTGTGGCGTGATCCGCGTCAGTCGCGTGGACTGTGTGCCCCCCTTCTTCAGCGGGAATTGATGCACGAGCTTGCCCTGCTGATCGACTTCGATGATCCGCCCGACGCCACTTTCGACAATCACGGTGTTGCCGTTGGGCAGCCGCTTGAACGCATGCACGTCGACCCGCTTGCCCGCGTTCCCATTCATGGTGGCACTGTCATAGGTCCAGACGATTTTTTTATCCAACGTAATCTCTTTGAGCCCGGTCCAGCTATCATGAAACAGAATGTTACCGTTGGGCAGCAGTTGCACATCATGATGCCCCGCGTGTCCCTTCTCAGGACCTGCCGTTTGATATGACCAGAGCACCTTCCCGTCCGCATCACAGATCGCGAGGATATTTTTCTGATAGGAAGCCCCCACCAGTACCAGCCGCTCAGCAGAGGCGGAAGTAGCCATCAAAAGACACGTCAAAATAATGAGGAACTGCGAGGCGCGTTTCATGGTTTGATAGATTCCTGTTTGATGAGAACTCAATTAGAAATGCGTTATTTGAAGTCCAATTCAATAAAATGATGGGACTTAATGATTTAACACATCATATCATCGTAATCATGCAACCGAAACCCAAATAGAGTGTGGTGTCTGATTTCAGGAATGGAGATTGAATCGTTGCCCCAAAATAGTGTCCGTCTAAATGAATTTAAATTATTTATTGGGTATCTAATAAATAAGTCAGACAATTCCAGAAGTACAGCCACTCTGATTACTGACCGAAAGGACCAGTCTAAAACTTCACAAAACGAAAGGATCTCGCATGATCTCTCGTTGCTTGTCAGTAGTGTGTGCGTTGGCCTGTTTGCAGACCTTGTCTGCCCCGGTCCAGGCAGATGACGTGTTTGAAAAACCGGTTCGTTTGAAAGCCGACGGAAAAGTCATTGATACCGGCGATCACTGGGGGCATAGTAGTCCCTGTATTGAAGATCTGGACGGAGATCGACTCGATGATCTCATTCTGGGAGATTTCAGAGGAAATTTTCATTTCTATAAAAACGTCGGTCGTAGTGATGCCCCCGTCTACATTAGCATCGGAAAAATACAAGCCGCTGGCAAAGACGCGCAAGTTAATATCTATTGCTGCGTTGGTGGACAACCTCGATTTGTTGATCTCGACGGAGATGGTCTCAGAGATTTCATTAGCAGCTCTTACGATCCTGGCTACTGCTACTACTTCCGGTGCTTAGGTCATCAGAAGTTTGCCGCCCCTGTAGAACTGGTTGACAAAGCTGGAATTCCGGTTCGTTTTGCAGTCGATCAAAAAAGAAAGAGTCAGTCGTTTGGCAGTTTTTATACTCCGGTCGACTGGGACGCCGATGGCGATTTTGATTTATTGATCGGCTGTTTTGACGGACATCTGAAACTACGATTGAATGAAGGAAATGCTAAAAAGTTCGTCTTTGCAACCGAAAACCAAACGATCAACGCCGGCAAGGAACCACTCAAAGTCGAAAAGCACTGTTGTCCGGTGGTCGCCGACTGGGACCAGGACGGCCTGTGGGACATTCTCTCGGGAAGTGATGATGGCAGTGTCGTCTGGTTTCGAAATGTCGGTTCCAAAACCGCACCTCAGTTTACAGAAAGCCAGATACTCGTCACCAAACATGATGGTTGTGGCTATGATCTGGTACGCTGGAGTGAACAGGACATTGTTCCCGGTATCCGTTCACAAATTGAAGTCGTCGACTTTAACAAAGATGGTAAGCTCGATCTCCTTCTAGGCGACTTCTGCACGGCGTTTGAGTTCCGAAAGAATCTAACTTCCAAAGAAAAACAGCAGGTCAAAACACTGCTGTCAAAACTCAAACAAGCCGCTGAGCCGTATAGCACAAAACTGAAAGCACTTCAGGATGATATCAGAAAACGGTATCCCGGCGATGGAATCTATACCGATAAAGCAAACGAAGAATGGTCAACAGCCTACAAAGCATTGAAGGACAGCCCGGAAGCAAAAAAAATGGAAGCATTCGAAGCAGAATACGTCAGCCAGATGCAGCCCCTGCTCGCCGGTACGGCCCATAAAGGTAATCACAGCTATGATCTGGCAAAATCACACGGCTATGTCTGGCTGTTTCTAAGAAAGTAATCAGCGCCTTGAATATCAATGCACCCGCTTCAGATAAACAGCGGTCAACTCTGATAGTTTGGTTGATTGTCTATGCCGGGCTTTCCCTGTTCGGTTGTGAAAAGTCCGTTGAACAAAAACACGATGCGGTTAACAGTACTCCCCAAGATCTCACTCAGACGGAAATCACTGAAATCGAGCAAAAACCAACTGAGTTAACACATCGCATCAAGGGAAAGCCGGTTTCTGTGACTCTCCGCGTTCCAAAGAGTCACGTCAAACCAGGCGAGACCTTGGACTTGTCAGTCCTGTTTGAAATCGCTCCCCTATGGGAAATTCGCGCCTTCGATGCGCTACCAGCAGATACAGCGACCCAATTAACACTGAATCTGCCAACTGGTTTTCAAGCGGCGAAAGTATGGGAGTCCCCCTCACCTGATCGCTCTCTGGCCCCCGTTGGACATCCGGCTTATATGGGCAAACCTGTTTTCCATCGCCACATTCAGGTTACCAGCGACGCAGAACCCGGCAAACAGGAAATCACCTGCCACGTCAGCTATCAGGCTTGTGATGAATTTCGCTGTCTGAAACCCGCTGAGATTAAACTCAAGGTTACAGTGCAGGTTGAGAAAGAAAATCAATAAGGAAACTACTGTTTTCAGAAAATCGGTTTAAAGCCGTTTTACCCCTGGTCCCAGCGTTCGATTACGAAATAATCATTGATCTGTTCGATCCAAGCCTGGATGTTGGCAATGCGTTCGTGGGACAGGCCCAGTGTCAGCATGTTAAAGGCGGCTTCCGGGCTGGGGTTATGAAAATATTCCTCAGCCGTGCGACGGGGGATCATCGTATCCAGCGGAAAATTGCTGGATCGAACAAAAGACAGGATACAACACAGAAGCTGATCGTTGTTTAATTCAATCTGCGAATGCGATGGACGTACTTCGAAACGAAATTCCAGCAGACTGTTCCAGACAATATGCAGTACTTGTGTGTCCTCACGGAACAAGTCAATTAAAAATGCAGGCAGGAATTTCAGGAACCCCTCATACGACATGAACAATGGTGCGTCCTGATGATGTGTGATCAACGTGTGATCCAGCTGGTCCCAGGTTTTACCAGCAAAGTCGCACAGGATTTCGTCGAATACAACACCTTCAGCCCGTACCAACTGCGTTCCGTCAATTTCGACCAGATATTGATTCGGCGGGAAGCATTCGTGAATCAGATCGATCACGGTCTGCTGATAATTCCGTTGCCATTCTCTCTTGCTGATCAATTTCACATTCCCGATCCTTTATATGACCAGCCTTTTATTATGAACTCTTGTCTCATTCAGTTATCTCGCGCTGATCAAATATTTTCAATCCCAGTTTTTCCCAAAAATTGTAGTAGCAATCGTGATTTGCGTCTCGTTTAATAGAATAGAGACAGTTCTCCCCCCCGGCATATTGATTCTATCTCCTTTTATTCTTCCGGGGATACAGCGTTTCTAGAATGTGTTTTGATTCCTATCTCCTTTATTTTCATCTTCGAAACCAAGTGTCTCTGGTTGTGAATCGAATTCACAGTCAGTCTATTACCCGATCGGGCCAACGGGATTTTTGAGATTTCACAATTGTAGTCCGATAGAGGGGATTTTACGTATGCGAAAAATTGGTTTTCTACTCACATTGTTTGCGCTGATGATTTTTGCCAGTGATGCCTATGCCCAGCGAGGCGGCGGTGGCGGTCGAGGCGGCGGAGGCCCACGTGGCGGCGGTGGCGGTCAGCAGGGAGGGGGCCCGCGCGGAGGAGGTCAGCAGATGGGACAAGGAGGCGGCGGACAGTGCCAGCAGGGAGGCGGAGGTATGCAGATGCGCGGTGGCGGAATGGGAGCCCAGGGTACAACCACAGACACCACCGAAGTAGTCACCCAGATGTTATTGCAAATGGATCGAAACCGGGATGGGATGATCGCATCGAATGAAGTCCCCACTCAACTGCAAAGCCGGATATCCAATGCGGATATCAACAATGATGGCGTGTTGAATCGGCTGGAACAGATGGCCGTCATCGATCGTGCCAGAATCCTGAGTGGTAATCCCAGAGCAAACGGGATCGGTCTGAATGCCGAGATCTTCCAGAGACTGGATCGAAACCGGGATAATGTAGTCAGTCGAACCGAAGTTCCCAGACAACTCCAACGGTTGTTCCGAACTCTGGATACAAATACGGATGGTTCAATCGACGCCGAAGAACAGACCGTCATTCTGGAACGCATCAAAAGTAAATTGAATCCGGAACAACCTCCCCGAATTAAAAAACCCGCTCTTTGAAAACGCTCATTTTGAGAGGCTCAGGTGCCAGGAATCGATTAACGACTTTGGTGGTGTACTCCTTGGGGCGACTGTAGTTTCGAGTTCCGAGTTCGTGTTATACAGTCGCTTTACTGGTCAACAAAGATTCCTGGCACTTTTTCATTTCACTTTATCACCGCGGAACAGGGATTCGATCGTCATTCTGTCTCGATATTCAGATCAAATTCAATAGTGGTGTCTGGCGCGGAACCGCTCAGGTCGATACCGCATTCTTTAGTTGCCTGATCATTTCTGATTGACTGCAATATTTCATGGTCCGACTCGGGTTCTATTCTGGAATGTTGTCCGTGTCTCTTCTAAGATAGTGATACTACAGTTGTTCTCTTATATAGAGAACCCACTAAATATCACTGATGAAGGTCACTTCCATGAAAATGATGCTGCGCTCGTATCTGGTGGTCTGCTGTCTAATTGGTTTACTGATTCCACCTGCCGTAGCACAACCGCCGGCAAGTTCACTGGAACAACAACTCAAACAAGCCCCGCTGGAACAACTGGCACGCGAATCCCATCAACGGGGAAACCCGAAACGAGGCGCCCTGATTTTTTACAAATCGGTTGCGGCGTGTATCAAGTGCCATGACAGTGGAAACGAGGCGACCCCGCTGGGACCCGATCTGACGCAAACACCGGAAACAGTCTCGGATGAATATCTGATCGAATCGATTCTCTTTCCGTCGAAGAAAATCAAACAGGGATTCGAGACGGTCACGATCCTCACTAATGACGGTAAGGTGATTTCCGGTCTGGTTGCACAAGACCGCAAGGGTTCGCTCGTTTTGCGCGATGCAGCGAACCTGCAACAGGAAATCGTCGTTCCCAAATCAGACATCGACGAGAAAACCGTCGGCAAGAAATCCATGATGCCCGCCGGTCTGGTCGCGACACTGAAAAACCAGGCAGACTTCTATGACCTGGTCAGTTATGTATTCACTGTGGCCCGCGGCGGTCAACAGCGTGCCGCAGAATTGAAACCCTCGGCAGAAGAATTACTCGTCAAAGACGATACGCAAAATCTGGACCACGCGGGCATCCTGCGACGGATGAATCAGCGAGACTTTGAGCAAGGAAAACGGATCTTTCACGGCCTATGCAAGAACTGTCATGGCATGGATGGCAACAAACCGTCCCTGCCCACGGCCCGGGCCTTCGGTTCCCAGCCTTTGAAATTCGGTGCCGACCCGTACCGGATGTTTCTCACACTCTCCAAAGGGAACGGCCTGATGGGGCCGATGCAGCACCTGAGCCCGAAAGAACGTTACCAGGTCGTACATTACATTCGAGAAGCTTTTATGAAACCGAGCAACCCGGTCTACACCGCGGTGACCGAGGAATACCGGAACAGTCTTCCCAAGGGAACAAAGTCAGGCGATTTTGACCTCAACATCGAACGCGATTTCGGCCCGGCACTGGCATCACAGTTGGGGCGAATCACCACCAGTGCCCTGACAGTGAAACTGGATGATGCAACAACCATCTCGTACGACCTGCATACACTGAATCAAGCGGAACTCTGGCAAGACGGGTTTCTCGATTTAAGCCAGACACAACATATTCGCGGACGCGGTGAAGGGGTGCCTCAGCCACAGGGAAAACTACTGAATAATCTGTCGGGCTGGCAGTGGGGCCACAATGGAACCCTCGATTATCCGCAAGAGAATCTGCTTCCACGGGGACCGCTGCCGAAAAAGTGGCTCGATTATCACGGACACTATCTGCACGGCAAGCAACTGGTGCTCTCGTACCAGATTGACGGGCGTGAGATTTTCGAACTGCCGCAAGTCGTCAAAGGGAAAACAGCAGTTCGACACTCCTTACGCGTCGCTCCCGGAAACACACTGGTCCTGGGAACGGCCACTCCCATTAAGAGAGAAGCGAATTTTTTCGGTGTATTAACGGGAAACGAGACGCAGCCTCTACAGAAACAGGGGGCTGCAAAGAACGCAATTGCTATCAGCGGTCGATCACAGGGGACTCAACTCGGTCCCTTTACCGCATCCGCCGTCACCGGGGATATCAGTGGAATGAACTGGCACGTTGACTCACAACAGCGACTGATCTTAACCATCCCCCAAGATGATAAACCACGGCTCGTTGAGGTTATTTGTTTTGCTGGAAGTGGGACGAACGATTTGCAAGCTCTGCGAGGACTGTTAAAAGAAGACAATTCCGTAGCTCCCGTCGATCCTCAAAGTTTGACCGGGGGTGGTCCCGCTAACTGGCCCGCTGTTTTGAAAACCGTCGGTTATCCGGGCCTGGAACAGGGCGCCTATGTGCTGGACACGATCAGCATCCCGGATTCGACTCCCTGGAATACCTGGTTTCGCACCTCGGCACTCGACTTTTTTCCCGATGGTCGCATGGTCGTCTCAACACACGGCGGCGATATCTGGATTGTCTCTGGCATTGATGAGAGCTTGCATAATCTGAAATGGAAACGCTTCGCCGGCGGCCTGTATGAGCCGTTTGGGGTGAAGGTGGTGGACAACACAATCTATGTCACCTGCAAAGATCGATTGACGCGGCTGCATGATCTGAATCAGGACGGCGAAGCCGACTTCTACGAAAGCTTTTCGGCAGACACCGATGTCTCCCGCTTCTTCCATTCGTTTAACTTTGATCTGCACACCGATTCGGAAGGCAACTTTTATTATGCGAAGTGCGGCCAGTATACGAGCTATGCGTTGCCGGGCGCGGTGATTAAAGTCTCACCCGATGGAAAACAACGCGACGTCTATTGCACGGGATTCCGCACGCCCAACGGCATGGGCATGTTGCCCGACAACCGGATGACGGTCAGCGACAATCAGGGCAACTGGATTCCGGCTTCCAAAATCAGCCTGGTCAAGCCGGGCGGCTTTTATGGTTATGTGCAGACACATTCTGGCGGAAACAACTGGGCCCCCGATGGCGGTCGGATTGATCATCGCAAAGTCGTCCCACCGAAATCGTTTGACCAACCGCTGATCTGGATGCCGCAAGACTTTGACAATTCTTCGGGCGGACAACTCTGGATCGACGATCCACGCTGGGGCCCCCTTTCCGGTCGATTGCTGCATACCAGCTTCGGAAAAGGCTGGTTGTATTATCTGATGCTGCAGGAATGGGATAACGTCAGCCAGTCTGCGATCATCAAATTACCCTTTGATTTCAGCACCGGTATTCACAGGGCGCGGGTCAACCCGGCTGACGGTCAGGTTTATGCTGTCGGTCTGGACGGCTGGAACGGCGGCGGCCGACCGGGACTCGTCGATCAAGGCATTCAACGCCTGCGTTATACAGGCAAACCGATTTCACTGGTGACTGATTGCCAGGTCGAACCGGATGGATTACGCATCGACTTCAATTTCCCCCTCGATCCGACAACCGCCGCCGACTTGACTTCTTACGTCGCCGAACACTGGAACTACCATTGGCGCCCCAATTACGGCTCGGACATGTATTCTCCCACCACCGATCAACCGGGCAAAGAGAAGTTAAACTTCACCCAAGCAACCCTTTCCGCAGACGGCAAGAGTGTCAAGCTGACCGTACCTGATCTGAAACCAGTCAATCAAGTGCATCTGAAATTGAATCTGAAAGACCAGCAGAGAAAACCGTTTCACGAAGAGATCTACTGGACCATCAACGGGGTACCAAAAGAGGAATAACGACTAACCAGCTCTAACCATTCAACTCACAATCTCGCCCACGTAGCGCATTGATGACATGACTATAGAGCCCCTGCTCTTGTGGAGACCGAAAATAATCAGCAGGGTGTAGTAACCTTCCTTTCTTCTGGTATTCGGCAACAACCTTCAGCAGCCAATCACTCAGCGAATCGGCAATCGGAACCAGGACATCCGGTGAATGGTTCATGAACAGAACCGTTCCTTCCGGGTACTTTGACTGCTGCGTCGCTATGCAAGTGAAATCACCATTCCCCCATTCATGAATTGTGATGATTCCGTTTTCGCTATCGTAGTCCAAAGATTCCAAATCATAGATTTCATCCGAGAACAACAGCATCCCATTTGTTGTCAAATAAAAGTCGATCAGTTCCGCATTGAGCGGAATATTTTCTGAAATGTCGCTTAATTCCTCGGCTGAAGCGGGCTCTTCGAGCTCAACCTCACACTCTTCGCCATCCTCATCCTCAATCGTCAGTTCAGCAATTTGCGCGATCACCTCTTTCATTTTTGCCATCTGTTAGAGCCCTTATTGTTGTTGGCTGTTCCTGCACCGATTACAATCTTGATGTTAACTCCTGAAAGCGGTCCGGTTTTGCCCACTATGCTTTGAGTATTGTAAATTCTTGATTCAGCTTATGACAAATCATTATATCAGACAATTTGCCCTGCTGTTAATACTCACGATCAGTTTGTGGCCATCACACTGGACGCACACGCATCAGGGTTTGAGCGGGCAACAGTTAGCCAGACATCTGCAATTGTACCACTCGAATACACCCCCATCGCAACTTCCACAAGGTTGGCATTGCCACTCGGACTGGCCGTTTGCTGTAACAGAAAATGAGATCGCTCCCAAAATCCAACCGAACCAGCCTGTTACGTCTGATACAGATCACACTGGCCTGATCTTTGTATTCAATCCCATTCAAAAACCAGGTAAAATTTCCGACCAAACCTCTTCACTCTTCGAGGGGATATGCAGCCAGCAAACCTATCTATTTTTGAATATGCTACTGATTTAAATAGCGTACTGCCGCTATCGATTCTTTAATTTCCTGTGGGTGGACAGATCATTTGAATTTAATTCCACCTGGAATGGATGCTGTCGCTCCCATCACACTTGAATTTTATTTTCACTGATTTTTTAGGAATAAACAAAATGAATCTGAATGTTCGATATCTGCTGACCGCGGGACTGCTTCTGGGAATGGGCGTATTTTTATCCTGGTCTCAGACCTCACCAACGCAAGCCGCTACTACCGAAAAGCCACAAACTGGGGTTCCTGTTGAACCAGATATGCACGAATTCATGGAATATGTGTTCCAGCCGACTTACAGACGTCTGAAGAAATCCCTCTCGACCGAGCCGGATAATAATCAGATCTGGAAAGCCGTCAAATCCGACTCGCTGATTCTGGCAGAAGGTGGAAATCTTCTGTTGCTGCACAAACCTGAAAACAACCGTGCAGACTGGGATCAGCATAGCATTCAGGTGCGCCAGTTTGGTGGTCAGCTCTACAAGGCAGCGAAGGCAAAAGACTATCAAGCCAGCAAAGCGAAATTCGCCTCGATGCTGAAAAACTGCAATGCCTGCCACAAACAATTTGATAATGGCAAGCATCAGCTGAAACCATAACGCTCCCAAATAGTAGAGATAAAAACAAACGCGTCTGAATCATCCCCGGATATTCAGACGCGTTTTATTCAATGAAGAAGGTCGATTCTCCCAGACTATTTCTTAGCCAGATCAACACAGATCAGTTCACTTTCTCCACGGATGTAGAGACGGCTGCCTACGAGGGCACAGTGGGAAAAAATATTCTCAGTACCCGGATTGGAAAAGAGATTCAGCCGGGAATTGACTTTGAACTGCTTTGCTTTGCCGTCGATCAGCACTAACGTCCCTCCCTTGCCGATCACGAGAATCCGTTTCGAATCGGTGATCAGTGCGGCGTAATCTCCGAACGCATTGTCGTCTCCGTACCAGGCGGTTTTCAGTCCGTTTTTCCAGTTAAGACAGTACATCTCATTCCAGACACAAAAGATCTGGTCGCCGATTCGGATCGGCGTACTCATATCAGGGTTCAGATCTTCGTTCACCGCAAGTGGCTTTGGTTTGATGATTCCGTTTTGATCAAAATCATACAAACGAGTCCCGTTATTTTCTGTCGTGACCAGCAGCTTGCCGTCCAGAGCCAACGGCGTGGGAACATTAAAGTCTCCCGTAAATTCCGGAACCACGGTCCAGAGTCTCGCTCCGGTCTTGACGTCCCAGCCTCCCAGCGAGACCGCATCATGGCCGACAATCTGGTGTCGCCCGCCAAATTTACCCACGATGAGCGAACCATAGGCGGCTGCGTTGCCAGGCGTCTGCCATAAGGCTTTCCCGGTCTGTGGATCGAGGGCCACCAGCGAGGCTTCCTTTGCACCGGGGTTCACAATCAGCCGGTTCTCCACGATCATAGGTGACGAACAGCTGCCCCAGGTCGGCTTTTCGAACAGGCCATACTCCCGGTACAGGTTCTTTTTCCAGACGACGTTCCCTGTCGCTAACTCCACGCAATGCAAGTCGCCAAACGCGCCGAACAGAAAAACCAGCTTGCCGTAAATCAACGGCGTGGCACGGGGAGAGTTCCCATAATCGAGTTCCCCCGGCGCCAGATATCCCAGCTCCCATAACACTTTTCCCTCACGAGCGGACAGACATCGGAAGAGATCAGTCTGGTTATTCAAACCGCGATCTCCAAAGACAACCTTGTCCTCGGTCGCGGCAATGCCCCCCAGTCCCGGGAACGCGAGGGTAAAATCCCAGATCCGGTTGGCGGTCGCAGGTAAAGATTCCGGCAGTTTCGGAACCGTACCATTCCGCTTTGGTCCGAGCCAGCCGGGCCAGACGGCCGTCGATGGTTCATTCTGCGGGTCAGCTACTTTTTTTTTAAGGCCGCTGTTTTTGGTTGAGACGAACCAACTGGATTTTCGAGGGTTACAAATCCCAACAGAGATTCTAACGACTGACAGAGTTCCGGCTGTGTCACCACATTCATCAATGCTGTGCTGATTTCTTTTTGTTCGGCGGCATTCATTTTCCCACCAGTAAAAGCCGTGATAAAGGGAACCGGTTTTGTTTCTGCCACAACACGCAGGTCGCCTTTTTTAATCGTGCCACAACCTTGCAGAAGCGGCTTGGCATAACTGGAAATCACGGCGGCGGCACGCACGTCTTTGTCAAACTCCAGAATTTTACAGGCACCATCACTACAGGCTTCGCTGATTTCCAACTTTTTCGGAATCGATACATGAGCCTTTTTCAAAATGTTCATCGCGGCCTGATGCTTTTCATCGCATTCAGAGGGCCCGAAGAAAATGCGATAGCCTTGTAAATCCTTCGCGGTTTGAGCCGGGTCCTTCGCTGGAACCACAATCAATCCGGTCTGAGTGGTTGATCCCTTGAGATCGGACAGACGGGCAACCCCCTGTACTTTCAGTTTTAAAGCACCTGCATCAGCGAGTACCACAGACTGCTTGCCAATAATCAGGTAGGCACGGTTATTCGCTTTTTCCGGAACGGCTTTCGCCAGTGATTCCGAAAACTTCACCTCGACCTTGCGGCCCAGTTCCTTTTCCAGATAGGCACCCAGTTTCTCATAGTCGCGCTGGGCGTAACCTTTCACACAGGGACAGGAGAGCGGCGCTGCCAGCGGGTCCATTACAATCAACGTCAACAACTGTGGACTGCCCTGCTTTGCCGGTGCCGTTTCGCCTGCGAACGCGGTGGGTCCACTGCATGCCAGGCACAACACAAAAGACATCAGGTGAAATGAAATCTGTTTGAACGTCACTTTTCTCTCCTCATCCAGGCGAGTGATTTCCGTTGGAAACTGAACTGCGACACGCAGAACGGAATCGCGTCCCACCAGTTTTTTACTTTGACGTGCTTGCGGTCGCCGTTGGTTTGCGCGCCATCACGATGATGTGATTGCGAGTGAGATCCATCATATAAACCCGGTCCCCATCAGGAGAGACCATGATCGAAACGTTCTTGCATCCTGGAACAAGTTTTACTTTCCCGACAAAGTCAAGATACTTACCGTCGGCCGAATAGCGTTTAATGTACCCCAGGTTTGATTCCGCCGTATATACTTCTCCGGCTCTACCAACTGCGACATTCATCGGATTACAGCAACTACCGAACCCTTCGACTCCGTTGCGATCCCGTTTTCCCCAATGCTTGATCAATTTTCCATTCCGATCATAATGGTTCACACGGTGCCGCGAGTTTTCAGCAACGAAGATTCCGTCATCGTTACATTGCACATCCATCTGACCGCAGCAGCCGCGAAGTCCTTTGACAATCACAGTCGGATTGTCAAAATTTTTATCCGTTCGCCAGACTTCATAGCCGTAACCTTTAATCGCGGAACAGGCAATGAAAATCTCATTCTCATTCACAGAAATGGAGGAAACCCGCAGTTTCCGTTTTGACATTGCGGCCACCTGAGCATCGATCTCCTGATCGGTCGGTTCCTTCACCTTCTTGGCCGCCTGTTCCATTTTCTTGTATTGTTCCAGAATTCGTTCATAGGACAGAATGCGTTTTTTGTCCTGCTCTGTTGGCGTTTTGCTTTTATCCTTGATCTGCTGAATCATTTTTTCAAGCCGCGGAACCATATTCACTACTGTGGAGGACCGGGCTTTCATCTGCTGCACCACCTGTTCGCGCAGTTTGACGTTGTTCTCTTTGACCGCCTTGGCATGCGGGGCTTCTTTGGTCATCAACACCTTTCCTTTGTTGTCGAGCTTCAACAACTTTCCGCTACCAGCGACGTAGATAGTGCCGTCCTGATCCACATTGATGGCATCTGGAGCGATCCGAATATTCCAGGTATCCAGCAATTGACCGTCTGGATTAAAAACCCGAATTTGACCGGGGCCGGAACCACAGGCGGCCAGGAGATTACCGGCTTGATCCATACAAAACGTATTGATCCGCATGCCGAGAATGCGTTTGCTGCCGACTTCAATCACGGCAATCTGCTCATGGGTCCCTTCTGGTACTTTGACCGATTCTGTTTTCTTAAGAGGTGCCCCCCCAGAAATCAGCGGGACGACTTGTCCATTCTGCACCTGAATCCGTACTTGAACCGGTTTCTCCTTTGAATCAGAAACCTTCGTTTTGGGTTCCGCCGCTTCACCCGCGCTGATTGCTGCCAGACTGAAACAACACCCGAAAAAAACTGTCTGCCGCATCCAGTGTGTCACATGAGAATCGCGCATCGCTGTTCTCCCTTTGGGAAAAATTTCGATTTAGAGGTCAGCTCCAAGTTCCCTTCGAAGCAGCCTCGTTGGTGTTAGCCGTAAAACGTTGCTCTACGAACTCATTCGCCTACAACGGTTTCATCTTAATTATTTCGAGACAAAGAACTGTCCAGATTGGAAAAATCCCAAGTGCGAGGCCCCTCAGAATGATCTACCGTGCCACTAAACTACACAGGCGTATAATATGACACTCAAATTGAGAGTCAAACATTATTCGCCATTTTTCAGAAATTTGAGATCTCCTATTTCCACTCAGTCAGTTAGATCACTCTCACACGCAGATATATTCAAATTTCTGGTGGGAATTCTCAATTCATCAGAAATAGAGAAACGCTGACGATCTTTTAATAATCACACCTGTAAACATAGGGGCCCTACGCAATGCCCGAGGAATCTATTTTGCCAGCGGGCGGCTGATCAGCATTTTCAGCTTTGACTTCGGCCCAACCAGTTTCATCGCGAGGACGTCTTCCTCCGTAAACCGCGCCAGCAGGATCTCGCCATCGGTTGATCGATTTCGGTCATAAGAAATATAGAGCGTGCCATCCGGCGCCTGAAAACCATCGGGATAGGAAATTCCTTTCCGTTCGTCGAGGATCAAGCCCCCTTTCCAGGTCTCACCATCATCTTCCGAAAGCCAGGCGCTAAGCTGCACGCGACCGTGATGGGCGTCAATGCGATCACCGTGTTTAATCAATAGTAGCCGCCCCGAAGCAAGCCGCCGGATGTGAAACCGCGCGTTGGGTTGTTTGATCTGCGCGGGCGCGCTCGGTTTCGCCCAGGTTCGCCCACCATCCGCCGATGTGGTCTGCATGATGCCTTTTGCCGTGCGGGCCAGCATCCAGAGCGAGCCGTCTTTGCGTTCGACGATCATGTGCTCATGCCAGTCGGGATTCGGGAAACGCGCCGCACCGCGACGTTCCCATGTTGCGCCCTGATCCTTCGAAACAAAAACATTCGCACCACGAACAGGATCAAGTTCTTTGAAGCAGCCTTTAAACGGTCCGAAACCGGTACGTTGATCCAGCGAGATCGGCAGCATCCACTCGCCATTCGAGAGCACCGTCGGTTTGTTCAAGGTCACGCCATGCCAGATACGACGCGGCTTCGACCAGATCGGCGTCTCCGCATCCGGATTCTCACAAATGGTCGCCCAGACCCCGGCTCGTCCGTCGAACATATGCATCGATTGATCAAAAATCAGCCACAGGCGCCCCGTGAGATCGGTCCAGAGATTACCGACCAGAATGCTTCGGTCATAGGGAAGTTCCGACGAATGTGAATCAAGAACCAACCGCGGATGTGACCAGTGTTCGCCGTCATCATCACTGCTTGCTAACACAAAGAACGCCTTGGGGCTGTCACCGCCCGCGACCCAGCAGGCCCACAGACGCCCGCCCGGCGTCCGCTCAATGCCGATCGTCATGCCATAATCGAGCCGATCGTAATCGTATTCAGGGAGTGGCGACATATTCAACGTGGGAGGAATTAACGCCAGATCGGCGATCTGTTCCATGCGTTTAATCTCGGCCTGTTTCTTTGAAACGGGGTCCGCCGAAAAAAGGACCGAAACAGTGCTAAGGGTGAAGACAAACAGACTGAGCGCGGTTTTCATTTGAGCATCGCTTAATTGAGTTATTGAAATTAAATCGTTTGACGACGATCTATCAGTTATTTCGCTGGCTTTCCGTTCCGACGATCAAACTGAAACGGATTGGTTTTGTCACCCGTCACGGTTACTTTCAACGGCGGGGCGATACCCCCTTGATCGACTTGGACGCGTAAGATATTTTTGGCGGCAAACGGGCGATCATAGATCCAGACATGACCATCTCCGTGAATGTAGAGAATCGGTTTGTCGAATCGTAATGCCTCTTTGCTGAAGGGGTCAAAAAAATCATTGTGGTTCGGAACGGGCTTGGCATGCCCCAAGAGTACCAGACTACTGACATCCTTACCATAACGATGCAGATTACGGCGGACCCAGTCGAGATCTGCTGCATGGCGCTGTTTCCATTCTGCCGCATCGTGAACGCGACCACCAACGATGTTGAGCCCTACAAACAGCACGCCCCCTTTCACAAAGGAAAAGTTTTCTTCACGTTCCCATTGTCGAATGACCGGGAGCGTATGCTGCCAATGACGATCGAACCGCATGAAGTACTGTTCCCAGAGTCTCCACGCCTGAGCGGGATCGGGGCAGTCGTTCCATTCGTTATCACCCGGAATGATAAACACCGGTTTCTTCGACTTTCGCAGCATCCCAAACACCTTGCGATAGACGGCTTCATCACAGGGTGCCGCGCCTCCTTTGATATCGCCGAGATGAACCACAAACTCGGCATCGTCGGGGATCGCTTTCATTTGTTTTGGCAGTTGTGCGTCTTCTACCGGCTTATAGGGGACGTCGCCCATCACATAAAACGTGACTTCCGGATTCGTCTGCTCATCGGGCTCGGGCTGGATTTGCCCGACTGCCGTTGAAATAACGAACAATATCTGCAGCAGGCCCAGCGGTAACGTCTTGAATCGCATTGATGATGATCCTCAGGAATGAATTAACAAAAGAAAACAGGTCTTAAAATACCCGTTCCCTGAAGTAAAGTCACCTCTGCAGCAAAAACAAAGCATCGTCTTTCCTGTATCCGGGTCGACTTCAATTGCTGTCGGCAGACTCTTGCTCTAATAATTGATCATATTTCTGCCAGTCAATCACGCGAATCAGAATTTTCCACACTCGCAGGGAAGCAATGACAGCGCGGAGTTGTGTCATCCATGTCCCACAGAAAACACCGAAGCATAACATCGCTATCAATGGTTGGCCGTCCTGATACGACAAAAAAGCGATGATAGCTAATCCGATCGGCAGTAACACACCAATCGGAATACATCCGAAAAATAATTTCTGAAACGTGGGGGGATGCGTTTCGTAATGACGTACCGACTTGAAGAAACGTTGCTCAAATTTAGAAAGTGGCATCCGTCTGTCCTGAGAAAGAAAAACGATAAAAACATCTATCTCATTTGCGGTTTATGGAAACTTTTCGCATCACTCCGACTGAACCGGTTTCTGCCCCTGCAAGTCATCACATTTCTGCCAGTCGATCACCCGAACCATAAATGCCCAAAACCGCATCCGCTTCGCACTCAAAACATGGATAAATATAATGTACCAGATTCCGCAAATGATACCTGCGACAAAAGCAACAGGCAACATCCAGTTCTGGAGAGACATCAGGTAAACGGCAAGTCCAAACGGTACGCTGACCATCAGACCGAAGGCCAGGTTCTTCTTTAATACGAAAATATAATCAGGCGGATTCTCTTTAAAGCTTCGGATATTATTCAGTGTTTTGAGCTGTTTTCTCGTGAGTGACATCGGTGTCCCCTATTGTGAATCAAGCTGTTAGTCCTTGATGGTTACTCATACCTGTTAACATTTTAATCGCTCATAATATGCGGCAACCTGCGATAACTCGGGCGGTTCGCAGCGCATAGCGACATGTCCGTCGGGACGAATCAGAAACAGACAGGGATCAATCACTCCCAGCCGTGCGTGAACTTGCCCCGTGGTATCAGAAAGCCAGTACGCGAGAGCAGCTTGTTTCGTGTCCGTTGAAATGACGTAAAACACATCGCCCGGCTGCAGCAAAGATTCGATTTCCATTCGATCTGGAACCGCTGTCGAATCAGCGGCCATCCAGAGCAGCACATGCCCGGTGGTCTGCATCAATTGAAATAATGTCAGAGTCTCTTCTGTTGTCGACGGCATCAAAGGTCCTGCGTCCGGCAGACAATCGCCGGGCAGCGGCCCCATCCACGATTGTTGCGCTGTTTCCCCGTGGGCGTGATAGCCGCTCACCAGGGGGCTCTCTCGATAATGAAAGTCGATTCCTGTTTCATCCCGCGCGGCCTGTTGTTGGCCACTGGCTGTCAGCAGCATGGCGCAAAGGGCGCGTTTGACCCGTGCGACCGCAGCCGGGTCGTCGGGAATTGTGCGTAATTCTTCGACTACATCGCCTGATGCCCCCACAGCCGCCGCGATCGGACGGCGTTCCTGTTCATAACTGTCAAGCAGACCAAAGCCCCCCTTCTCGGAAAGAACGTGCGCCAGCTTCCAGCCCAGATTAAAGGAATCCTGAATACCGGTATTCATGCCGTGTCCCTGGATGGGACTGCAGGCATGTGCTGCATCTCCCGCCAACAACACACGCCCCGAGCGATAATGGGCGCTCAACTGACGAAACGTATGATAGAGGATCGGCTCATCCGGTTCCTGCAGCGCAGAACCGGGAGAGATCGCATCGAGTCCCGCATTAATGCAGTCTAACAGTGTAGAAGGATCCGCATCTTCAACAGCGCGAAAATAAATCCGCCAGCGATCCCCGGGAAGTGGCACCGGATTCAAAGCGGGAGCTTCAATCTGAATTGCCGCCCGATCGGACTCATGCTTCCAGTTAAGAATCTGCCCATCGATCACGCCCCAGCGAGCCGGGTAGTGATGACCGGAAACTTCAACGCCGATCGCTTCGCGCACCCGACTGCGAATGCCGTCTGTACCGACGAGCCAATCCGCGGTCACCGCCTGTTCGATTCCGTCGGCGGATTTCAGAAACGCGGTCACTCCAATGCCAGACTGTTCCAGCCCTTCCAGTGACCAGCCTCGTGAAACCCGACCGCCGAGTTGCTCCAGACGTTCGGTGAGTATTTCTTCCGTTTTGTTTTCGGAAAGATTCAAATCATAAGGATGTCGGCACTCCAGACTGTCAAAACTGGTCTGAGCCACCTTCTCTCCATTTGCGAATATATTGAAACCGCGCATGACCAGACCGCGTTCGAGAAAGGCATCGATTACGCCCATCGTCTCGAAACATTCCAGCGAACGACTGTGAATAACGGTCGCCCGATCAAAGGGGAGCGGCTCGGGATTGCGGTCGACGAGCAGACATTCGATGTTACGTCGCGCTAGCTCAACTGCCAGCGTCAGTCCGGTCGGCCCGGCTCCCACAATCAAAACCGGGGTCTCGTTAGGTAAGGTTTGACTTTGACTCACAACAAATTTCCCGTTCAGATGATATCGCCCGCAATTTGAATCGTCGGTTTAATTTCCTTCTTCTTGTAATATGAAGAACAGTGTATCAGCTCAACCGGGAATTGACAGTTTTAACCATCATTCGGGAGAACGGCAGCCTGCATCGCTTGTAGAGATTCCCGCGCAAACTGTTTCTGTTTGATGCGAACATAGGGATACGCCATTTTAGAAAGTAACTGTCCCGGTCGCGAGAATGCATAGAGATCGTACCAGACCCTATCATCGTCTGCATGCCATTCGACCTGGAAACGTTCTTCGCCCGACTCGGCATGTTCGGGCAGCGTGCCATACGCAAACGCGAAGCGACACAGCGGCTCGGCCTCTTCCACCACATACACCACCCGACAGGCATTCAACACCCAGATCCCGAGAACATGCGCCAGAGCCGCCACCGTCTGCCCCGCCTCAGGAGCGGCATCGGGGCGATGCAGCGTCAGCCAGTCGAAGCGATAATGCTGCCAGTCAACAAGGGCCTGCTTCGCCAGTTCGTATAATGCTTTTCCCTGTCCCAGACAAATCCGGTTATGATCGATCTGATATCCAGCGGGTGGTGTGGGCAATGTGGTTGCTCCCGCATCGGGATACGTAAACTCCAGCCGGGCTTGTGCCGCGATGAAGTCAGCGATCTGCTCTGACTCAGGCTGTTTGAAAAGGAACATTTTTTTGAATCATCCTGAAAGTATTTTAATCCGGAACGTACCAGGAGCCGTTTCCTGTACTGAAAGCCTAAGAAGCAGACCCTAGATAAAAAAGGGAACGGGCCGTTGTGGAAAACAGAATATCCGATACCACGGGAGAGATAGAACCAGAACTGGCCAGCAGGGTTTTTCGCCCGGAAAAGGATTTTCTGACGGGCGGGATCATCAATCTGATTTTTTTCAGTTTCGTTTTCTTCGGATTTGGTTTCTTTATGTGGTTGAGTGCGCCGGTCGACCGCAGAGTATATTCGATCCCTTTTTCAGCATGCTGCTGGCTGCCCATGGCAGCATTTTCATTCTGGTATATGCTGGTTTGGAAATATGTTTCAGTAACTCTGCAAAATGGAAACATCACGATGAAAGGTGTCTTTTTCAATAGAGAAATTAATTTGTGTGACATAGATGTTGTTCACTGGGGCCTTCACTCTCATGGACTAATCAAAGTTCAAACGGCTCTCGAAAGGGGTACGATTAATTTTTATTACTATACGAAAGCGGAACGGCTCTGGCTGATTCAATACTTTCGCAACCATTTTCCAGAAGACCAACAGCAGAACTGGCCCCTGTTCTGCCTGAAGATTGCACTGCCGCTATTGAAGCCAAAGCTAGACAAGCCTCGCGAGGCGGAGCCGGATGATGTGCTGCATACCCGCAGGAACTGGGACCGATTGACAATTATCATGACCAGTATCACTACATTGATCGGCATCTTCACAGCCTGGGGCCTGCAAAAACCGGGGTATCTGTTCTTGCCCCTGCTCCCTCTTTGTATGTGGGGCTTTCGTTATACTGTTCCGAAAGAGGGAATCTTCGTGAGATCGACCAGTGCAGACAAAGAGCTCATTTATCTGCTTTGGTGGACCGGTGCTGCAACCATGATCTTATTCCTGTTGATTTTATTAGATCCTCCCAGAGAGTATCGTGGATTCATTGCTCCGACAGGAATGCTCATCTGGAGTACCCCGTTTTTCTGTTTCTTAATCAAATCAGAACGAGAGGAAAAAAAGAAAGCGCTCGTCGAAGCAGAACAAGCGGTCACGGAATGGGACGATGAGTTCAAACCTGATTGAATTGGTGAATTCATTCAGAAAATGCTGATTCATGAAGCAGTTAGAAATTACTGCATCTACCGCAGAGGCATTAAAAAATAAAGAATCACAACCAACAGGAAGGAATCCACAATGAAGCCGATGTTGATTTTTTTCTGTTGGGCTGGTGTGAGCTCGTGGTCGCCTAAGACAATCGTAAGCAGCACTCCGATCGAATAAACCTGTAACGGCAGAAACAGAATGCCCAGAAAGGCGGCGCGATACGCACGATCCAGGTCCTGATCCAGGTTGCTTACGGGTACATCCTCGTCTGCTTCCTGTTCCGGAGACTCGTCTTCGTCCTCTTCCTCGTCCCAGCCGTTCTCGAACCCTTCGACGGTTTTCCAGTCTTCTTCGGTAATGGGAACCGGATCGTGTTCATCCAGAATGGCGAAGGCCCGCTCGGCGTCTTCCTCCGCAACCTGTACCTTGATGCCGCCGATCGCAGTTCCCAGATACCAGGCCATGCCGACCGCTTCTTCGTCCGAGAGAAAAACGCGAATGTCTTCCGCTTCCAACTGATTACGCACCAGGCTGGCTTCCGTCGGCGTATTCAACGTTGCTACCGTAACAAAGTCATTCGACATTGCGGGAGGTTCCTGAAAGAGAATTACTTAAGGCACGCGTACCTTCACATTGTCATAATGAATCGACTGCTTCGGCGTGACCAGGCCGATCTTGTCTTTGGTGGCGTGGGCAATGCCGGGAGAACGGAGCGAGCCGATGATTTTGCCGTCGATAAAAGCCTGCATCAGATCACCTTTGATCCGCACGGTGACGGTGTACCATTTGTCTTTTTCGAGCTTGACCGGAAAGACGGCCTGCGTTCGTTTAAGAATCGCCTGTTCTTCGGAAGTCAGTTTTTCCTTGGCTCGACGTTTCTTGAAGATCTCGTTGTTGAAGACGCCGGTCTTGCCGTCGCGGAGTGTGATTTTTGTGGGCGAGATCACAACGCGGCAGAGATGTCCCGCATGGGAACCTTTGAATTTGTGCTGATTGAACGTCAAGTTGGTGTAAGGCGAGCCGGCGAACTTGAGATCGACGGTCAACTCTACATCGCTGTACGGTTCCGTCCGCAACTGGTGCACGGCCGCATGCCCGCCGTCTTTGAGTTCCACGCCCTGCAATACGCCCTCTTTGACGACGGATGAACTCTTGTAGAGATTCCATTGCTTGCCCAGTTTTGGCTTTGAAAAGTCGTCCTCGAAAAGCTGTTTCTGGTATTGATCGGCGGGAATCGCATCGGGGGCACCAGCAAAAACCGGAAGGGCGGACACAAAACAGGCCAGAGTAAGCAAACATCGGTGATAGAACATCATGAGCACTTTCAGGAATCTGGGACTATGAGAATTTTGAGTCAGCGTTCAACAATGTAATTGAGTCTACATTTAGAGTCAAACAAATAACGGTTTTGCCTATGAAAACAGAGTAACTCATTTTGAAAGCCCCCGGCTGCAGGCCAGTTCCCAATGATGCTCTTCAGATTTCATCATAATTTTGATCATGTGAATTCCTCTTTTTCGATTTACTTAGTGTAAAGGTAATTCTTGAGCTTTGTTTTCAAAATCTGGTCTCAGGAACTTTTTATTCGATTTTCACTCTGAAGCTTCATGCGACACTGACCATCTTTTTCACCTATTTCGTTTTATTGCCCCAAAGGAGAATTCCCCATGTTTTGTCGTCCAGTTTATGCCATGCTGTTTTTATTTGCATTCTTTTCAAGCTTTGCTGCGACAATTTTTGCAGAAGAGGAAAAGAATGCATTATCTGCCCCAGAAGTGAGCAAGGAGTTTTCCAACTTCATTTCACCTGACCATGAAAAATCTTTCATTGATTCACATGCCAATTCGGTAAAAGAACTCTCCAACCTGTTAACTCAACTTCAGGCGGGCGAATCTGCAAGCGTCAAACCAATTAATGATTATTTAGCTCCCTTAAAAAGAGAACTGAAAAATATTGACGATTGGTTTGCTGAAGCGGTTCGTAGAAATCCGGATCGGGTAGTCCAACTTTTAAAAGAACGAGACAATCGTATTAAAACTGTTTGGGAAGAATTTCGCAAAAACCGCAAAAAGGAATACCGTGGTGTGCGGGTCACCAAATCAGATTATCAACATGCTTCACGGGGTCCGG
Source organism: Gimesia fumaroli (assembly GCF_007754425.1). Classification (NCBI taxonomy): domain Bacteria; kingdom Pseudomonadati; phylum Planctomycetota; class Planctomycetia; order Planctomycetales; family Planctomycetaceae; genus Gimesia; species Gimesia fumaroli. Next base: position 4,909,676 of record NZ_CP037452.1, read on the forward strand.
TAACGACACCTGGTGGAAGTCGTGGTAAAACCGAACGCACCTGTCGAGTAGAAGCGCCAAGTGACGAGTACACCTTAGACTCAGCCAACAGGAATATTGGTAGTCGGATGGGAGATACTCACGTAGGCGGTATTCAATATCTGCCTCGAGGACGCGGTTGTACTTTGTATCTCTACGCTAAAGCCAAGAGTTTTGGCAGCACAACGCGATCACGAGTCGGTGTTACGTTAATTGGCACATTTCGATTGAAAGATGTAGTAACAGACAGTCGTGTATCGTCTGATGAAAAATGGCTGCGAGACCGCATTTAATGGAACGAAGAGGCGTCCAATAAAACGCTGACAGATCTTTGATGTCATCTCAAATTCAAAAACTGGTCAAACACAACCAGACAGCTGTAAAACCAAGAGGCCCTGTCACCTGATCCGGCGGCAGGGCCTCTCTATATTCCTGAATTCAGTTTACAGACAAGTCATTCAAATAAGAGAATCATTGTTTTCCTGTCTGATTACTTTGACGTAAGTGGGAAATCGATCTGATTGCTCCCCGATTTGACGTCTGCTTTTAATGTTGTCTTGGAATTATATTTCGCGGGCAGCAGTTCCGGACGTGCTTTCCGGTCTTTGCCTTCACCTGATTCATCGGAGTAGGCTTCCACGGCTGAGATGATTACAACCTGATGTGCCCCCAGCAGTGCACCTGAGGTTGTTCCCGTGTATGATAATTCATAATTCCCTTCACTATCGGTTTCCCCGATAGACGCGCGTCCGTTTTCAGGTTGAAAAGTAACCTGAGCCTGTTCCAGTGGTTGACCATCTAAAGTGACGGTTCCTGAAACCTGGCCTAACGGCGGTGTGTCACTTCCGCCACCACAGCCCCATAAACCGAACATGAGACAGCCGGTAATAAGGAATCTCGAAACGATCCTGATTTTCATAACACGATACCTAACTTCTTCTTTGAGTGATCCACCCGGACTCAAGTGGGTCAGTAGAGTAGAGAAACAACGACGACCGCAGAGCGTTACTTGCTCGCGCGGTCGCGTTGATGTACTGGAATCCGATTTAGAATTCGCCGATCACGTCGCCATCCTGAATTGAGGAGAGACGTTCGAGAGTACTATCGACCACACCACCATTGGTAACATTCGTATCGATATTCTCACTAATAAAACGGACGGCACCGTCACCCATCAAGAAATGGGCTCCGCCAACGTGGCGGCTGCTGTAGCCTCCATTGGCCTGATCAGTAGATGAAACCGGGTTGATCCCGAAGTGAGTGGTTCCGGTAATGCTTAACAAGCCCTGGTTGGCAGCTGTATTTCCAGTGCAGTTGGCACAGGTAGGCCCCTGTCCGATATTGTCGCGAACAGCAAAGAGCATGCCCGCATACATCGGATTTCCTGGAATGTTATAGGCACGCTCTCCCGCCAAAATCGAGTTACTCAAACCGTCGCTGAAATCGCGAAACTGACAGCGACTGTTTCCCCAGAACGCTCCCGTGGCGCCAGTTGTTCCATCGCTATAATTCGATGCCTGATTGGCCCGGTGATAGGCGTTGTTATTGGAAACGACATAATTCGTCACCGAAACTCCAACGTTAGAAGTCCGCCCGCCACCAGCGTCGAAATAATCAATAGTGTAACCGGCTTCGGTATGAGTGGCCTTTCCGGTATCTGAGGGACAGCGAAAGACGGGATACGTCTGCTGCATTGCCTGAATATTCGCGCCAAAGGCATAGCTGGCAGGAGTATTGCCGACATTGAAAGTATTGTAAACGGTCGAGAGATCAATATACGGAGCCAGAAAGGCTGACCAGGTCCAGTGCCCTTCATCGTCTCCCACATTAGGATCACGGACATAAGCCGGGGGGAGTGTTTTGAAAGTGGAATGATAATTATGCATAGCCAGGCCGATCTGCTTAAGATTGTTTTTGCAGGTACTGCGCCGTGCCGCTTCTCGTGCCTGTTGAACCGCAGGCAGCAACAGCGCAATCAGAATCGCAATAATGGCGATGACAACCAGCAGTTCGATCAAGGTAAACCCCCGATGTCGTAGCGAGCGTCTTATAGAACTCATGATTTCGTCTTTCATCAAACAATAAATAAATGATTACAAAACAGATGGGGACGAAGATTGTTTTGTCATATTCCTGGACACAGCTGAGTAATCAAATCGATCTCCAGCACATCAAACAAGTCTAATCACCAACGTCATACATAGAACTATGTAGCCAATTCGTCTTTAACGAAGCAAATGAACATAGTCCTACACATGCAGTCGTACGCCTCCCCCTGGATTTACCGGTAAAATATTTCTTTTTTGAAAAACGGCAGAATCTGCGACGAAGCTCATATCCAGAACTCCTTGTGAGACAACAGTTTACGTACGCAAAGTACGATAGATACTGCGAATGGCCTGAATATCTTCAGCCGGTGGGTCGGTTTGAGAAAAGCCCTGCTGATTCCGTTCCAAAAGATGAGTCGCGCGTTTCAGCGTCAGCCGGATCAATTCATGTATTGGCAAGAAAGAGACGGAACAATTCAAAGATATCGCACCTGCAATTCCGTGTCACAATTGACTGAGTTTATACACATACAGAACCGGCATGACCAGCAGGAAAAACCAGCCGATCAGGTCCAGCAGTGACGGAGGCGAATCGCGGCGCAGGCCCCGGGTTAAGCCGGTTACCGATAAAGCGTCTTTATTCCAGATGACGACCATGCCGGGCAGCGACATCAAAACCGCGAAGGTCGCTTCCCAGAGCCGACTCTCAGAAAAGTTGCCGATCGTCGCTCCCAATATGCCGTTGGCAATCACCACCAGTAATGTGATCAGCCTCTCTTTTGATAACTTCATTTAGCTGTTTCTCCTCAGCGCGTCATCCTGTTTTCTTGGTTGATGTGTCTATGATACGAAAAAGAGGGACGGCCGCAAATTAAATTCAAAGATGAGTGCGATTTGCGATGCCAGATAAATTCTCCCCTTACAAATTACGACAAATGTCTTTTTTCTATTGACATAAAGACAATTGTCGTTTTTAATAAAAAAATGAATCATTCAAAAGCAAAAATACCAGATGCCGAACGGGATGTTCTGGTCTGCCTGAATCAACTGGAAGAGGCCACGGTCAAAGAAATCTGCGAGGCATTGCAGCCAGTGCGGAAGATGGAGCCGTCGTCTGTGATGACACTGCTCAAACGACTGGAGGCCCGGAAACTGGTCACCAAACGCAAGGCAGATCAGGGAAAGGCGTTTGTATTTCGTGCGACGCGCGAATCAACGCGGGCCTATCGTCATTTGATGAATGACCTGTTCCAGGGAGTCTTTGGCGGCGATACGCTCTCCTTTATGTCCTCGTTCTTTGAAACGCGTAAGCCGACGGAAGAAGAGATTACCCAGCTGCAGCAACTGCTTGATGATCTGCGTACTCAGAAACAAAAGAAGAAGGGAGACAAATCATGATCCATTTCTTCCAGCATACCGCAGAGCAATGGGGTGGTTTCGTGCTGAGCGCCGGCATTCAGGCTGCGTTTGTCGCGTTTTTTGCCTTCGTATTTCTGTTTCTGACACGGCGATTTATCAGCGCACCGCTGCGTTATGCGATTCTGCTGGTGGTGCTCGTCAAATTCGCGATGCCACCATTTCTGGACCTGCAAACGGGCCTGTTCACGAAGTACTCAGTCATTCGAAACACTGTTATCATTACCGATCCGGTCATTGTGATTGATGAAGCCCCCGGCATAACAAGCCAAATCGCATCAGACACCAGTCGCTCCCGCGTTCCATCCCACCCTGCCTCTAAGTCAAAAACCAAACCAACGCCTCAAACAGCGTCATCCCGCGCGTCTGTTCCCGTTGTATCAAAGCCAGAACCGGAATTCCGCTGGTCCTGTCTGTTGTTGCCTCTGTATCTGCTCGGCACGGCTGTCTTCGTTGGTTTACTGATTCACCGTTATCGCTGTGTGCGACGAATTGTACGCGCGAGTACACTCCAGCAAGATGGTTTTTTGTTTTCAGAAGTCGCACGGATATCTGAACTGCTGCAAATGAAATCGCCCCCTGCCCTGCGCATTTCAGACGAGACGGACGCCCCATTTGCCATTGGTGCATTCCGCCCGGTGATTGTAATGCCGCGTGCGATCGCCGAAGAGTTACAACCCGATCAACTGACGATAGTGATCGCCCACGAGCTGGCACATATCCGCCGCCGCGATTTGCTGATTGGCTGGTTCGAAACGCTGGTGAGCCTCGTCTGGTGGTTTCATCCGGCTCTGTGGTGGCTACGAAAATCACTCAGGCGAACCCGGGAAGACTGTTGTGATGATCTTCTGCTCGCAAAACAGCTCGCCGAACCGGAGCGGTATTGTGAAACGCTGATTGAAGCCGCGAGCCGACAATCAACTCGACTGACAGAACCGCTGGTGCTCGGATTTGTGCACCAGGAACACCCGGCCGCTCGACGAATTCGACGACTGATGAATAGTACGCTGTTTCGGGCTGACCGCCTGCGATATCCGGCTCTGATATTCACCTTGCTATTTGCACTGATCATGCTGCCCGGATTGCGACCGGATCAACAGCCTGTCACGGAAACCACACTGGAAGGAGATTATGGCTGGCGGAATCTTCCCTTCCGGATTGATGCTGGTGAAGAGACCGCCATTAAGGAATGCAAGGAGCTGGCACAGACGTACTTCTTTACCCGAAATGATATCCGAGATTTTTCACTCCCAGAAACCCGAGACAAACTGGAAGCAATTCTGGAAGCGCATCCGAAATTGTTTTACGCGCAAAATCTGCTGGGCACGTGGCATCGCATGAATGGAAATTTGGAAGAGGCCTCGCGACTCTTGAATGAATCCCTGGCCAATGCCCCTGTCGTGCTCACGCAAACCTACAAACGGGGCAATGGTGATCCCATTCAGGATGTCGCAATTGACCAATTGGAAATTGAATGCAATCGAGTGCAAAAGGGTTCACTGGATCCAAGTCTGAGATTGAAATTTGTGGCGCTCATCACAGATTCTCAAGGCCAGGTTCATCTGCCCGTCTATGACACCGTGTATCGTACAAGCTCACAGTCTTATCCTGTCGATTATTTTGCCGAGTTTCAAAACCTGGGCTGGATCGAGTCCAACGCGCGAAATGGCATCTTACCCGATGTCATGGTCTGGAAACCCTGGTCGCGCCCACGGGACTTCACACGTACGGCATCCCAGACGCCGCGACTCAAAAACGCGACAGGCACCGACACGCTGCAACTGATCTCAGACTCCAATGCATACAGTATCGGACGTGTCGCACGCGGTCAGGCCGACGGTAGAGTGAGAACGGAAGACGGCAAGGGAATGGGGATTGCGGTCAAAGGATCTTCGCTCAAGATCACAAACGGCACGTTTATGGACCATGCGTTGATTGAGCTCGCAGGCCCGGCCCCATCTCGTTTTGCGTTATCGCAGGTGGATGTACTGGACTCGCAGACGAAAATTCCGCTGCAGTCATTCCAGTATGGCGCCGGCTTCACGTGGACTGATCAAAGCCGATTTCATCTATTCTCATTGTGGGAGAAGTTACCCGATAAGGTGGACCTGGTCCTGAAAGTAATGAACTACGACAGCGATGATTTCCGCTACCAGATTCCTGCCGCCATCGGATCAACGGTGCAACATGCAGGCAGTTCCTTTGCGATCACCTATCTTGGTGCAGGCAATCATAACGGCTGGAGTTCCAACAGCGGATTTCACGGAGAAGCCCAGGGGCTTGAGAACACCTCGGAGATCATCTTTCAGATCACGGGAAACAGAGAACAGAAATTCTCTCTGTGGGTGGTCTCAAAGACGGGGCGCAGACAGAACCTGAATAAAGACGGCTGGTTTTCCTCACAGACAGGTAATTCATCAATCCGAATCATGCTGCCTCTCAGTGAAATCGCACATTTCGAACTGGTGCCTTATGTGGAGCCGAAGACAATTTATTTTGAACAGATTCAGCTACCTGCCCGCAGTGCCCCGCTGAATCAAGAGTTGCCCCTGATCGAATTTCCCGTCGACGGACAGGCCCGTAAATATACGTCTGACGCCTTCAACCCGCTACGCGTTCATTTTGAAAGCCATCGCGGGAACCTCTATTCGGGCATGGGTTCTTACAACAACAGTTTTGAATTCCACGAACGTCCGCTCAAAGACCAGTTTCCGAAATCCAAAATGACGGTGAGCTGGTATTACCATGCAACGATTGACTTGAAGCATCGTCTCGAATTCGTCGTAGCCCCACCTCCAGTCAAGCCGGGCAGAAGCAGATCACAAAGTTCCAGCGCCATCTGGGGAGACGCCGGTTTCACAAGCCGAGAGACACCACTGGAATCAGTCAAAGCGGTGCTATTGGAAATCCTGCCGAAACCGGACGGGGAATAAGCGCTCGCTAAATCTCTTGTCATTCATTCTCGTCGATCAGAACAACACTCGCTGGTAACGTGGCCTCAAGTTCACTGATGCCAGCCATCGTCACTTTTGTGTGATCGAGATCAATGTCTTTCAGGTGAGGATGCCCGTGTAGAGGAACCAGGCCCGCATCAGAGATCTGTGTTCTTTCCAACTCCAGATGCTCTAAGTTTTTGAGTTCACAAAGATGAACTAAACCTGCATTACTGACGTTTGTTCCTGACAGATCGAGACGCGATAAAACTGAAAGTGATTCCAGATGCGTCATTCCTGCATCGCTGATAGGAGATGCATTTAATCTGAGCCAGTACAGTTCAGGAAGATGTTTCAATTGTGCTAGACCTACGCCTGTCACATGTGTATGACTCAGATTCAGAATCCGCAGTTCCTTTAATTTTTTCAAATGAACCAACCCGGCATCACTGACTTGCGTATGATCGAGAATCAATACGCGCAGTCTGGAAAGATCTTTCAGACCAGCCAGCCTTGCATCCGTAACCGGAGATCCATCCAGACTGAGCCAGGTTAAATTCGAAAGTCCATTCAGATGTTTCAACCCATGACCATGCACACGTGAGTCATTGAGATCAATCGATTTCAGTTGGGGGAGGTCTAGCAGATAAATCAAACCGGCATCACTGACACTTGTTTCCCATAAACTAAGGCGTTTCAGTCTGCGAAAACGCTTCAAGTGTGCTATGCCTTCATCACTGAGACCGGCCCCTTGTATCTGCTCTTGACTGTCTAGAGTTCTTTGTTTTGATAGGCAGATAAAGCCAATGTTTCCCGCCTTTAAAGGCGGGAAACATTGGTGGCGAGTGTCAGATCGTGTCGGCCCCTGGTCTTAAAGACCGAGTTGTAGCTGGATCGCCACTCGCTTCTCATGCCTTAACCCGTACAGTCGCCAGAGCGGTGCACCACCACCAGCTCGTATTTGCAAGGAAGGGCCTTAGCATGCATCAGCTTAACACAGAAGACGTTGGGATTGATATTTCAAAAGCCAAGTTTGATGTCAGTTTCCCAGATCGTTCCAAGTCCGTTGTTTACAAGAACACACCAGCCGGGAGAAAAAAGTTAATCGCCACACTCATGAAGCTTCAGCCAATTCGAGTTTGTCTGGAAGCAACCGGCGGCTGGGAAAACAGGCTGGTTGCCTGTCTGCACCAGCACAAGTTTCCGGTTTCTGTCGTCAATCCCCGACTGATCCGGGACTTTGCCCGAGCGAAGAATCAACTGGCCAAAACCGATGAGATTGACGCGCGCATCATCAGGGAATATGCCGAGGTGATGGACCCACGGCTCACTCCACCTTTAACAGAGGCCCAGCAGAAAATGCGTGAATTTACTTCTCGCCGGGAACAGACCAGCAAGATGATCATCCAGGAAAAGAACCGTCTGGAGACCATTGTGGACCAGGACGTCATCAAGATGATTGAACAATCCATTGCTTTCCACAAAGAACAGCTCAGGCTGATCGAGAAGGAACTGAAGGCACTGATTGACGCCGACGAGGAGTCCCGTAAACGTTCGAAAATCCTGCAATCGGTACCAGGCATCGCCAGTATCACGGCAACTCTGCTCATCTCAGATCTGCCGGAACTGGGGAGCCTGAATCGAAAGCAGATCTCACGGTTAGTCGGTGTCGCACCCACGAACCGCGACAGCGGAACCATGAGGGGAAGACGGACGATTGGCGGCGGACGAGTCCGGATCCGGAACGGATTATACATGCCCACCGTAGTGGCCTTGAGGCACAACCCGATCATCAGTGCGTTCTATAAACGGCTCGTCAAAAACGGAAAACCGAAAATGGTCGCACTCGTGGCTGCCATGCGCAAACTGCTCATCATTCTCAACACCATGGTCAAAGAAGGAAAACAATGGGAGGCAAACGTGAGAAATTCCTGAATTTTTAAGACAGTCGCTACAAAGAAAGGTGTTCCAGATTCGGAAAGGCATCCAGCCAGCTCAGATCACTGTTCTGTGTAATCGTCAGACTGATACTTTTGACTTCATCAAACGACTTAATCTCATTATTATCACGTGAATTCCTGATGGAATCTTCCCAGTCAGACGGTAAAACCGCCAGACTGAAATCAGGTTCGATGTAATCAATCGTTCCATCTAATGCAGCGATATGATATAAGGTCCAACATCTCTGTACTCCCGGCTTCAGTACAGGCGTCAACAGCAAGGCCACCGAAAGAAAAACCAGTCCCCAGCACCGCTTACAGCGAATGCAACGACAGAGCGTCCCTTGTTCTGACTCCCAGTTCATCTGAGTCCCCAACCAGCTGCACATTGTATCTCGATTCCAGACTGTTTCAGGTAACGCCGGCAATCAGGAAGGGGATCAATCTATTTCTGATTAAATCTGCGGCCAGGATTCGGAGGCAATAAAAACCCGATCAACTTCGCTACATTTTGATTCCTGACAGTTGAGTGCGCTGATCAGAATAGGACGCTGTTTGTGCTGAAAATGCGATTCCATGTGCTGTTGCAACTCGTTGAAGTTGAGCAGCCTGTCATCGGATTTGCTGCAGAGGGACGCGGATAACCAGTCCGGCTTTTCACGGATTAGAAACCACAGTTCGCCGTGCTGCGCGTTAAGCCGGGAGAGCTCGGAGAGGTGTAGCCAGCTGCCTCGTTCATGTGTCGGTGAGAGTTTCTCCGGGAGTTGTTTGGGAGAATTGTGATCGGTGTGATAAAAGATCATGCCTTTCACAAACGCCTGCCGCCGGTTGACTTCAGGGAAGTGTGTCTTGCTCAAGGGAAGCTGAAAGTCGAACAGCCGCCGCATTTTCTTTTCGAACGTATCCTTCACATTCGGCCCCACGAAGTGACTGCCGGTCGCGTTGTCACCGGGATCATATAGATAGAATTTGACCGCGATTTCCCAGTGATTTACAACGCCGGCTTCGTCTTCGAACAGAATATCGATCTCGCCGATGGTCTGATTCGCTTCAAAAATCTGCTGATGTCGGGCGATGATTTTCAGCCGGCGGATATGTTCCAGCCAATACAGGACCAGTCCTTCAAAATACGTTCCAATCCGAAATCGGGAATAGGGGGCGAGATAATTCTCCAGGTGCGGAACGTCGATCGCCTGGAAATCAGGAACTTCAGGAAGAATCTCATCTTCGCTGGCCTGTGTGATTAACGACGGACTGGTGATCGCCCATTTTAAGTCGCGCAGTGCCTGCGATTGCAAAACGTTCTGGCTGGGTTGGTTCTCTGGCTGGTGATTCATCGTTGCAACATTTTCAGTTTCATCTCAAACAAAAGTAAAGCAAACGTTTTTTTCTTACCTCTCTAGCACATTGCAGGAGTCTTATTCTATGATCATGGCGACAAAGAGAAAAGAGTTCGTTTCTTGAGAGGCAATTCGATACATCGTTAATCAATGGGAATCATGAAATTGAAGACCGTTTTAATTGACCTGGATCATACACTCTGTTCGACTGAACAAGGCGTGGAAGCTGCTTTAGAACACTTTGCTGCATTATACCATTTAACAAATCGAAATCAGCTTAAGAAGCAATTTGGTATCATTAACAATAATCTGTTTCAGCAGCATCTGACAGGACACTACTCAATCGATGAATTTCGACTGAAACGCTACGAACAACTTCTGGACCAGAATGATATTCCCCGAGACAGCAGACTTTCTCTATCAACAGAAGCAGCGACGTTCACAGACCTCATGAACCGGAAATGCGTTCTATTTAATGACGCGCTGGATTTCCTCAAACATCTGAAAACAAAGCCCGTCAAAATCGGCCTGTTGACCAACGGACCTGCAGACGGACAACGCACGAAACTGGAATCTTTGGGCATCTCTGATTTTTTTGACGAAATTTTCATTTCCGGTGAAACCGGTTACTCCAAGCCTGACGAAATTGCGTTTACCCATGCTATGAACGTACTGGAAGGTCGCCTTAGTCACTCTGTCATGATGGGAGATAGTCTGGAATATGATATTGCCCCTGCAGTCAGTCTGGGAATGCAGGCGATCTGGCTCAACCGTTCTGGCAAACAACCAATTCCAGATCCCTCAATTACAACCGTTGACTCCTTGAAGTGGATCCAGGCAGAAGATTTTTTCTTTCATTCTGACTGGTAGAACTTCCTGAAAAAATAGTGTTAAAATCAATCTGTAAAAAGTTGACTTTTACTCTCAACATTTGACATTTATCAAGATACGATAAGAACTTTGATTAATCAGGTATTCTTAAGGATCACAGAAGCCATGAAACAAACACTCGTCTTATTCCTGTTGGGGTCATTGCTGTTCTCCGGTTGCTCAAAGCCCTACACTCCCAAGGAAATGACTGAAGAAGAGCAGGCTCTTAAAAAGGAGCTTTCCGCTTACCAGGATCAAATCAAAGCAGCCCTTGCGAAGCCGGGCGCTTACGTGCAGATCGCGGTTATCGATCGCAAGACGACCTTTCCTGACGATGATCAGAAATATTCGCGGATACTGGTCCTGCAACGCGAGCAACTTGATCTCGATGATTTTGGTTTCAGCCCGCCAGGCAAAGAAACATCGGAAGCAGATGAAGATTACATCGAAGGATTTTTTAATGACGTCATGTTCTGGGTCGATGCGGAAGGAAACATTATCTTCGACGATTATGAGCAACCGCCTGGCACCGAAATGGTTGTCGAGTGGTGCGTACCGAACGTTCCTGAGAAACAGGTCTCTCTCCACTTCGGTGGCACCCCTTGCCTGACTCTGAATCTGGATGAGTGATTTTAGCTCGAAACAGAAAGGTTTTCAGTCATGGAATGGAAACTGCTTTTCAGGAAACACAAGTCTGACGAAGAATTCATTACCGGTATCAGGCGAAACATCGAACAATGGGATCGATGGCGTTATGGAAGAATTCTTTTGTCGGTCAGTTTGGTCGCCGCTTGGATCTGGGTTCTGTCGCTCTCGATCAGGCTGATCTTGAAGTTGGATCAACAGGAAGTAGAATCGATGGCCCTCTTTTGGGGCAATCTCGACATGTTGATCGGCTTTGTCGTCGGTTTACTTGGCAGTATTGCCTTTAGTTACTTAGTGATCCTCTCAGCCAGATTCCGCTCCGAACGACTTCTGCTTAAATATTACGATGCACAGAACTCCCCAGAACAAAGTGAGGACGAAGAAAGTCAAGCGTGAACCTGAAGAAAGAAGTGCGGCGTTTATTCCGCGCCATTTTGAATCAGTGACTGTTGAAATTTTTCCCAGAACGATTTCTGGCGCTCGTATCTGTCAGCGGGAATTTCATGCTTCCTGAACTCCAGCGAGTCCAAACGATCTTTGGTGGCGGCGACGTAGGAATAACCGGCCTCAGCCATGGGATTTCGGTATTCGGGATCGCCGGGTTCATATTGACGTACGAATTTCCCGTTTTCATCCACTTCCAGATTAGCGGTGATCAGCGGCAGCATCATCTGAAACTCGGCCATCGCTTTTTCGGCAAAGCTCATGCCCTCGGTCGTTTCTTCCCAGGCCTTCACGACGGCAGCCGGTGTGTTGCTGCTGGGAAAGCGAATTCCATTCGCCACTCCACTTTGGGTGATTCCATCGTTATTCAAGTCGACCTGCGTCGCGGGCGGCAGGAGCAGATTCAAGGCCCCTTCTTCGGTCAACGCTGACACACGGATCGGGCTGGCCAGACTTTGTACCTTTTGCACCACAGCCAGTTCTTCTTGAGACAGTTTCTGCAGGAAACCTTTCGGATCGACATAGCCTCCTTCTTCGTGAGCACGGACAATGATCTCGCCGAACGACTGTTTCAATTCCTCGGGACTGGAGGCTTGCGCATAACGGCCTTTGAGTTCTCCCGTGAACCAACTGTCCCAGGTTCGTTGCAGTCCTTTGGTGAGAGATTGCTCGCCTTCCAATACCTGCTCTGGTGCCTCGGCGGAAACATATCCCTGGCGGCCGACCTGAGCCAGCATGGCACTGAAGACATTCTGGACCTCATGTTCCTGCTGCCGTTTTTGCTGTGATTGTGTGAGCAGACCGCTGGAACCAAGTGAATCAATTTGCATCGCATCCCCCCTATCGATTTCATGCACGCGCACGTACACCCTTTTGATGTATCGATTATAAGGATTACTCAACTTGAACCTGTTTCGGAATTTCAGCGATACTTATTAAACAGATCTGATGTTTTCCAGATAGGGTGCGGCCCCATGTGGCCGCCCGCCTGGTGGTGTTCGATGTGGAATTCACTCCGGCGATGGAACCAGTTTCACCGTTCAAGTGGTACCTCTCTCTTCACGTCGTTTCCACGGGGAGACACATGGATCTCCCCCTGCATTTTTGCTTAATTGGGCGTTTTCTCGATCACTGTTGGCAAACCAACAGTGCCACCGAACCCCTGTTAGAAATGCCGGACCATAAAAGCAACGAAAAAATGTTTCTGGTGAACTTCGCGGAAATCTAGTTGTCGTACCAACTCGTTTATTCCTGAGACGCGTCTTATGACGCTTCCGAATAGTAAAACCGAACGACCCAGACGCCGCTTTCCAGTGTGGGTTCTTCACTGAGCTCCCACTTGTCGGCGTCAGGACCTGTTTTGGAGGGGATGATGGTGATGCCATTGGGGCCGCTGAGGTCACATTGGAAGGTCAATTCGGTTTTACCGCCGTCCGGTGAATAAGTCCAGATGGCCTGGTATGGTGTTTTTGACGCCGGGGCACTATAGCCGCCTGCCGTCGAGCCACCAGCAAGTTCCGGGGGCAGATCAAACGAAGACGTCGTACTGGAACCGATCAACTGTTTATTGGTGAGCGTCAATTCTTGAGTCGTGTTATTAGTCAACAGAATCGCCATCGGGATCGTCGTTGGTTGTCCCAGAATCAGATCGACGAAGCCCACGGTTTCATAATTGCCGCCTCCCCCGGGAATCGCTGGAGGATTTGCTGTGTACCAATAGGTATCGGGATTCGAATAGCCTTGCAGACGATCGGTAAATCCACTGCCATAAGCATCGCTGTTCTGAGCGATGGCATACAGGTAGGGATCATAATTGTCTGAGTTGGAATCGAGCTCGGAGCCGAGCCAGTCCGTCAGTTTTTTCTGAGCACCGGCGAGGGACAGCAGAAAGAACAGTTCGCCGGTCTTCAAGCCGCCGATGGTTACCGAACTGAACGGCGTGTTGTAGAGTTTCGTCCCGGTCTTCAGGGCATGTTTTTCAATATTCACAGAACTGGCCGACCAGCCGAAGACCATCCCCGCCATCAAGTCGCCAACCACTCTGCCCCCCAGGTCGTTAACGATGCCGTCCGTGTTATAGGCGTTTTCCGTTCCATTATAGGCGACAACATAAGGGGGATTGTTGCCGTAGATCCCCGTTCCCGCGTTGAGATCGGTCTCCTTGATGTAGATGCTGAATGCGCCTGTCACGGTTCCAGTACCACTGATCTCGACGCCGGGTGTGCCGTTGGTAATCCCTACTTTCGTGAGAACGGAATTGTTATCCGGGTTCAGGTTAGTCTTAAATGTGGCCTGGGTCGTATAGTCTTGTGCTGTGGCAAAATCAGGAGCCTGAGGAGAATATGTCTTTCCGCCACTATAACCAAACAGGGCACCACTCAAGGCATAGCTCACAGGAATTCCTGTATTCGTCGGGCTGGTGTAACTGCAGACATTCAGCGGATTCGTGGCCGTACTTTTTTGCAACGTGGTCATCAGACTGGTCCAGTCGTGATAAGCGGAAGGTGCGGCGGCAGAGGACATGACGCGCACGTTTTTCGTACCATTCGAGACCACAGCGCCGCTGGGAACCTGGTTGACCACATTGGATAGAATGTTACTGCACGAAGTCACCGGGTTGACAGAAGTGGCCTGCAGTGGTTGACCGGTGGTGGCATTACTGACCATCGTGGCTGCGGGGGCCGAAACACCATCGACGTAGGACAAGTCCATATTACTGGCAGTGGGAGTGGGGGGCGCTAACGTTTCTCCATCGACAGTCGGTTCAAAAACGAGATAGGGGCTGGTTCCCGGAGCGCCCGGGTTGGGAGGTTCCGTCAATGCAGCAGGACCATAATTGATATAGACACGCCCCGAAAAGCCATTGAGAGAGAACGTATATTGAGCCGTCGTTCCAAAATAAGGCAGATTAGGAACGGGCGCTAATAAATCGGCAAGTTTAAACGACTGCCAGTTCGAGGTGAAATTTGTAATCTGCGTGGCGCCAATGTACTGAGGAGTACCAGTATTGGTGAAGACTCCCGAAAACGAAACCCAGATCTGATCCTCAGGGTAGTCGCTCTGATTATTCGTGATCACAAATGGTGTATTGATGTAGGTTCCAGACACTAGAAAATCCTTTCTCTATGGTTAGGCCTCAGGGATTTGTCATGAGTCCAGATTGTATCGGGTAATGTTCAATTGTAAACACCTTGTAGACCAGTTAAGTAGTTTCTTCTGAATTTGTTCATCAGTAGAAACTGCGTCATTTCCAGGAGAATGAGCTTGGACTCGTTTTGATTTTGAGGCAGAGAGATTTCAGACAGCCAGCAAACTAACACGGTCTTAACGGACTATATTCAGGTCTGGTTTACCCCTGAAAAAGCAGAGTAGCATCTCAAAACCACGCCTCGAAGGATCTCAAAAATATTCACTTTGTGCCCAAATTGTATAGACAAATATTTATCCAAGTGTATATTAATAAACTGATGTATTGTTCTAAGTGTTGTTATTTACAAATGCTTTTCAATCAGAGGCCGAGCCCAAAATCTGGCCGATTGATCATCCCCATGACTTTTATCTGCCTCCTGTTTCCTTTCTTAAGAGGCATCCACGTTCGATTCGATTTCAAAATAAGGAGTACTCTGTGGTGAAAAATTTATCAAAAGACAGGCGCAACGGGTTCACTTTGATTGAATTACTGGTCGTGATAGCCATCATCGCGATCTTAATTGCGCTGTTGTTGCCCGCGGTCCAGCAGGCACGTGAAGCCGCGCGCCGTTCGCAGTGTAAAAACAATTTGAAGCAGTTTGGATTGGCGTTCCATAACTACCACGATTCTCATAACACCTTTCCGCCCGGGATCATTAACCGTCCCGGTGGTTCTGGCTGGTCTGACCGCTGCGCGAACATGTCGAATGGAGTCGCGTTGCCTGATAACAATTATCGTGCCTGGGGCTGGGGCGTATTCATCCTGCCTAATCTTGATCAGGCACCATTATACAACACGCTCAAACCAGATGGCTGCCGGATGCCGAATGCGGGAGACAGTTATGGAAATACGACGCCATTAAATGACCCTTACCCGTCATTTCGCTGTCCCTCCGATACGGGAAAAGCCGTCAATGCCATGCACCAGAGTTATTCCACATCGAACTATGTTGTGAATGAGCGGATTTGTGTTGGAAACAGCAAGATCCGCATCCGCGACATCACCGATGGTACCAGCAACACACTGTTGTTGGGCGAACGTCGACTGAAACGCGACCCTGCCGGGAAACGATATGGGGGCGCGATCATCTGGGGACGCAGCAATAATACGGATGCTGCCAATAAATTTCGTGTGAACTGGCCGATCAATACGCCTACTGCATCAACGTCAAGTTCCAATGCTGCTTCAGGCGACAGCGGTTGTACGCGGCACGGTGTGAGCAGTAACCACGAAGGGGGCGCTCACTTCTTAATGGCTGATGGCGCGGTCCGCTTCATCAGCGAAAACATCAGCCACAATCCGGCAGCCGGTTCCACAACGACCTGTCTGGGAATGAATCTGAACATGGCAGGGCCGGGGTTTATCTATCAGAATTTGTATTTCATCGATGACGATTACGTTGTGGGAGAGTTCTAAGCGCCATCGCCGATCTATTTCCAGTCAACCAGCTCAAGTGGGTTGGTTGATCTGTTTTACAACACATAATAATTTATGAGGTTCTTACAGATGAATCAAACAAGCATCGCCGTACGGGCATTGCTGATGGTCCTGATTACAAGTCTTTCCGGATGCGGAAGTCAGAAAGAATATACAGGCGAGAAACGATTTCCAATCACGGGAACGGTCTCCTTCAAAGGGGAACCAGTCTCCAGCGGGATGATTTCACTGATTCCCGAAGATGGAAATTCCAATCCTGCCGGCGGCCCGATCGAAAACGGCACGTTTTCCATTCCGGAAGAAAAAGGCCCCAATAAGGCAACCTACCGCGTAGCCGTCTATTGGCGTAAGCCCACGGGGAAAAAAGTCAAAGACGCTGACACGGGAGAAGAAATCGATCAAGTCAAGCAAGTGATCCCGGCCAAGTATAACGACGCAACAGAGCTTTCCGTAGTGGTTGCAGGCAATCCTGAAGAAGATGTCTTGAAACTGGACCTTACAGAGTAATTTTGTTCCGGATTCAGCGAGTTGTTTGGGGCGACTTCTTTGGTTGTCGCATCACAGAATCTGTTTGCGGCACAATCTGAATCGCGTTAAACATCGAGTAATCACTGCCGGCACGATGACTGATCAGCGTTAGTATCTGACCGGCTTTAATTTTGAAGTTAAAGCTCACAAACTGCAAACCTTCACGGTAGGGTTGAGTGCGAAAGTTCCAGGTGCCGTCGTTGGCCGTCGCTTTTTTACCGACCACGCGATTACCAACTTTCAGTTCAATCTCTGCATTTTGATTGGGAGCATCCCCATGTGCGAAGACATAGATTTTGTAACTGCCAGCCGGAAGGTCTAAGACTTTTGTTTGTAAGTCGACACAGCGACAATTGTGATAAATATAGCCTTGGAAGATTCCCGATTGTCCTTTAATACCCCATTCGCCGTCATGCCGTGAAATCCGCAATCGCGCTGTGCTGGAGCTGGCATCACTAAACCGCGTGTAGTCCACCGCTGTCGTGCCGATGTCCACAGAATTCCAGACATCGTTCGGGCGTCCCACAATTCCGTCGTAGTTTCCGATCCCCGGATCGTGCGCGAATACGATGTTCAAAGATCGCACAGCGGGTCGGTTCATACCGGGTAGGGGCCGGGAACGTTTTCCATTCACAGGCAAAGATTGATAAGGTCCCCCCTGGATTGGTTTTAACTCATTCTTTTTTGGCTGCTGCTGCGGAATCGGTTCGGCTTGCGATTGTTGAATATTTAGTGTTGGCTTGGATTGCTTCTGCTCTGGCTGTTGCACTTTCGTCTGCTCTGGCGACGACTGCTGGGCGTGAGCCGTTTCGGTGAGACCGATCTGGAATACTCCCAGCAATCCGGTCAGTCCGAGAAACGAAACGGCAAAGATCAGCATCGTGCGTCGAGGGACAGGGCGTCGATCCTGTGTTTCCTGGAGAATCGCCTGCAGACGCCGGGTGAAACCGTTGCGACCTGCCATGGAGACTGCCGTTGATTCCAGCATCTTGTTCGAATGAAAATGTGAGACCGCCTGCATCAGTAGTGCTGCATAATCTGACGCACGTTCCCCATTCTGCAACACAACATCATCGCAGGCGAGTTCGCGTTCGAGATGCAGCGATCGGGCTGCTACCCAGACGAGTGGATTCAACCAGTACAGCACACACGTCAGCTGCACAAACAGTTGAGACAGACAATCGAGGCGAGAAACATGAGCCAGTTCATGCAGGATGGCACAGCGGATTTCCTGTTCCGGCCAGTGCTCCGCTTCTCGGGGAAGCAGAATTGACGGGCAGATAATTCCCCAGGTCATCGGCATGACTCTTTGATCCGTGACATACAGTCTCACTGGTCTGGAATAATCGAGGTCGTCGCGACACGTCTGCAGCAAATCGAACAACTGACCTTCGGCTACCGCTTCATAGTTCCGGGACGTCGACCAGAGCCGCACACGCATGATCAACAGTCGAATCAACATTGCCACACATCCCATCAGCCAGAACACATTCAAGGTCATCACCACATTGGGGAGGAAAGCAGACGGCGAGACGCTGATTTTGTCTGTATTCGATAAAGAAGTCTGGGAAGCCGACGATGATGGTAGAGTGCTTTGGAGAACGTCTTTCTGAGGGGAGTGCTGAGTTTGCAAAACCGGCAAGGCGGCGGATGGTCGATTCCTATGATGACTGTTGGCCGCCTGATTTATCGTGCCCGCTTCCAGCGTCCATTTGGGGACACACAAGTTAACGACAGGCAACGCAAGTAGAGCCACGATCGCGACACTCCAGACGGAATAGCGGAACGCTGCGCTGGCGCGTCGCATGAGACGTACCATGACAAACGCAACAGCGAGAATCAGAGTCGACTTGATCGTAAGCTCCAGCAGGAAATACCATTGCCCGTCGAACGAAGCGAGTTCGAATTCTGTATGCATAACTTAGTTTCCCTTTTCTCGAGCTGCTTTGATGAGCTTGACCATATCACGCAATTCGTCGTCGGTCAGCGTTTCGTCGCCACTGGCAAGCTGTGCCGCCAGTGCCTGTTTGAACGAGCCTTCAAAAAATGTCTGGACCACATGCTTCAACGCTTTGGTCCCTTCCGGCCGCCGTGGGGAAGTGGGGGAATAAAGAAACTCACGCCCCTGTTTGTGCCGCTGTACGATCTCTTTTTCCATCAGAATGCGGAGCATGGTTCGTATTGCCGTCGGCGTCGGCGCGTTCGGCAGATCGCTTTGGATATCGAGCACAGTCGCTTCACTGCGCGAATAAATCGAATCCATGATTTGACGTTCCCGCCTGCTAAGGTCGGCGTGCTGTGACATGTCTTAGTTCCCTGAAAATCAAGAATGTTGATTCGCTAATAAATTAGCGTTTCGAAAAAGAGGTGTCAACATGAAAAGCTAAATTTTTAGCGAATAGAGGCGTCAGGCAAAAACATGGAACCGGAATGTACGTGTCTTACGCGAATTTCATGGTAGTCTAAAACGAATTTTCTTTAGTTGTTTGCGATTCTGAAAAGTAGGGTGCGGACCCATGTGTCCGCCCGCCTGGCGGTGTTCGAATCGGAAATTACTCTTACTATGGAACCAAATCTAGCGTTGAAGCGACACGATGCAATTTAGTCATAACCGAAGGGAGACACTTGGGGCTCCCCTACACTTTCTGTAGATCGGAACGTTTTCTCAATCACTGTTGGCAAGCCAACAGTGCCAGCCTCCCGAAGAAATTATTTCGTGTTCTTTCGAGATTTTCGTGGTAGAACGCAAACGAAACGGATCTTCAACAGACTGTTATTTGCCTTTCTCCACATTTTCAAGGATCGCAGTACCCTTGGCGTCGATGCCGATAATGCGTTTGGTTGGAATCTGGTCGGGGCGATAGAGTTGGGGGCGATGTTGAAAATTCGGATCCTGCAGTTTCTTCACAATGATGTTTCCCAATTCGTGATGCAGCTTAGCGGCGGTTGCCAGGTCCATCTGTGCCATGAAGGCCGAGAAATTGTGATCGGGATCATGCAGCCGCAATTGCACGCGACCATCGGGGAGATATCTGCCGTTGTGATCGATGCCTCGTGTTCCTGTCTCGACACTCCAGCGATAGCGCGAAGGGATCGTGACAACGCCCGAGTCAGACACAGCTAATGCGCTGGTATACATGTGAAAAGAATTTCCTTGAGTGTAGTTTTTCTCAGTCGTAGAGGGTGTATCCGCAGAGAGAACCGTCAACACGCCACAGACGGCAAGGAAGCTGAAAAACGAGGGGCTGAGAAACCGTTTCATTTTGTGATTCCATTCATTTTGAGTGAACTGCTAAAAGAGAAATCGAAAACGGGGGAGAGGCCACCATTTCTTCCTCAAGCTTCCGAATCGATCCTTCAAAGCGTGAGTCTACAGGATCGTCGATCAGATGTCATTCAAATTATGGAGACTCCAGATCGCTTTATAGTTGATTCCTGCTGGAAAATGTTGGATAACAGTAGGTTGAGAAAATTCTCTTTTGTTCGCTGAAACTCATTCTTACCATTCAACTTGATTGCTGATTCATAAAGGAAGCGCACCTGTGATTCGAAACACCCAAACTCTGATGACGCTGTTGCTGTCCGCGTGTCTGACTCTGACAGTCGCGGCTGCGGAAAAATCCGACGATTCGTTAAACAAACTTTCAACCGCGGAAAAGAAAAGCGGCTGGAGACTGCTATTCGACGGTAAAACAACCGACGGTTGGCGGAATTATCAGAAAGACAGCGTCAGTGACGGCTGGACGATCAAAGACGGCGTCCTTTCCCGTTCCGCCAAAGGGGCCGGTGATATCATTACCGACGATGAGTTCGAGTTCTTCGAAATCTCGCTCGAGTATCGGATCTCCAAAGCAGGCAACAGCGGCCTGATGTTCCACGTCACCGAGGAAGAAAAAACTCCGTGGCGCACCGGACCTGAAATCCAGATTCAGGACAATGTCGATGGCCAAGACCCGCAGAAAGCAGGCTGGCTCTACCAGCTTTACAAACCGGCGACTCCCAAATGGATGATCGAAGCCGAGAAAG
The DNA here is from genome assembly GCF_007754425.1 of Gimesia fumaroli. Lineage (NCBI taxonomy): Bacteria > Pseudomonadati > Planctomycetota > Planctomycetia > Planctomycetales > Planctomycetaceae > Gimesia > Gimesia fumaroli. The sequence goes on from NZ_CP037452.1 coordinate 4,930,511, forward strand.
CCGGCAAGAAAGTCACCCCGGCTGTCGTCGATGCTACGCGTCCCGCAGGTAAGTGGAATCATCTGTTTCTCAGAGTCGGCCCCGATCGATCTGAAGTCATCATGAACGGCGTGAAATATTATCGTTTCAATAAAGGGAGTGCCGACTGGGACAAACGGGTTGCTGCCAGCAAGTTTTCCAAGTTCCCAAAATTCGGAAAAGCGACCAAAGGGCACATCTGCCTGCAGGACCATAACGATCTGGTCTCTTTCCGAAACATTAAGATCAGAGAAATCCCCGCGGACAACTCGGTCAAAGATCCCAGCGATGGCAAGCTCTCTCTCAAAGCCGTGCCCGCATTCCCGGATTTGAAATGGGAAGGCTGGGAAGCCGTCGATGAAAACACGGGGAAAGTGGTTCCCCTGCGTCCGATGATCATCACACATGCCAACGATGGCAGCGGACGTATCTTTGTCGCCACCCAGCGCGGCATGATTCACATCATCGATAAGAATTCACCAAAGAAAACAAAACTGTTTCTCGATATCCGCGATCAAGTAGCGCCCTGGAAAAAGAACAACGAAGAAGGTCTGTTAGGTTTCGCCTTTCATCCCGACTTTAAAGAGAACGGCCAGTTTTTCGTTTACTATTCTGCTGAAGGAAGCCCGCGAAAATCGCACGTCTCCCGTTTTCAGGTTTCGGCCGACGATCCCAACAAAGCAGACCCCAAAAGTGAGACTGTTGTGATGGCCATCGATCAGCCTTATGGCAACCATAACGGCGGTTCGATTGCATTCGGTCCCGACGGCTATCTCTATATCGGCCTCGGCGACGGTGGTTCCGGCAACGATCCTTTGGGCAACGGGCAGAACCTGGAAACCCTGCTTGGTTCCATCTTACGCATTGATGTCGATCATACATCTAATGGCAAGAACTACGCGATTCCCGCGGACAACCCGTTCGTGAATCGAGCCAAAGCGCAGCCGGAAATCTATGCTTACGGCCTGCGAAATGTCTGGCGGCTGGGCTTCGATCCCAAAACCGGCACCTTGTACGCCGGTGAAGTCGGCCAGGATCTCTGGGAAGAAATTAACATCATCAAAAAGGGCGGCAACTACGGCTGGAGCGTTCGTGAAGGCACACGCAACTTTGGCAATCGCCCTGAGACCGCGAAAGAAACCCCCATCGATCCGATCTGGGAATATGATCATGGCGTCGGTCGTTCCATTACCGGCGGTGTTGTCTATCGAGGTAAACGGCTGCCTGAACTGGAAGGCATGTACGTCTACGCTGATTTCGTCTCGGGCAAAATCTGGGCGCTCAAATACGACGAAGAGTCCGGCAAGGTCGTTCGCAATCTGCAAATCAGCGCAGGCGGCATCCCCGTGATGTCCTTTGGTACCGACGAAGACGGCGAACTGTATTACACCGTCCAAACTGTCAAAGGCGGCGAAGGCATTTTTCGGTTCGAGAAAGAGTAGTCGTTATGGATTGGTTTTTGGAACTTTCCTGACCGCCGTTTTCAACAATAGAGAACAGGAAACAGAAAGCCGATAACCAATCGGAATTAAACTACCACGAAGGACACGAAAAGATTTGAAGTGGGTGGCACTCTTGGCTTGCCCAACAGTGTTGGTTCAATTCCAGAAAAGCACATTCAATAATTGTTGTGGTAGGGTCAAATCCATGTATCCGCCCGCCTAATGAGATTCAAAATGAATTCAAGTATTCAAAGGAAACATTAAACCCACTCATACAGTGCTGCAAAATGACGCCGATACCGCGGGTAGACACATGGGTCTACCCCTACTTTTTCTGTGGGCCACCTAATAGAATGGATTCGAATGATATTGTTTTCAGGACACCAGCCATGATTCAAAACCATCGCTTTGACAATCGCATCGTTCGAGGCATCACCATCGCCTTGACCGTTATTGCGATTACTCTGATCTACTTCGCGACACTGTTCCGAAAGGATGCTTATTTGATTCTTGGTATCACGTTCGCTCTCTACGGCATTTTAAGGTTGGCGAAGAGGCTGCTCTCTGGTGTTTCCGTCGACAAGCTGGATCGAATCACCTTTTATGCCTTTATTCTACTGTCGTTGCCCCCCCTGTCCTATGGCATCTGGCAAGCACTCATTCATACGAATATCATTGGTCGATAAGCATAAATTTTCAGGAACTAAAAATAATGTACCGCCTCGCTCTGCTTCTTTTTGCATTCTGTCTTACTTCTCAAAGTTTCGCCGCGAATCGTCCCAATGTGTTGTTCATTGCCGTTGACGATCTGCGACCCGAACTGGCCTGTTACGGCAAGCAGCACATTCATTCGCCGCACATCGACAAGCTGGCGGAGAGCGGCACTTTGTTTGAGCGGGCGTTCTGTATGGTGCCGACCTGTGGGGCGTCTCGGGCCAGTCTGATGACCAGTATTCGTCCCGCTCGTAAACGCTTTGTCAATTTTCTGACCTGGGCCGAAAAAGACGCGCCCGGCATCACAACCATGAACACGCATTTTAAACAAAACGGCTATGAAACCGTTTCACTGGGAAAGATCTTTCATCATACCAGGGATAGCGCGCAGGGCTGGTCGGAACCGGCGTGGCGGCCGAAGGGCGTTTCCTGGTACCAGCGCCCAGAAAATCAGAAAGTACATGCCCAACAGCAAAAAGAGGGAAAAAAACAGGGCAAAAAATGGAAGGGTCCTGCCTGGGAATCGGCGGACGTGCCCGATAACGCCTACGCGGACGGCGTGCTCGCTGAAAAAGCAATCAGCACCCTGCAGCAGTTGAAAAAACAGGACGAGCCCTTCTTTCTAGCGGTCGGTTTTTTCAAGCCCCATCTCCCTTTTATTGCGCCACAGAAATACTGGGACCTGTATGATCACGACAAGATTCAACTGCCCGACAATTACAAGGTCCCCCAGAACGCACCGAAAGAATCGATCCACAATTCCGGCGAATTGCGGTCTTACGCTGACATACCACGTAAAGGACCTGTCTCTGAAGAAACCGCCCGCAATCTGATTCACGGCTACTATGCCTGCGTCAGTTATACTGACGCCCAGATTGGTAAGTTACTCGCCGAACTGGATCGTCTGAAGCTGAGCGAGAATACGATTGTCGTTCTCTGGGGCGATCACGGCTGGAACCTCGGAGATCACACCCTCTGGTGCAAACACAGCTGCTACGAAAGTTCCCTGCACATCCCACTCATCGTTCGGGCGCCAGGCATCAAAGGAGGCGGACGCAGGTCAGCGCTGATTGAGACGATTGACCTCTATCCCTCTCTCTGTAATCTGACCGGAATTCCCCAGCCTGAACACCTCGCGGGACAGAGCTTTGTCGGATTGATGCGCGATCCCGATACTCAATGGAAGCAGGCCGCGGTCAGCCGTTTCCGCAACGGCGACACCATCCGCACCGATACACTTCGTTATACCGAATACACCTATCCCAAAGGAAAACTGATTTCAAAGATGCTGTACGATCACAAAATGGACCCCGCCGAAAACACAAATGTAGTGGAAGCACGAACCGACGAAAGCCGTGTTCTGTCACAGAAGCTAAACAAAATCAAAGGCCGCGACCGGAAACCAGGGAAACAGTGATGGGATTGAAAGAGGTGTCTGGAGCAGCACAACGGATCGGGCACCTTAGATTCAAGTCACGATCGTGTTGGCTTGCCAACAGTGCAGGCGGAACTGGAATATTTCTACCACGAAAGCACACGAAAAGAATATCAGTAGGAGCAGGATGTCGCAGATCATGCGACCGATTTCAGAGTAACATCACCCATCGAGACGTAGGGGCAGATCCATGTGTCTGCCCGCCTGGTGAGTTTGGTTCTGGGATTAGTTATTTGAGGGAACCAGATTATCCTCTCACAAGTAATACCACACAAATGATGTTGAAAAGCGGAGAGACACTTTAGGCACACCATGTGTTTTCTGATGATCGAGTAGACTCACTAATGACAGTTGGCAAGCCATCAGTAGAACCCGTCGAAAACGAAATAACTCAGAAAAATCGGCAGCGGACTGCATGAATCGCAGCCGGCTGCCTGTTCTATTTTCAACGGATCAGTATCGCTGAAGCCGGGACGCCTTAAATGTGTCCCAGCAATACCAGGATCAGGACGATAACTAAAATCAGGCCGATCCCGCCACTCGGTCCGTAGCCCCAGTTACGACTGTGACCCCAGTTCGGTAACGCCCCGAGCAGAAACAAAATCAGGATGATCAGTAAAATGGTACCCAGCATAACAAAACTCCTTCGATGTATTCTTCTTTGACGCTGTATTGACTTCACTGCAACGAAACAGCGATGAGCGTTGGTCTCTTATCTGGGTAAGAGAATGCAGTTTGCGTGCCAGCGACTCTCATCGTGAGGGAGCATTTTAGTGACTGGCTGGATTCGCTCTGTTTTAAATGGCTTTATTTCTTTTTTGCGAACTCAATTTTTGTATGAGACACATGTCGGTGCGCACCGAAACCAAGTCCGTTCGAGCGGTCAGCCGTCAGAGTGGGTGGCAAGCAGTCTTTGCACCAGTATGCGTGAACCACGGGGACACAAAAAACGGGAAACAGAAATGATCTGTTTCCCGCATCTGGACCAATTGGTTCCAGACTGATTGATTATAAGCATTTCAGGAATGCCACCAGCGCCGCTTTTTCCTGTTCCGTCAGGTTGGTCTGCAGAACCAGGTTATAGAACTCAACGGAATCGGCGAGTGTCAGTAGTCGACCGTCGTGGTGATACGGAGGAGAGTCCTTAATCCCACGTAACGTAAAGGTCTTAATCGGACCATCGGCAATGTTGTACTGTCCCGCGATCATTTCCGGCGAGTAAAACCGTTCCAGATGCAGGTCGTGCATTTTGTTGTCCAGATAAAAGGGTGCCGGATGACATTCGGCACAACGACCTTTCCCAAAGAAGACTTTCTGGCCTTCCAGCTCCAACTCGGTCGCTTTTTCGGGGATCAGTTTCCCGAAGACGTCCAGTTTTGGGGCGGGTGGGAAATCAAACATATTCTGCATTTGCGCCATCATGGAGACGGCATCACTACGGTTGGGAAGGTGCACTCCCTTCTTGGCGGCGATCACATGGTCGCCATCGAAATAAGCCGTTCTCTGCTCGAATTCAGAAAAATCTTCGACACTCCGCAAAGAGCGTTTCGAGCCGTGAATCTGCTGATTGAACATCCCCCGCAGACTGACGGTATCTAACCGAAACCGCGCTGCCTGAGGACGTGTATCAGGATTCAAGTGATAGGCGGCATTCGTGTGGCCATTCACATGACAGTCGAGACAACTGACTCCCAGACTGGCTTCTTTTACTTTTCGGTCTCCAGTCTGGTTGAATTGCTGCTGGGGGAACGGCGTCAGCAACAGCCGCATCCCTTCCATCTGAACCGGAGTCAGTTTTCCTTTGAGTAAGCGATAATAATTCTTGATTGACAGAACCTGTCCCTGAGAAACATCACCCAGATCGGGACGGCTGGAGAGAAAGATCGGCGGCGGAAACTCAGGAGTCAGGTGATCGGGTAAATCGAAGTCGACGTCAAAACGAGACAGATCACGTTTTTCCAGTTTCTGGATTGCATCGATCTGTTTCTTTGGGAAAACCTGTCCTCCCACGGGGTGTTTGGTGTGAGGCAGAGGACGGAAGCCGTAGGGAAAGGAATTTGTCTCTTTAACTCTCTCGGGTGCGGCAGCCGACAGCTGCTCCCACGTGACTCCCTCGGGGAGCTTGACACGAACGCCCTCCTGAACCGCTTTTCGGCCGGCAGACATCTTCAAATCCGAAGGTTGATCGCTCAAGTCATAGCGTTGCTCGAACAGACTCTGCTGTTTCTCCATCACTTCCGGTTTTTGTGCGACATCACTCTGCATGACTTCGTCAAAAGGTTTGTCACTCACCACCGGCATATAAGACTGATCGGGAAGCTCGGATTGCGTTTTGTCTGGTTCCTGTGATTTCAGTACGGTGATCAGTGATACGCTCAGCACACCGGTCAGCAGACTGAGCCTGATCATTCTTTTGATCTGCTTTTGTCTCATTGCTTTGTTCCTTATTCATGTCGGTTCATCAGATTTTGATACCACGTCCATGGCTCAATTCTCGAACGGCACGATGAAACGATCGCTTTCAGAGCCCGCTAAACTGAAAGTGCATTCCGGGTCGGTCGAGTGATAACCATAGTCAGGAACAGAAACAGCATATATCATGCCAATGCCTGACAAAAACGATGCCGTGAATTTATGATAAACCAAATGACAGCCCGATTTGATGCAAGAGATTTCTGCTGAATAAGGCTGTCTTTTTTCTGTGCAGGAAAAGGAATTGATCGATGCGGTTGATTTCCGATCAGAGTGGCGCATGAGAAGCCAGCACGAACTGTATGTGGTATTTGAAGCACTACGAGTCAAGATGATGGACTCGGCTTCTTCATTCACATTTTGTGCAGATGAAAAACTTGCTTAGTGGAAAATCAGGGAGATTTCTTGAGATCAAGAAACTTTTTCAGCTGCAGATCGTAGCCGGTCTTATTCAGGGGAGGACCGACGACAATTCTCAATGTGACTTTCTCGAGGTAGGCCCGATTCGCGAGAAAACCGCAGACAACCGTTCCCGATTTTGTGCGTCTGGCTTGCAGCGGTGCATATCCCACCAGGAATTCTTTACCATCCCCGATTTCCAGACTGACGTGATCGAATTGTTTTATCTCACCTGCGGGTTTGAATTCCAATGTCACCCAGACCTGTTCCGCTCCGTTTGCCTTGGCCCGGACTTCGATTCCCAATTCTTTTGCCAGTTTCTGTGAGACGGGTTTGATTCCCATTATGGCATAGCCGGTGCTTGTAGCTGTGATGCACAGCAGAGACATGACTGCAAAACTCAGGAGCGTGCTTCTTCTATGGGAACGCATGTGTTTCTCCTATGGGAATCAGGATTTTGAACCGCTTCAGACCGAGCAGACTAGGGAGCCGGCTGTTTCTGATCAGCACTGATGGTAAGCAGCGTCTTTAAGAGGTCCTTGTCGATTGACTCTATTAAAAATTTCACAGAACCGTCGCACAAACCGACATGATACCCCCCTGTATGGAAACCGCCAAACTCAGGTACTTTTTTCCCGTCAAACGGAATGTCTGCCGGCTTCGTCCAGGGAATATCTCGTTTCGCTTCGAGAACGGCAATGGTATTTGTTGTGCCGCCCAGGATCTCGCTGAGTTTGATGCCCGTTTTATTACCAAATACAGTTCCTGGACCTGTCACCACAAAGTATGACGCATTTGTGGACTTTTCTGAATTCGGATTGTTGAATGCAGAAACGACGGTCTCTGCAATTTTGCGATTATGCGGGCTGTCCCACGGCTCATTCATACGATACTGATCGTACAGCTCCTGCTGATCGAGATAAGGTAGCAGTTCGACCCGCCAGCTGTGAGGCGTTTTTCCATCCGGGCCCATTACGACTGCCGGGGGAAAATGCTTATGTGTGAAATGATAATTGTGTAATGCCAGCATGATTCGTTTGATATTATTCTTCGATACCGAACGGCGTGCCGCTTCGCGTGCGTGTAAGATGCCGGGCAGAATGGCCGCAACCATATTGGTACAGGTTTCACTGTTCAACGATGTCGATAATTTCACCAGATCTTCATTTTGAGTAACTCGAGTGGAACCCAGAATCTGTTCTACAAGTTTCATTTGAGATTTCTGAGCCGGTTGAAGGGGGCGGTTTGTCTGTTTGCTCGCTGCATTCATCTGCTGCAGCATATTCTGCCCCAGACCGAGCAGACCTTGTAATGCCTGTTTGATTTCGGGACTGTTTTTCTCTTGGGAAAAGGCCAGATCCAGGGAGAGTTTCTGTTGTAATGTGATACCTAAAGCGACAATCTCGGAATGATCCCATACCGGCGAGATTAGAGGCCAAATAGGGATTTTAACAGAGAGTGCCTGAACCATACCTCCCATAAGCAATCGTGCTTTTTGCATGTTGACCGCGCCGGCAATGGAAGCCGTTTCGACCGGCTGCAGTCGCTTAGTCCAGGTATGGTTGTTTTGATCCTGCATACTGTCAATTACCTTTTTCAGAGCACTGGCTTTATCTGAGATAATGCAGGACTTTTCATCCAGGAATAACAATGCGTCTCCATCGGGTGACGTGTTTGTCAGGAATGTTTTTCCCTTGTAACGGGATTCTATGAGATTGGTTTTAGTGAATTTTTTCCGTACCAGCTTTTGGTCTAATTTTTGTGTTGAATTTAACACGGAAACAAAGTCGACCGGCTTCTGTCCAACCTTGCCAGATTCCGCCAGAAGATACATAATTGTAATCGTCTCCAGTTTGGTCGGATCCACTCCCAGAAAATTATAGTCAGAATATTTCTGTTGTTCCTGTTTGATCAATTGTAGAACTGGCGCCATTGCTTTTTCCCCCAGCAGTTGTGCAGGGCGGACCGCCAGGACTCCCAGTGCATCTTCAGGGACCAAATCCATGCGAAACGGTTTCAGTTTGGTTGTTGCCGCTTCCGGCTTTGAGTCTCGCGATGTCTTTCCCTGGGCTTGCAAATCTTGAGAACCGGCAGCAAGCAGACTGCTTGCGATGACTACTGTTATGAGTAGAGAATTCAGAACAGACAAGCGGAAACAATTTCGAAAGGGGGGCAGTACAGTTAACATCAGGGTCTCCCAGGGTTCATTCCAACAATTTGCCATCTTGGTCGGATGTGCACTTAAGGGAGTATAGTAGCGCCAGGAAGGGATAGAAACTATGAAATGCAAAAATGTTGACCGGTGAAACAGATTCTTTGCCTGTCAGATTTGCTTAGAATAAATCAGGTCTTTTGAATCTGTGTGATTTGAATCGATATACTCGCCCGTTAACTGACTGTTTTTTGTGGCATCATTTCGTCAGACAGATCAACCAGATTCCCGATCCAGCCAGCGCTGTTGGGGAGTTCCAGATCTTCAAGAGCAGTTGGGTTGACGCTCCAGAGTCCGGCGACTTCCATCACATGCGTTTCATCGGGATAACACAGATCCTCTCGTTCCCAATACGAATCTGAATCTGCGTCTGGTGAATCAGGATCAAAGTATTCGTAACCGAGTTCTTCTTCTTCCTCTGTATCTGCTCCCCGGTTAGCAAGTATCTCGTCACTTTCGCCAAGATACGCGAATGCGCGGATTTCAGAACCATTGATATAGCGTGACCAGGCATGATATTCCACGACGCGATGTGTCCCGAAATATTGCACTTCGCCGAATTCTTGCGAGAGTATGGTCAGGAGCGGTGTCAGGCCATCCGGTTCGGGTTCCTTGCCAAGTTCCGGCAGATGGTAGGAAACGACCAGTACCCAGCCATTGATGGGAGGAGAAATGAAAGTGTGGCCGTTGTAGGCGGCAATGACTCCCGTATTCCAGTTTGCGGGTTGGACGTTCTCGATGTGAAGCGTATCCAGGACGGTTTTTGCATCAGGCGTTTTGATGGCAAGCCAGGAGATCTTATAGCCAAAGCCAACGGGAGAATCGGGAGTGGAATCGATTTTGTCGAACAGAGTTTCAAGTGGCTTGGGGGCGAGGGGATCGTTGAGTATACGAGGTGACAAGTCACTGCGATTTGACCAGAGGGTTACAGCGACGATGAGAATCAAGAGAATAAAGGTGATGAGATACAGCATGGTAATAAGACCTGAAACGCGTGAAATGAGCCCCGTTTCTGTTTGAACGATTGGCGACCAGTTATAACTCGTTCGCCTCTGCAACGAAGGTCTTAATAATCTTTCCGTCTTCCCTGATACTCACTTCGGTACCCGGCGGGAACTTGAGAGAGGTAAATTCATTCGGGGGAATTGGGGGATCGAGTTGAACACTGTTAAAGTCGTATTTGACATGCTGTATGCGTTTCTGCCGGCCTTCATGTTTGATTAAGTATGAGCTAAATCTGTTCGAGTGTGCCTTGAGGGGAAACCAGACGCCGGGACGTACTTCCTGCCATTCATCGATGATCGCCTCCGCAAAGGGGATCTCGTTCGAGTTGCTGCAGAGATAGAATAAATCCTTCACCGGAATCAGGTTTCGATCATGGGCCAACCAGAGTTCCCTGCGACTTCGGGGAGTTCCACCGGGATTGACGATCTCAATCATCAGCTTTGTGCACTCGAGTCCCTGGCACTGTTCCGTGCCCAGAATCTGTGCTTTGAATACCGTGCCTGCACGCAGATTGGGTGGCGGTGCCCCCCGGAACTCTCCGATCGCCTTGATGCCTTTGAGATAAGTCGAGAGCGGAACATGGGCCCCTCCATAGCGGAGCACAAACATGTGCGGTCGGGCAAGATTCGGGAGACGAAACTGCTCGTTTGAAATTCCGCCGATGCTTGACTTCTGTGGCTGGTTCCCCTGCCTTTCAGCGACGACATCTCCCTCCCCAAAATGACGACTGGTCGTTCCATCAGAAACAAGAATCATCTCTCTGGTTCCCACCTCCGTATAATTGGCATTGCTAATATTCCGCCTCACTTCTCCCGAGCCGAAACCAGACACCAGCACAATGAAACGTCCCTTCGACTGAACTTCTTCTCGGAATTTCAACCCCTGCGTGATGAGATCAGACTGCGACTCACTTTGAATCGGTTTCGGTTTGGGCTCATCACTGTGGAACCGAATCCCTTCCTCACTTCTGCTGGTCGTCAGATTGAGTTTGAGAGTGTGATAGAGTGCTTCGTTTCGCTCAATTTCTCGGATCAGACTCTGTAATTCTTCGCTGAGCACCGTTTTTTGTGGTTCGCCTCGTGCGGAGAGCAGCATCAATACAACTGCCATCGGGATTGAGAGTACAAAAATCGAAACTGCGAGACGAGTCATCATGATTTTCTGGATCAGCATTTTTACTCTCCAGTTCTGTGGGGGCACATGGCAGACAGATTGTGCATTTCAAGGAAGCGAAGCACGTCTCCATCATGGCCGGTTCCATTTATGCTACCTTCATGAAAGCACCACGAACAGGGAATTTTTCGTGTCTTTCGCGAATTTCATGGTAGTAAATAATAAATCAGGTAATGCCACTTAAAGTGAGAGGCGGATCCATACATCCCCCCGTCTGGTGAAGGAGATCATGTCTGACTTTGAATGGGACCAGTCAGGACGTTCAACTGAGTGTGAGTGAACTTGATCGATAGCACGGTTGGTGTGTGCGTTGTACTTTATTCTGGAAAGTACGTTTTCTGACTACTGATTATAACTCGTTCGCCTCTGCATCGATGGTCTTGATTATTTTTCCGTCTTTCACAACAGTCACCTTCGTTCCTGACGGGAATTTGAGAGTGGTAAATACATCAGGAGGAAATTGGGGATCGAGGTGGACGCTGTTGATGTTATATTTGACCTGCCACGAAAGTTTCTGCTGCCCTTTACGTCTCACTGTGAAGGAATCAAAACGTTTGTAATGTGCCTGGCGCGGAAACCAGACACCGGGACGAACTTCCTGCCATTTATCGACAATCGCTTCCGAGATAGGCATCTCTTTCGAGTCGCGGTAAGTATACCCCAAACTTCGTACGGGAATCAGATTCCGGTCGCGTGCCAGCCAAAGTTCGCGCCGAGTTCGGGGCGTCCCCTTGGGGTCGATGATCTCGAGTATGATTCTGGTGCATTCCAGCCCCTGGAACTCTTCTGTACCGAGAATCTGTACATTCAGTGTTGCATCTTTTCGCAAGTAGTAACGACCGGGAAAGGAGTGGATTGCCTTAATGCTTTTGAGATAAGTCGAGAGCGGAACTTGCGGCCCTCCATTTTCCATCAAAAACATATGCGGCCGGGCGAGATTAGGCAGGTGCATCGGCTTGTCGGAGATTCCACCTTGAATTGATGTCTCTCGCTGTTGTCCTTTCTTTTCAGCGACAACATCTTCCTTCCAGAAATAACGACTCGTCTTTCCGTCAGACACAGTAATCCGTTCTTTGGTTCCTGATTGCGTATAATTGGCATTGGCAGGATCCTGCTTCAGACCGCCCAAGGCTCTTTGGACAATCACGATGAATCGCCCTTTTGACTGTTCTTCCTGGCGGAAATTTAATCCCTGAACATCGAGTGCGATCTGCGTCTCAGCAATGATCGGCTTCGGCGCGTCGGGAATGAAAAAGGTGTCTTGCTCATTCTTGGTGCTGGTCAGATTGAGCTTGAGAGCGTGATAAGTCGCCTCGTATTTCTCGACTTCGCGAATCAGTTTCTGCAGTTTTTCACTTTGAGCCGTTCCGTTCTCTTCACACTGCGCAGACAGCGGCATGAAGACGGCGGTCAGGAGTGAGACAATGCAAATCGAAGCGGCATGCCGAATCAACTTAATTTTCTGGATCAACATCTTCACACTCCAGTCAAATGGTGACGCATGATGAACGGTATTGTGTATTACATGGAAACGAAGCACGTCTCCATTATGGTCCATTTCATTGATGCTACCTTCATAAAAGTACCACAAACAGGGGAGTTTTCGTGTTCTTTAGTAGAAATAAACAAAACAGGTGATGACTCTCAGAGGTAGGGGCGGATCCATGTGTCCGCCCGCCTGACGAGGTTCGAACGGAATTCACTCTTGGGATGGAACCAGATTCTCCGTTCAAGCGGTACCTCTCTAATCACGTTGCCCCCACGGGGAGACACATGGGTCTCCCCCTACTTTTTCAGTTGATCGAAACGTTTTTCATAGACTGTTGGCAAGTCAACAGTGCCACTCAACTAAGTAGAACGGCGCTTTGTTCAAATGGCTTTTCATTTTTCCTTGTTGTAAATCACAGGCATTTGCCCTTTCCATTGATTCCATGTTTTCTCATTCGTCACCAGTTCCGCCATGAAGTGGGCGACGTTGATACGACTGGTCTGGCCGGGGTTAAAAATGGCACTGCGGGTTGGCGAGGAATGCAGCGTGTATTCGGTTACTTCATTCTCGTTCTGCAACGAATCCGGTCGTAATGCGGCCCACTCAATTGCCTGATGGTTCTGGCCGATTTGCGTACGTAAATAATCGGCGGCCTTCTCATTATCAGAAAGCGGCGGCACGAGCAGTCGTAATAATCCGATGACACACTGTTGTGCAAACGAAATCGGTTCATTTAGATCGTGGTTGCTGTTGCCTGCGGTATTCATGAGGACAAACTTGACTGGATTCTCTGCATGCGTGGTTTGAATCGCTTCGCACAGACGACGCACCGTATCGGTCACCAACAGACGCGGCTTGCCAAACACGCCCTTAAACGACATCTGGTGTCCTAAACAGGAAGCGACTGCATCACAGCCGGTGACATGCTGCTGCATTTCTTCGTCGGTCAGATCATACACACCGGCCTGGATTTCGGAAAACCCTTCATGACCAGTGATGAATTCATTAAACGTGCCGGGCGTACGAACAATGGCTTTGACCTGTTCACCACGCTGTAGTAACTGCTCCACAAGCAGACGACCGGTAGCACCGGTAGCGCCTACGACAAGGGTGGTCATACTGTTTCTTTCTTAGGAATTTGATTGCATTCACTTTTTCAGCGAGGCAGGGTTACTTTTTCGCATCCTGTGCGGGAATGAAATTCAGTTTCGCCAGCCATTCCATTGACTGCTTCTGCCAGGCATCCCACATTGGGCCTTTATAGCCATTCAAGCCGTGCCCTCCCGAGGGGAGTTCCAGCAACTGGGACGGGATCCTTTTCGCCTGTAATGCGCGATACAGGGCGCGACTGTTTTCAATGGGTACGGGTTTGTCATTGACGGCATGCGCCAGATAAATCGGCGGCGTTTTTGCGGTAACCTGTTTTTCGTTGGAGAACAATTCGATCAGTTCCGGCGAAGGATCTGCTCCCAGCAAATTCTTTTTCGAGCCGCCATGAGTCGTTGTACCCATGCTGACTACGGGGTAAACCAGGATCGCAAAGTCGGGGCGGCTGCTCTGGCGTTTGACGGGATCGGCTGCCTGGGGATCGCCGGCGTCAAAATGTGTTGCCGCCGTTGATGCGAGATGCCCCCCCGCAGAAAAGCCCATGATGCCGATTTTATGGGGATCGATGTTCCACTGCTTCGCATTCGCGCGGACCATGCGGATGGCCTGTTGGGCATCCATCAGAGGCACGAACGAACGCCCGTCTGGCATCCGATATTCCAGTACGACTCCGGTAATCCCGTGTTGATTCAGCCATTGGGCAATGCGGTGCCCTTCACCGCCGGTCACCAGTCGCTGATAACCGCCGCCCGGACAGATAACGATCGCGGCGCCGTTGCCTTTTTCAGGCTGATGTACTGTGATCTTTACATCAGTCTTCTCGAACTGATCGTTGCCCGTCGGGGCTTTCCCGTTCCAGAGTGAAACGACTTTGGGGGGAAGGCTGGTCTTCTTAGCAGTCTCCGTTTTTTCCTGTGGCGGTACGAGCAGTGTTGATAATACCTGTGCGTAAACGCGATGGCCGAAATCGTTCGGGTGGTTGACGCCGTTTCCGGTCAGATCCCAGTCTTGTTTTTGTTTGAGAAACTCGGTCCAGATTGATGTCATATCTGCCAGTACGACTCCCGGTCGACACAGTTCTGCCAGCGCATCGCGGTATTGAGGGAACAACTCATGTTTGAGCCGAATCCAGTCCTTATTACCCAGCATCGGTGCCAAAAGAATGAATTCGGTTTGAGGCCGTTTCTTGCGAATCTGTTCCATCAGAGCTTTCGTATTGGCTTGATATTCTTTTGCAGAACGGCCCGCCGAATCGTTCATGCCAAAGGCGATGATCACCAGATCGGGATTGGACTCCACGACCTTGTCGACTTGCGTCAGTGCCCAGCGTGTATCTTTGCCGCCGACTGAAGGATTTACCATTTCAACTCTGTTTTGATAGCGGTTCTGCAGATGTTCTTTTAACAGATCGGGAAACGCGGGTTGATAGGGGGCGCCACCAGCCCAGCCCGAAGCGTTACAGCCAGTAGAAATACTGTCTCCCAGCAGCACGATTGAAACGGTATCGTGTTTGCGCAGTTTTTGAATCGTGCGCGGCAAGGCTTTTTCATCGAACGTTGGTACGATCGCCTGCCAGTCAACAGGCTTGTGCTTGTAGGTAATACAGGTCTGCATGTTGTGATATTCGAGTTTACCGCCGAAAAAGATTTCGCCGTTCCCATCGCGGTGTGTCAGTTTGTGGCGTTGTGAATTATCAGGACGACGCAGGTCAGCAAGTGTATAAGAAACGATTCGAGAATCCTTCGGGAGAGTGATCTCACGAGTTCCCGGTTTCCACTGATAATCCCGGCCTTCGTCATAGGAAATGTCCCCCGCGGAATTACGAACGCTGAGCACGCCTTCGATCGGAAACAGGACCGACGCGCTCGCAATTCCAGTCTGGGGATCTCGAATAAACAGCACCGATTCCCCTTCGATGGTCTCTCCCTGCCAGAATGGCTGCATGAGTTCCGGTGTGTAATTCCACTCAGTTGGTTCACCCGCTGATGCAGTTCCTGACAGTATGGGAATGCTGGCAGTTAAGATTGCACCCAGCAGTAAAACGGTTTTCATGACAGGGGACATAAACCAAAATCGTTGTCGGTTACCGAGAAAAAATTGCCCGTTCACAAGAATCTCCGTTTGCGCTTTTAAAATAAGTGATCAGAGTTAGAATAGCTGAGGTTGTATTGTAACTGCTTTCGACTCGTTTGTCTGCTGAATTTCACTACGGCCTGACCAATCCTGTCATTAAATCAGGGAGACCAACCGATTCCGCTTCCGCCATTTCATTTCTGTCCCGGGATATTTGCGAAAGCATTCGGCGCTCGTCATTTCTGGTTCACTTCGTACGTGGCAGCGAATGTTTTGATCGATCTGGAAGTGTTGTATTACCTCAGCAGAAATGAGCCGCCACTCCATCGATATTTGCATACTTATGTTGGGGGGCTCGCAATGGGAGTGCTTGCTGGCCTTGTGATGTTCGGCACCGTTCAGATGATTCGTCGCTTGCTACCCGCTGATTCGCGCTGGAGAGAGCGTCTGGCAGAAACACCGAGACGTCTGTTGCTCAGCCAGTCATTATTGGCTGGCGTCATTGGCGGTGTATCACACATTTTGCTTGACAGCCTGATGCACGAGGAAATGAATCCTTTCTGGCCACTGGCTGAGGGGAACGCATTGGTGGGAATCATCAGCGTGCCTGCATTGCATATCACTCTGGCAGCGATCGGCTTCTTCGGGTTGATCTTCTGGCTGCTCCTGCGGGAGTAAGGAGCGAATTCTGTTTCGTTTTTTTACCACGAAAGACACGAAAACGAACTCACTCGGGGTGGCACCGTTGGCTTGTCCAACGGTGAGTAAGAAAACGCTCCGGTCAACTGAAAAAGCAGGGAGAGACCCATGTGTCTCCCCGTGGGATCGACGTAATGAGAGAGGTATCACTTGAATGGTAAATCTGGTTCCATCCCAAGAGTGAATTTCACATCGAACACCACCGGGCGTGCGGACACATGGGTCCGCACCCTGCTTTTCAGAATAGAAGACGGAATAAGAACGTTCGTTTTTATTACAACAAGAGTTAAGATCAGGATGATCTTTCTGTTTCCTGTTTGACTCGACGGTTCAACCGATTTACGATGCCAGAGACAGCACCGTCATATCGAAAGGTGCCGCTGCCTGATAAACACCAAATGAGGTAATCATGAAATTCTTCCACCGATCGCTTGTTGTTTTTGTCTTACTGGGACTGGTAATCGGTGTGAGCGCTGAGGAACCGAACCTTTCACCGCAGGCTTCCCATGAAAAAAAAGTAGACTACTCCCCTGCCATTGCGCGTTTGAAATCAGCCATTCGACATGAGGTCGAACAAAAGCAGTTGCCCGCATTCTCCATTTCGCTCGTCGATGGCGATAAAATGGTCTGGGCAGACGGATTTGGTTTTCAGGACAAGAACCGGCAAATCCATGCTACCGCAAATACGGTTTACCGTGTCGGTTCGGTTTCGAAACTCTTCACCGACATTGCCATCATGCAACTGGTCGAAACCGGCGACCTCAACCTGGACGCGAACGTACAATCCTGTCTCCCTGAGTTCAAACCGACCAACCCCTTTGGCGGCGAAATTTCGGTTCTGCAACTCATGACACACCGTTCGGGACTCGTTCGTGAATCACCGGTCGGCAACTACTTCGATCCAACGGAACCATCACTGGCAGAGACCGTCGCCAGCTTGAACGAAACCTCTCTTGTCTACCAGCCCGGCACCAAAACAAAATACTCAAACGCGGCGGTCGCCGTTGTCGGTGCGATCCTGGAAAAACAGCTGGATGTCTCCCACGCCAGTCAGGTGCATCAGAAGATTCTCGATCCGTTAAACATGGAACACAGTGGATTCACAGTAACGCCCGCCGTCAAAGATCATCTTGCGACCGGCTGGATGAGAACCAACGACGGACGACGCTTTGTCGCACCGACGTTTCTTCTGGGCACAGGTCCTGCCGGTAATCTGTACTCGAACGTCATCGATCTCGCAAAGTTCCTGACCTGTCTGTTCAATGAAGGACAATTCAAAAACGGTCAGATTCTGAAACGAGAGACCTTTCAGTCGATGCTCACACCTCAGAAAGACGCAGATGGCAAGCCGCAACGTTTTGGGATCGGGTTTCATATTCAGGACTTTGACGGTTTCACCAAAGTCGGTCACGGGGGTGCCGTCTACGGATTCTCGACACAACTGGAAGCACTGCCCGAACGCAAGCTGGGGGTTGCCGCCGTCGCGTCGCTGGATGGCACAAACGGCGTCGTCGGTCGGCTGGCTGATTATGCGTTACGTCTGATGCTGGCGACTCAGGACGGCAAGACGCTTCCCGAGTATCGCATGACCGGTTCGGTTCCCACAGAACGCGCAAAAGAACTGGTCGGGCTGTACCGCAACAAAGAGGAAAACAAACTGGCCCGTATCACTGAACTCAACGGCAACTTATTTTTACATCGCGGCACTTTTCGCTATGATCTCCGCTCCTCCGCTGATGACGGCACCATTTTGACCGACGACGCCATCGGCTTTGGTACCGAAGTCAAGCTGGAAGGCAAAGACGTCCTTCAGGTTGGCTCGATGAATTTTCAGCGCGCCATAGACACACCACCGCCGCCAATTCCGGCCGACTGGAAAGGCCTGATCGGCGAATACGGCTGGGATCATAATACGCTGTATATTCTGGAAAATGAAGGTCGGTTGTACGCATTGATCGAATGGTTTTATTACTACCCACTGAAGCAAATCGACCGCAATACATTTGAGTTTCCCGATTACGGCCTGTATCACGGTGAAGGTCTGAAATTCACACGCGGCAGTGATGACACCGCCACCGCAGTTGTCGCCGCCGAGGTAAAGTTTGACCGCCGCGAAGTCGGCACCAAAGATGGCGAGACGTTTCGCATCACGCCTGTCAAACCGGTCGATGATCTCCGCGCTGCAGCACTCGCCGCGTCTCCCCCGCCTGAGCCGGGCCAATATCGGAAGCCGGAACTGGTGGACCTGACAACGCTGGACCCGACAATCAAACTCGATATCCGTTACGCGTCCGAGAATAATTTCACCGGCGCCGTCTTCTACAAACAGGCGCGTGCGTTCATGCAGCGCCCTGCAGCCGAAGCGGTCGTCCGTGCGAACGCCCGTCTCAAAGAGCGTGGTCTCGGTCTGTTAATCCACGATGCCTATCGCCCCTGGCATGTGACCAAAATGTTCTGGGACGCGACGCCGGGTGAGTTCAAAGACTTCGTCGCCAACCCCGCCAACGGCTCACGACACAACCGCGGCTGCGCCGTCGATCTGACACTGTACGATCTTGAAACCGGCGAACCGATTCAGATGGTCGCCGGCTACGACGAATTCTCCCCCCGCTCCTTTCCACTCTACCCCGGCGGCACCTCCCGCCAGCGCTGGTACCGCCAGCTACTGCGGCAAACGATGGAATCCGCAGGCTTCACCGTCTTCCAATACGAATGGTGGCACTTCGATTTCAAAGACTGGAAACAATACCGCATCGGCAACCAGACCTTTGAAGAGATCGATCAAGCACGCTGATTCTGATTTTTAATACCACGAAAGACACGAAAAAACACAAAATAGTTTCTTCGCATGTGTGACACCGTTGGCTTGCCAACAGTGAATAAGAAAACGTCCCGATCAACTGAAAAAGTAGGGGGAGACCCATGTGTCTCCCCGTGGGGTCAACGTGATTAGAGAGGTACCGCTTGAATGGTGAATCTGGTTCCATAGCTGGAGTGAATTCCGTTCGAACCTCATCAGGCGGGCTGACACATGGGGCCGCACCCTACTTATCTTTTCGCTGCTTTTCTGCTCCCCTGCTTTTACTTCAGTTGTGGGATTTTCATCTGTGGGATGTTGGAGGATATCGGGTAGGATCTGGATTGCGGGTTTGTATTTTGTTTCCCGTTCGGAAACGGCAGTTGGCAGCGTGCCGCTTATTTTATTGGGGGGGGGTTACTGAATGATGTATGGGATAGTTACTGATATGTTTCTTCTGTTGGTTTTGGTTTCTGCTTTGTGTTGTTTTGATATTTGCTATCATCGCTCGAGGCGTGGGGACGTCAACAGGGAATTCGTTTTTTGTTCTGCAAACCACTTATGAAATACCTCTCATGTTCTATGATCTCCAGGGGATATCCCATGATAGCGTTTCGATGTCGTTTGATGCGAGGTGCTCAACTGGAACCAGTCAGAGCGACGCGGGAAAAATCGCTCTCAAACGAGGCAGTTTTATGGGGAGCAGATTCTCAGGGGTGCCGGTTTCCAGTGCATAAAGTGGTTTTGCTCGCGCGCGCGACGTTATCTCCGCATTCTCGTGAACGTCGCATTGCTGTCTAGATCGTTTTTTTCAGTTAATATTCTGTAAAGGAGCACGAATATCAACCTGTTTCGTCGATTACATACGCGTAAGAAGTCTGTGAAATTCTGGCAAATTCGTGACTAGCGAATCCGAGAGTGGGGATGTTCAGCCACGTCGGTTTGGTATAGAATGAGAGTCAGCGTTCCTTTTTCTGTTTTCACGATGGTGACTGACTGTGCTGCTACGCCTGTTTCTTTTATTCACGATCATTCCGCTCGCCGAGCTGTGGCTGCTGCTGTGGTTCAGTTCGCTGACCAGCCCGACCGTTACGTTCGGCCTGGTGGTGGTGACGGGGATTCTGGGTGCCTGGCTGGCGCGGAAACAGGGATCGCAGGCCTGGAAGAAAATTCAACAGCATATGGTGCAGGGACAGCCCCCCACCGGCGTGCTTCTGGATGGCTTGATGATTCTGATCGCCGGAGCGTTTCTGATTACTCCCGGGATCATGACCGACATGGTCGGTTTTGCCTTACTGATCCCCATGGTACGCGAGGTTTTAAAGCTTCGCGTGGGGGAATGGCTGAAACAGCGGGCGATGATGCAATTTCAATCTCACACCAGTTTTCGCTCCAGCGATGGAACCTATCAGGAGTTTCAACAGACGACTACGTCCACGCCCGAAGAAGAGATCATCGATGTGGAGTTCGTTCGTAAAGAATCTTCAGAAACAGATTGAAGCGGCTTTACAATTGCATCAGGGGTGCCGGCTCTTATAATCAGAATAGCGACGGAAATGTGCGTTGCTAATTAACTTCCTTTAGTTATTACCCTCTGATTCTGCGGCGCGTGGAGCCGTTAGATCAATTCCCGATAGCCTTCCCGCTCAGTTTTATTCAACTCAGGAATCCGTCATGGCTGCGATCAAAATCCGAAGTCTGTTCTCCGCGTTCTGCTTGTTTGCAGCGATGATTTTTACAGCGTCCTTCGCTACGGCAGACGAACCCTATTGGAATCAATTCCGCGGACCTCACGCCGATGGGTCCTCGAAAGCGACGGGACTTCCGGTGAAATGGAGCGAGAAAGAGAATATCGTCTGGAAAACCCCCGTTCATGGTCGGGCCTGGTCCTCGCCGGTGGTCTGGAAAGATCAGGTCTGGGTGACAACATCGACGAAAGACGGTAAAGAGCTGGGTGTGGTCTGTGTCGATTTCAACACCGGCAAGATTCTGATAGACAAGAAAATCTTCGACGTCGAGAAGCCTCAGTATATTGACCCGAGCAACTCGCACGCCTCCAGCACGCCGATCATTGAAGAGGGTCGGATCTATGTGCATTACGGTGCATATGGAACCGCCTGCCTGGATACGAAAACGGGAGACGTCCTCTGGAGCCGCCGCGATTATCCGTGCAATCACTGGCGGGGCGCGGGCTCGTCGCCCATCATTTATCAGAATCTATTGATCCTGCAGTTTGATGGCTACGACTATCAGTACGTCGTTGCGCTAGATAAGGCAACGGGCAAGGAAGTCTGGAAGAAAGATCGTAACATCGAATACGGAACCAAGAACGGCGATTTCAAGAAAGCGTTTGCGACGCCTCGCATTATCGAACATGACGGCCGCGTGCAGTTAATCAGCCCGGCGGCAAAAGCCACCGTTTCCTACAATCCGCTAACGGGGGATGAATACTGGAAGTTTTATTACCCACAACATTCGGCCGCGAATCGCCCCTTGTATGATGGTGAAAAGATCTACGTCGGCACCGGCTTTGGAAAAGCGCATCTGTATGCAGTATCTCCGGACGGCAAAGGGGACGTAACGAAAACACACGTGAAATGGATCGAACAGAAGGGAATCCCTTCGAAGCCTTCACAGCTGTTGATCGACGGTCTGCTGTTTATGGTAGATGATAAAGGCATCGCATCCTGCCTGGATTCAAAGACCGGTAAGCTGATCTGGAAAGAACGGATGGACCGCAGTTCGTTTTCTGCTTCGCCTATTTTTGCAGATGGCAAGATTTACGCCCCCGATCGGGAAGGTGTGACGCGGGTGTTTGTTCCCGGAAAAGAATACAAGGAACTGGCCGCTAATAAACTCGAGGAAGGCTGCGTTGCATCGCTGGCGATTGCAGGGAAATCGATCATTCTGCGAACCGAGCATTTCCTGTATCGGATCGAAGCCCCGTCACAGCAGAAGTAAGTGAGCCAAGTACAATTAACCGTCGGCGGTAGTGACGGCGAATTCGAGTCGCACGGCGGTTTCTTTACCAACAGTGATCTTGCCGGTAAAGAAGTAAGCGCCGCCCAGTTTTTCGGTGAGCGTCACATGGATGTCGAGGGTTTCTCCCGGCTTGACCATACGGCGAAACTTGGTGTTATTCAGGCGCGTGGCGACGGGGACTTTGCCGGCATCGGGGGCATCGGTCTTGGCGATGAAGACGGCAGCAGCCTGCATGGCAGCTTCACACAGAATCACGCCGGGTAATACCGGATGATCGGGATAATGTCCCTGAAACAGATCCAGATTGGGGGAGACGAATTTGCGGGCATGGATGCTGTTTTCTTCCAGCGCGACGATTTCATCGAGCCACAAAAAAGGTTCCCGGTGCGGAATACAGGCTTTGATCTCATCCAGATTCACGAGATTGATCCGTTTCTTTTATCGTTTGAGATTGGAAATCAGATGCGGGCGGCTGCGGGAGTCAGATATTTATCGACATCATTGCTGACAATCACGCCGTAATTGACGGCACCGAGCCAGCCGGACATGATGATGCCGACCGAACCGGCATGATACAATCCCTGGATCTGTTCGGGTAGTTCCTTGCTGACTTTGAGACCTTCAAACTTGGTACCAAACGAAGCACCTTGCAGATGCTGCGTGTAGCGCTGGAATGTGCGCGGCGTCGAGGCTTCCAGATGATCCACGCGATCCCTAATATTGGGCACATACTGTTCGAGGCAATCGAGGGTCGTTTCGATCAGATGATTTTTATCGGCTTCATACTGTTCTTCAGGGAGATCAGCCCAGTCGCGGAAGTTCGCGTTGGTGGACGAAACAATTAAAGAACGATTACTGCCGGGCCGTGTTTCTGGATAGTAGAATGAAAAAGTGCGGCTGCTGACATTTTTACTGAGCATGGCTTCGATATCAAAGCCTTTATGCTCAGAGTGAAACAGCAGATCGCCACAGAAATTGAGTTCGTCGTTGGGCTTCAAAGCGATATAAACCTGCGTGCTGCTGTTATTGAGCCGCACGGCCTTGGTTTCTTCGACGAAGTCCGGATCGAAGTGCTCTTCGCCGACGAGATTCAGAATTGTGCCTTTGATGTTGGAGTTCGACATGATGGCTTTACAGCCGATACGTTTGCCATTAACAACCACACCGGTGACTCTGCGATCGGGAGTGACTTCGATTTTCTCGACCTGCGTTCGAATGCGAACGTCAACGCCGTTATGTTCCAATTCTGCTTTGATGAGTTTGACCAGATGATCCGTTCCGCCACGGAAGGTGTAGACGCCTTTCTGCATGAAATTGGAGAAGACGATGCCATAGGTAATCGCGGGGTCTTCCAGCGTCGAACCGTTGGCGTAGGAAATCGGTTCCATCAGCAGACGCACGACATCATCGCGACCGGGAAAGAATTCTTCGAACAGTTCGCGGGTGGTTTTTCCCTGATCATCGAAGAAGTTCATTTTGCGGGCGGTGTCAAAGAAGTTTTTGACCGTCTCCGGTTCGATATTAAACTTCTCGATCAATAGACGAGTAAAGTCGTCTCGCGTAAATGTCGTTTCGAGCGAGAACTGCGGATTTTCGAAACGGACGCCTCGGAGCGGAACGATATTGTCGGCGATTTCCTGCGTCCAGTATTTACGACAGCTCTTAAGCATTCCATAGGGGAAGCCGTGCAGCGAGATATCGAAGATGTGACCGTTCTGGCGTTTGAACCAGGTGGCCATGCCGCCGAGCTGGTAATGATGTTCGAGGAGCAGTACGGAATATCCTTGACGGGCCAGGATGTTGGCCGATGTCATTCCGGCTAAACCACTGCCGATGACAATGACATCATATTCGTCTTTTGCGTCTTTCAGAAAATCTTTGGCCATGATAATTCAGCGTCGTATACAGTTCAGCAGAGAAGATAAAAGGACAGTGAAACCTCACAAATCCTGTATTAATGACATTACATTTCTTCTCTTGTTTATCGAAATTACGAGACTTTGTCTACTAAACCGAAGTAATTCAGGTTTCTATGACAAAAGTGTGACAATTCAGCACGCAGCAACGGAATAAAATGAACGTTTTCCCAAGCGATGATGCAAGAGTACAGCATGAATCAAGTCACTTTGAGCGGCTATTTGGGATTCAGCAGATGCAGGTTGGCGATGCTGATTCCGGAGAGCATCGAACCGATAATTCCAAGAAACCCCTGATCAGTGCCACACAAGAATAAATTGTTGAATGGCGTCGTTCCATCCAGAATTTTTTGCGGCGCCCCGTACACACAACCGTTGATGTGACCTGTGAATTTTTTGATGGTTCGCGGCGTAAAGGTATCGACGTCGATGACATGCGGTCGGAAGTCGGGGATGAATCGCATCGAGGATTCCAGAATCTGGTCGTACCAGTATTTCTTTTCCGCAATGTATTTCTCTTCGGACAGGTTCATCCAGTATTGTGGATTTGCGAGCGCCGTAATGCGAATCGAACCTTCTTCCAGCGGTTGATCGTATTCAAAATTATTCGGCGAGCAGATAATACCGCTACGGACGTCACACGGCTCTTTAGACTGTTCGTAGTAAAAGTCTTCCGAATCGTTATAGAACACGATGGTCTCGTCGTGCCCGAATGATTTTGGTTCTTGATCGAGTACAGAGATGGTCTCGACGAAGGAAATTTCGCCGGGGGTGAAGCGATCATCTTGTGGTACTTCTGCGCCGCACATCTGTAGTGTCTCTGCGGAACCGGCTGAGGAAAGCACCTGTTTTCCTTCGAGAATCGAACCATCATCGAGCATCACGCCCGAGACATGATTGCCGTCAGTAAGCAACTCCTTGACGCCGGCACGGAGTTTGAGTTCTCCCCCCAGCGATTTGAACTTGCGAACCAGATTTTTCAGGATCAGTCGCACGCCTTTATATGGGCGGGCAAAGCCTTCCTGGTAGATGCTGCGAAACATGATCACGAACTGATTGAAGTCCATATCGTGCTCGGTTGGGCTACCGTAAAACATCAGCGGACACAGCAACATATTGATCAGCAGTGGATCAGAAATATGAGCGGCCGTGCGCTCACGGGCCGAGATTCTGATCTGCCCCAGGTCGCCGATATTGTGCGTATCGATTTCCGCAACCAGTTGCCGGAAACCGTCAACCTGCTGAGGAAACTGCTCTGCGATTTGGGCTTCAAAATAATCGAACTGATTATTGAATCGGAGTGTATGACCGGGAAAAACGACAGAGGAGCCGCATTGCGGGCTCAGGTCAAAGTCTTCCCATTGAAAGCGAAGCTGCCGGAGAATTTTATTGAGTGGCCCCCGTTTACCGCCGGGCGGCGAATAGTTCGTAATCGCATGCAAGCCGACATCATGATTCCGACCGCGCAAGCGATAGAAGGAATTCAAACCACCAATGGTCGTGTGCCTTTCGAGAATGCACACATTCTTTCCGTAATAAGCCAGGCGGATTCCCGCAGCCAAGCCGGAGAGACCGGCACCAATGATGATTGAATCGTAGCTCATGGCGGAGGGAATCTACGGGAATCAGACGGTGCTTTCCGCATCCTTCAGGAGAGGTGTGAGATAAGTAACAGTGCTGTCCATTGTTACCAGTTCACCGTAGTCTTCTTCTGGAATCTGAACGCGATAGAGTTTTCTCAACTCCATGACGATATCCAGAAAATCCATGCTGTCTAATTCCATCTGTTCACGAAAAGGAACACTATCGTCAAGCTCCGAAAGATCCTCATCAGGAGCAATTCGCGCTAAAATATCCAAGATAACCGATCTGATTTGTTCCGGCGCCATGCAGAAACTCCAAACTTTCTAAAAATCCTATAACATCGATTTCGATCAGTGAATCTCACGGCTTTCACTGCGAATTTTAGTGAGGGGAAGCCTCTTATACCAAAGAAACAAAACCCCCGCCAGAAGCCGGGAGATAAAAACCCGCCCCTTATATGGAATACTATAGCGCGTACGAAACGATTTAAACCGACTGAACCCTTGAGAAATCAGAGTTTTTCAGAAAATCTACACAGAAGCGTCATATCTCATGAGGGAAATCATGCTGAGCGCAGCGATTCCTCCTCAAACGAATTCCGTTAAGCAATCTGTTCAGGCAGAATATTTTTTGATGATCAGAACAGAATTAATTCCCAGCATCCCAAACGAGTTATTCAAAATACATTCGACCCGATCCATCTGCCGTGGCTGGTTGGCAACCAGTTGTGGTAAATGACATTCCGGATCGAGCTCATCCAGATTCAGAGTCGCATGAGCGATGCCATCTTCGAGTGCAGGCAGATTCCCCAGCATTTCCAACGCACCAGCGGCTCCCATCGCGTGCCCGATAAAGCTTTTGGTATTGTTAATCGCCAGATCAGGGCAATCAGCAAAGACGCTCGCCAAAGCTTTGGCTTCTTCGATATCTCCCTGTGTCGTCGCGGTGGCATGACTGCTGACAATATCAATATCTTCCGGTTGTAATCCGGCGCGTTTGAGTGCGAGGCGAATACATTCTGCCTGTCGATTCGAATTTGGAAGTACGAAATCGCTGGCATCGGAATTCATGGCGTAACCCACGATTTCCCCGTAAATCGTTGCTCCGCGTGCCAGTGCATCGGGCAGACGTTCCAGCGTGCAAACCGCACCCCCTTCAGCAACGACAATCCCATTGCGATTCACATCAAAGGGCCGACAGGCTTTCGCAGGATCTGCGTTGGTTGCCAGTGCGCCCTGACTCTGGAAGCTGGCAAAAATACCGAATGTATGGATACTTTCAGACACACCGCCGCACAATGCGATATCGACTTCATTCAGCCGGAGCATTTGCACGCCTTGAATAAAACCGGCGTTCCCTGCTGCACAAGCCGCTCCCAATGTCAGATGCGGACCGGTAATTCCCATATTCAGCGTGACTTCACCGGCGGAATTATTTGCAACGGTTCGGGGATTGTGATGATGCGACCAGACTTTGGTATCGTAGTCGAACTGAGAAATTTCGTAGACTTCATTCTCGGTTTCTACGTTTCCATGTTCGGTAATTCCAAGATAAACGCCTACCCGATCGCGGGCGACATTTTCCCAATCCAGCTTCGATTGATTGACGGCTTCATTTGCACAATAAATGGCGATTGAGCCGGCCCGTGTTCCCCGACGAACTTCTTTGCGTTTCTGATAGCGTAATTCATCGAAATCGCAAACACCGGCGAGAACATCGCCCATATAGCGAATGTTATAATCAACGACACCCGAACGACCTTCCAGCAGGTTTTGCCGAAATTCCTCCAGATTGTTTCCATTCGGAGCCGTCAAGCCAATTCCAGTAATGACAATGCGGCTTTGAGGGTCCACTGATTCCTGCATGGATTTATACCACTCTGATCGATTTACTAATGCGGTGAATATTCATAGGCCACTCAGCCGGTTCAGCCGAGCAGGGGAAATGATAAATAATAACCCAAGGAGATTACCCGTTCTACAATAAACTCGCAAGTGGCGCGGCAAATGAGATTTGCGATTACCGGTAGAATAGACGACAGTACCAAAAAACTTTCTGTATAGGTAATTCGCACTTTGTGGAACCGAGGAAATGGATCTCCCATTTCCTCAGAAGCCGGGTAAGATAAAGGATGACAATTGGAACAATCTCAAAGTAATACAACCATCACTCATTTTCGAGTGAAGTAAACAATTTCCTCGAAAAAACACGAATCCAAATCCAGAGCATAAATTCCGCAAATTCAGGGACTTACATCGAGTCCTGATCATAGCAGCCCTCGGTTTAAGAAAAAAACGCGGTTTCTTTCCGTCCGTTTTGTGCATTTGCGTACGATTACTGATATGGACAATTCATTGGAATCACAACCAGACACAGCAGCAGACCCGGGACCGGTCCCTAATGAGCAATTTGTCTCATTGCTGGCGCGGCATCACAGCCTGATTCGTGGTTTTATAGGAACCCTGCTGCCTCACCAGACCGATGCCGAAGATGTCTTTCAGCAAACGTGTCTGGTTTTGTGGAGAAAATGGAATACTTTTGACTCAAAACAGAGTTTTTCTTCCTGGGCCTGTGGAGTTGCCTTTTACGAGGTCAAAAATTTTCAACGGGTGCAGAGTCGGGATCGGCTCTATTTTTCTGACGAAGTGCTGTCACTGATTGCAGAACACCAGACAAGCACGCTTCCCGAAACGGATCGAGAAAAACAGGCACTCGAAAACTGTATCCAGAAACTGGAAGGCGAGAACAGACAGCTCATCCGGGATTGTTATCACAGTCAACGTACGATCAAAGAAGTCGCCGAACATCTGGGACGGTCCAGCGATGCGATTTACAAAAAGCTCTCTCGCTTACGACTGCGACTGATGGACTGCATGCAACAGTCGCTCCATTCAGCGGAGGCGGGCTCATGAAAAATACAACTCCTCACAATCACGAACTCATCCAACTGATCGACGCATTCCTGCAGGGAGATATCAGCCCGCAAGATCATGTCGCATTGGAACGGCGTCTGAAAGAAGATCCACAGCAGCGACAGCTTTACGTCGATTATATGCGCGTGCATTCGGGGCTCTCAACCTGGGCGACGGAAACGAATGAGTCTGAAGACTGGATTCCCCATCCCACGCAGCCAGAACAACATACAAAATTAGGGACTCCCCGCTTTCTGCTCTTATTGGTGACGTCACTCGTAGCGGCGACACTCTTACTTTCACTGGCGTATTATGCCGGCTGGAATACCGGTTCAGGCCATGAGCCGTTGATCGCAGATTCTCCTGAAAATATACCGGAACCCGAAACGAATGTGCCTAAAACGGATCACATCGCACTGTTAACGCAAGCCGTCGGTGTGGTGTGGGATACGCCTCGTAATCTACAGACCGGCGCCGGCTTATCCGCGGGGTGGTTGAAACTGAAACGCGGCACGATTCAGGTGGAACTGATCAGCGGTGCCACGGTCCTCATTGAAGGGCCCGCTGCATTCGAATTGATTTCGCCACTCAAAGCCTTTTGTCAATACGGCAAAGTCCGGGCATCGGTCCCCGAACAGGCGCATGGCTTTACGATTCAAACGTCGCGATTGAACGTCGTCGATCTGGGAACCGAATTCACGCTCTCTCTTGATGCGACCGGCAACGGACAGGTACAGGTCATTGACGGCGAAGTGGAACTGCATTCGCCCGATCAACAGACAACGCGTTCCGGGATTCAAAGTCTAAAAACCGGAGAAGGCGTTCAGTTTGATCAACGGGGTTCGATCAACCGTTTAACCGAAGCAATGATGCCGCTCATCAATCCAGAAGAACTCTCGCACCTGGCAGAACAACAGCAGGCACAGCAATTCACCCGCTGGCAGGAACAGAATGCCGCCCTCAAAGCGGATCCATCTTTGATCGCCTATTACGATTTCGAAGAATCCTCGAACTGGTTACGCACACTCAAGAATAAAAAACTGGAAGCGTCCTCTGCCGATGGCGCCATTGTGGGCTGCCAATGGACGTCAGGCCGCTGGCCACAAAAACGAGCGTTAGAATTTAAACGCACCAGCGACCGCGTTCGTCTGCATGTTCCGGGCGAATATGAGTCACTGACCTTGATGGCCTGGGTCCGTATTGAAGGTTTCGATCGCTGGCTCAGCTCGCTCATGCTCACCGATGGATACAATGCGGGCAACCCGCACTGGCAGCTCAGTGATAAAGGCGAAATCATTCTGGGCGTCAAAACCGGCCCCGGGAAGAACTTTTTCTCACCCGTCGTTTTACAGCCCACCGACCTGGGCCGCTGGATTCATCTGGCGACCGTATATGATCACCAGAACAAAGAAGTCGTGCACTATCTGGATGGTGTTCCCGTCAGCCATCATAAAATTGAAAACCCGATTCCACTGGTGATTGGCCCTGCCGAAATCGGCAACTGGCGACCGCAGGAGCACACGGGCGAACATTCCATCCGAAGTTTAAACGGCCGCCTGGATGAATTTGCGTTATTTGGACGGGCCTTATCGGCAGACGAAATTTTGAAGCTGTATCAGTCCGGAAAACCCAATTCCTGATTGATTTCTCAACGAATTTGTTGTGACATATAGATTAACCATACTCACTCCCTGAAATCTCACCTGACTTTACATTCAAGACGACGAGGCTTTGATGCGGAATTCGACAAGCGCGCTCATACTGTTGGTCGGTATCCTGTTACCCGTTTCTCTCTCTGCGGCAGAAAAGAAACCAGCCCTTCCACCCGATCATGCGAAACGCATGCAACAGGGACTGGAGCTCTTCAAAAAAGAAGTGCGGCCGCTGTTAGTTGAAAAATGTCTGAAATGTCATGGCGGCAAATCGGTCAAAGGGGACTTCGATCTTTCCAACCGCAAATTCCTGCTCGACAGTGGCATGATCGAAAAGACGGGGAAAGCGAGCTACCTGATGGCGCTGGTTGAGCACCGCGAAGAACCCAATATGCCGCTCAAGGAAAAGAAACTCTCGGAGAAGGAAATCGCCAATCTGTCCAAGTGGATTGATCTGGGCGCCCCTTATGACAAACCTCTTGCAACATCGGATAAAGCGGACTCAGGTAAACTGGTCGTCACAGACGACGACCGTAAATTCTGGTCATTTCAACCTCTGAGCTCTCCTTCCGTCCCGAAAGTCAAAAATCAAAGCTGGCGTCAGAATGACATCGATTCTTTTATTCTGGCAAAGCAGGAAGAAAAAGGACTGACGCCGAACGATCCCGTCAGCAAGCGGTCCTATATCCGCCGCGCGTATTTCGATTTGATTGGCCTCCCCCCGACTCCGGCCGAAGTTGATGAATTTCTTGCCGACCAGTCCCCCGATGCTTATGAAAATCTGATTGACCGGTTACTGGCCAGCCCCCGTTACGGCGAACGCTGGGCCCGGCACTGGCTGGACATCGCCCGCTTTGCAGAGAGTCATGGCTTTGAACACGACTACGATCGCAACTTTGCCTATCACTATCGGGACTTTGTCATCAAAGCGTTGAACCAGGATATGCCCTACGATCAATTTGTAAAATGGCAGTTGGCCGGAGATGAGATCGCCCCCGATGATCCGCTGGCTCTGATGGCAACCGGATTCCTCGGCGCAGGCGTGTTCCCCACACAGATCACCGCCAACGAAGTCGAGCGTACCCGCTATGATGCACTCGACGACATGTTGAATACGACCGGCCTGGCGATGCTGGGACTGAGCGTGGGATGTGCGCGGTGTCACGATCACAAGTTTGATCCGATTGGCAGCGAAGACTATTACCGCATGCTGTCCACATTCACAACGACCGTCCGCACGGAAATCGAAATCGATCTGGACCCCGAAAAATACAAACAGGACAAAGCCAAATTTGATCAGGCACACGCACCGCTGGTCAAAGCATTACAGGAATATGAAACCAGCCAGATCAAACCGAAGTTTGCTGACTGGCTGAAACAGGGAAAGGTTGATGCGTCGCAACTTGATGAATGGATTGTGCCCCACGTTATGAGCCACAGTTCAAAAGGGAAAGCCCGTTTCGAAACACTGGAAGATGGTTCGGTGCTGGTTAGTGGCCCCAATATCAATCAGGATCAGTACACGTTTAAGCTGCGAACCAATGTCACGCCGATCCGTTCGATTCGTCTCGAAACGTTAAGCCATCGCTCTTTACCGAAACAGGGGCCGGGCCGGGCCGTGAACGGTAACTTCTCTCTCACCGCATTTAAAGTCAAAGCGAAATCTGTTACAGAGAAAAAAGGAGCCGCGAAAGACGTTAAACTGACCAACGCCCGGGCGACGCATGAGCAGAACAAGACCACTCTCTCAGCCGCGAGTGCCATTGACGGACAATACGGTTCCGGTTGGGCCGTCGATTTTGGAGGCATCGGGAAAGATCAGGCAATTGTGTTCGACCTGGAAACACCTCTGGAAATAGAAGGTGAGACCGAGCTGACCATTACCATGTCGTTCACAAACAATGTGAATCACAGCATCGGTCGCCCGCGTTTTTCGGTGAGCAACTCAAGTTCTCCTTCCATCAAAACAGGAGCCGGCAGTCCCGAGCAACTTTCACAGGCCCTGCAATTAGTAGAACAGGGGCACCCGGAAAAACTAACTGACGCTCAGAAACAGATTCTCGAACGCCGCTTTCGTGAGCAAGATTCCCAATGGGTCGCCTTGTCTACAAAAGTCAATCAGCATCTCAAAACGGAACCTCAGCCGGCTTTGACGAAAGTCATGATCTGCAGCGAAGGACCGGACATCAAACCGGTGCGGCATCATACGCAAGGCAAAGATTTCTTTGACGAAACGTATTTTCTTACTCGCGGAGACACGGAGCAAAAAGGGGACGTTGCCCAACAAGGCTTCCTGCAGGTATTGATGCGTGCTCCCCAACAGGAAAAAGCGTGGATCGAAGCCCCTCCCAAATCGGCGACGACCTCGTACCGCCGCACGTCACTGGCGAACTGGATGACAGACACCAAACAGGGTGCGGGTGCATTACTGGCCCGTGTGATGGTCAACCGGGTCTGGCAGCACCATATCGGCAGTGGAATTGTCGCGACTCCCAACGACTTCGGCCTGCAGGGAGAGCGACCGACTCATCCGGAACTGCTCGATTATTTAGCCAATCAGCTCATTCAGCACGGCTGGCATCTGAAACCGTTACATAAGCAGATCATGCTGAGTGCGACCTACCGGCAGTCCACCGACTTCGATGAGGAAAAATCAAAACTGGATCCGGAAAACAGGCTGCACTGGCGCCGTTCGCCTCAGAGACTGGAAGGGGAAGCCATTCGCGATTCGATTCTCTACATTGGCAATCGGCTTGATACAACGATGTACGGGCCGGGAACTCTGCAGCAAGACAGCCAGCGTCGCAGCATCTATTTCAAAATCAAACGCAGCAAACTTATTCCCATGATGCAGCTGTTTGATGCCCCCGAAGCGTTAGTCAGCATCGGGCAGCGTTCCAGCACCACGATTGCACCGCAGGCACTGCTGTTCATGAATGCCAAATTCATTCGTGAAAGTGCCAGGTCATTTGCAAAACGAGTTCAAAAGCAGCATCCGGATTCCCTGGAGAAATCGATTGAAGCCGCCTATCAAATCGCTCTGGGACGTGCTCCCAGTGCTAATGAATCCGCGGTTTCACTGGCGTTCATTCAACAACATCAAAAGTCATATACAGCCGAAAAGCTGCCTGAGCCAACCTTGCTGGCGCTGACCGATTTCACACACGCGTTATTAAGCACCAACGAATTTGTATACCCAAACTGATACCAATATTTGAATCCAAAGCATAACAACAAAATAAATCGCCCAACATTTTTCATTGGGGAAGTAAAATGACACAATCTTATTCAGAACTACCGGCAATCTCCTTGAACCAACTCCTGGCACGACGGCAGTTACTCAAACGAGCCGGCGGGGGCTTGGGTACGCTGGGTCTGCTCAGCCTGTTAAAACAGGAAGGCATGCTGGAATCCGCCGATGCTGCTCCATCAATCAAAGCCACCAATCCCCTGGCGCCGAAGCCGACTCACATGCCGGCAAAAGCGAAAGCCGTCATCTGGCTGTTTATTAACGGCGGTCCCAGCCACGTCGATACCTGGGACTACAAACCAGAACTCGAAAAACGGGATGGCGTCGCACTGGAAGGCTTCGATAATAAAACCGGGTTCTTCCAGAATGCCGTCGGGCCTTTGATGAAAAGTCCGTTTAAATTTAAACAGCATGGCGAATCAGGGAAATGGGTTTCTGATATCTTCCCCAACCTCTCGCAGCACGTGGACAAAATGGCGTTTATCCATTCCGGTCATACGGAATCGAACAATCACAGCCCCGCGTTATTCATGATGAATTGCGGTGTTCCCAAAATGGGTCACCCCTGTGTTGGTTCGTGGGTGACATATGGCTTAGGTTCCGAAAGCAACAGCCTGCCGGCCTTCGTTGTGATGTCGGACCCGCTCGGCAGAGGACTTCCCAAAGGACACAGCTTGAACTGGGGCGCCGGATTTCTTCCCAGTGTTTTCCAAGGCACTTATTTACGTCCTACAGGCGAACCCATTGATAATCTGCAGCCCCCCTCCGTTCTGACAGAAAAAGGGCGACAACGTTCACAGCTTGACCTGCTCAAGTCTTTGAATCGTCAACACCTACAGCAGAATGAAGGCGACCAGGAACTGGCCGCGCGAATTGAAAGTTTTGAGCTCGCTTATCGGATGCAGAGCGCTGCCCCGGAAGCACTAGATATTTCGCGAGAGCCCAAACATCTGCAGGAACAATACGGCATTGGTACAAAAAAGTGTGAGCACTTCGCGAAACAATGCCTGATCGCTCGACGAATGGTGGAGCGCGGCACCCGCTTCGTACAGATTTATTCAGGCGGTATGGAAAACCAGCGGAGTTGGGACGGACACTCGGATATCAAAGGCAATCACAGTGGATTCGCCGCGGAAACAGACCAACCGATCGCTGCTTTGCTGGCTGACCTGGAATCGCGCGGATTACTCAATGAAACGCTGGTGATCTGGGGCGGAGAATTTGGCCGCCTGCCGATCGCCCAGAAAGGAGCGACTCCCGGACGCGATCACAACCCGCATGCCTTCACCACCTGGATGGCAGGCGGCGGAGTGAAAGCGGGCACCACCTATGGGGCCACCGATGAAATCGGCTTCAAAGCCGCCGAGGATAAGGTCCACGTGAATGACCTGCACGCCACCATCTTAAGACTGCTGGGAATGGATCACGAAAAGCTGACCTATCTTTACAGCGGACGACGATTCCGGCTAACCGATGTCGGCGGACATGTGATCGATAAAATCATCGCTTAGGAATCTGTTTCCGACTGTTTGAATCTGCGACGATACTCGGAAGGCGAAACACCCATCAGGTTTACAAACTGTTTGGTAAAATAGCTCTGATCATAAAAACCGGATTCGAGTGCGATTTCAGAAATCCTTTTTTCTGTCCGTGTCAACGACTGGCAGGCGGCGTTGATTCGCACACGCAAAATATATTTTTGTGGCGTGATCTGATACAGCTTTTTGAATTTACGATCCAACTGGCTGACGGATAAATAGATCAAATCGGCCAGATCCGAAATCTGTATCCGTTCATGATAATGTTCGAGAACATAGGCAATGACTTTATCCAATTCCTGATAAGACTGGAATTCAGCACCCGCGACTTTAATATCACGTAAGACTCCCGCGACGCCGATTACCTTACCACCATCCCCGAACAGAGGAATTTTACTACAGAGATACCATTTTAAGTTTCCACTTCGATCGGGAATTAGCCAGACCTGATTGGCGAGGGGAGCCGCCGATTCCATCACGCGTTGATCTTCAGCGACATATTGTTGCGCTAAATCTTTCGGATGAATATCAAAATCGGTCTTACCGATGATATCTTCTTCTCTGGGGATCGCGCGAACGTCCATCCAGGTGCGACTGATTTTGATAAACCGGCCTTCAGAATCCTTCGCAAAGAAATACGCGTCCGGAATATAATTGAATAACTCTTCCAGATGGAGCTTGTTATCCAGCCGTTTGATAAAATCGTTCCGAAATTGCTGCGAATCAGTCATGCGTAAATAATACAAATTTATGCGTGTTTTCTACAAGACGACGTTGATCTGGCCGTCTACTATATGCAAAAATAAACGAATAAGGAATTTCTTGCGCATCATCGAAATCGATGCTTTTGAATTCTTTCTTCGGAATCACACTACAGAATCGACTTTAAACCGTCTGATTCTGTTTTTAAATTTAATATCTTGGGGTGCATTATGCTGAAGTTTACTGGTCAGGGCACAGCACATACCTGTAGCGGAGTTACACGCAGAGACTTCCTGCAAGTCGGCACACTGGGTGCGATGGGACTTTCTCTCCCCCAATATCTGGAAGCCAAAGACCAGGGGCTGGTCGACAAAAAGAACGATAACCGGTCGGCAATCATGATCTTCAATCTGGGTGCCCCCAGCCAGTTGGATACCTTCGATATGAAACCGGATGCCCCGGCGGAAATCCGAGGCCCTTTCAAACCAATTGACACCGCATCCCCTGACATCAATATTTCTGAAATTCTGCCTCTGCATGCGAAAGTTGCTGATAAATTTTCGCTGGTCCGTTCCTGTTACCATAACGCCGCCGCCGTCCATGATGCTGGCTGGCAGATGATGCAGACCGGTCGCCTGTTTACCGGCGGAGTCAATACCCCGCATATCGGTTCTGTCGTTGATTATCTCCGTGGCCGTAAAACCGATCTCCCTGCGAATGTGGTTCTGCCTGAAACCATGGGCCGGGGTGGCGGAAATCTTCCCAATGGTCAAGCAGGTGGCTTTCTGGGAAAAGCCCATGATCCATTCGCCTTGATGGCAGACCCGTCTAAGCCCAACTTCAAGGTTCCCGACATGCTGCCTCCCAAAGAGATCGGCACGGCCCGTCTGGAACGTCGCAAGAAAATCCGTGATGTTGTGGATAATACAATCGACTATTTTGAATCTACCGAAGACGCCAAGCTGCTGAACGGAAATTTCCATTCCGCCTACCGTCTGATGACCAGTAAAGAAGCGCGCGAAGCATTTGATCTGGCTAAAGAACCGAACAAGGTCCGGGAACGGTACGGCATGAACCGTTTCGGTCAGTGCTGTCTGCTGGCCCGTCGGCTGGTAGAATCGGGCGTGCGTTTTGTGACTATCAATACATTCCTGACAGTCTTCAACGAAGTCACCTGGGACATTCACGGTTCCAAGCCCTTCACTTCCATTGAAGGCATGAAAAATATTGTGGCTCCGATGTATGATCAGGCCTATAGCGCATTGATTGAAGATCTTTATGATCGAGGCATGCTGGACGAAACACTGGTCTGCAACGTGGCTGAGTTTGGTCGCACCCCGAAAGTCAATCCCGCCGGTGGGCGAGATCACTGGCCTCAATGTTTCACCACCTACTTTGCCGGTGGCGGCGTGCAAGGCGGACGTGTTGTCGGCAGCAGTGACCCGATCGGTGGTGTTCCCGCAGATCATCCTGTTTCTCCCGGTGATCTGGCAGCAACCGTTTATCATAGCCTCGGCTTCGATTTGCATACTGTGCTGCCCGGTCCTTCAGGCCGCCCCTTCCCACTGGTTGATGTGGGCAAGCATGAAATCCGCGAGCTGTTTTAGCAACAGACCATCAGACCTGTTGAACGGCTGATGTTAATATAAATTACGATTTCACCAAATCGTACCGGGAGTCTGCCCCATACTCCTGTAAACACTCCCGTTACGTCATCACTCAAAGCAAACTATCCCTACTCCAAAGAGAAGTGCTCTATGTTTCCTGCCAGACGAGTCACACGTTTCACACTGTTTTTGATTCTGACCGGACTGCTAACGCCCGGCTTACACTCGGGCTCTCTCCGTGCTGCGGATGCTGTTGAGAAAACCGTCCTGCTTCCAGAAACGATTCACCTCTCCGGCAAAGAAGCACGGCATGGCGTTTCGGTTCAGAAAATCAACCAGGACAACGAAATTGCAGGGCCAGTCACGGCGGAATCCCAACTCGTCTCCAGCAATCCTGCGGTGGTTAAGATTGACAGTCAGACCGTTGTTCCCGTTGGGAATGGAACGGCGATCGTAACAGCAACGCTGGGAAAATTGAAGACGAGCAGTCAGGTCACTGTTACAGGAATCGACAAACCGCATCAATGGAGTTTCCGTAACGATGTGCAGCCCGTCTTAACCAAAGCAGCCTGTAATTCCGGTCCCTGCCATGGGGCCCTCGCCGGCAAAGGCGGTTTTCGTTTGTCATTGAAAGCCTATGATGTTAAGGGAGACTTTCATACCATCGTGAAACAGTCACGCGGACGCCGAATTGAACTGTCCGACCCGGCACGCAGCCTGTTTCTGATCAAACCGACGGGCGCTGTGCCTCACAAAGGGGGCGTGCGTTTCGAAACCGATTCACCCGAATACCGTATTCTGTCGGAATGGATTGCGCAAGGTGCCCCTGCTCCCGCTGAAACCGATCCGGTCATCGAACGCCTGGAAGTCCTGCCGGCCCGCTCCATCCTGACGAAAGGCCAAACGCAAAACCTGCTCGTGCAGGCACACTATTCCGATCAGTCAGTACGCGATGTAACACAGTGGACCGCGTTTTCCTCGGTCAATGAAAGCGTGGCATCCGTTGACGCACTGGGAACAGTTAAAGTCACCGGTTTTGGAGAAGGGGCGATTGTCTGTAATTTCTCCAGTAAAATCGCGATCTCCAAAATCACATCGCCTTACGAACAGAAAATCGATCCCGCACTGTATGCTCAGTCGCCGAAATACAACTTCATCGATGAGCTGGTGATTAAACAATTAAAACGGTTAAACCTCCCCCCTTCTCCTCAATCGAATGACGCCGACTTTATCCGCAGAGCCTTCATCGACACCATCGGCACGCTACCCAAACCAGAAGAAGTGAAGGCGTTTGTTACCGACAACAGTTCCGAAAAACGAAATAAACTGATTGACCAACTACTGGATCGTCCGGAATTTGTAGACTACTGGACCTACAAATGGTCGGATCTGCTACTGGTTAACGGAGCCCTCATTCGCCCTCAGGCTGTAAAAGCCTATCACGAATGGATTCACTCGCATGTGAAGCAGAATACTCCCTGGGATCAGATGGTGCGTGAATTGATCACCGCGCAGGGAAGCAGTGTCGAAAACGGCGCTACCAATTTTTACGCGATCCACCAGGATCCGGAATCGATGACCGAAAATGTCAGCCAGGCCTTTCTGGGGCTGGCAATCGGATGTGCGAAATGCCATAACCATCCGTTGGAGAAATGGACGAATAATCAATATTACGCGATGGCGAATTTCTTTTCTCGTGTTCGTGCCAAAGGTTGGGGTGGCAGTAAAAGTTCAGGCGATGGCATCCGGACCCTGTTCGTGGCGACCGAAGGAGATCTGGTACAACCATTGACGGGCAAACCGCAGCCACCGACTCCACTGGATGGAACGCCGATTGACATCAATGCCCCGGAAGACCGCCGCGTTTATCTGGCCAACTGGCTGACTTCGAAAGAGAATCACTTATTCAGCCGTTCGATTACCAACCGGATCTGGGCTAACTTCTTCGGCGTAGGACTGGTCGAGTCTGTCGATGACATGCGGGAATCAAACCCGGCCAGCAATGAAGAACTACTGGCGGCGACGTCTGATTATCTGGTTCAGCAGCAGTTTGATTTGAAAGCACTGATGAAAGCCATACTGCAATCAGCGGCTTACCAACGCAGCAGTCAGCCCCTACCGGAGAATAAAGATGAAAAGCGATTTTACTCGCGGTATTATCCCCGCCGCATGATGGCTGAGGTACTGCTCGATGCCATTTCGCAAGTCACCGATGTCCCCGACGAGTTCACAAAGTATTTTGAACCGAACCCGCAAAAAACGGACTTTTACCCCAAAGGGACCCGGGCGATTCAGCTATATGACTCCTCTGTGATCTCCTACTTCCTGAAAACCTTCGGGCGGAATGAGCGGATGATTACCTGTGAATGCGAACGGACGGAAGAACCCACAATGGTGCAAGTCCTGCACCTTTCGAACGGTGATACGATCAACAACAAGCTCAAAGCCAAAGAGAGTCGTGTTACGGAACTACTGGATGCCCAAAAATCAGACAAGGAATTGATTGCGGATATTTATATGCTCTGTCTGTCCCGCAAGCCGACGAAAAAAGAAGAAACCGAATTGACGAAACTGCTGGCAGAAACGCCGCAAGCAGAAAAACGCCAAGCTGTAGAAGATTTATTCTGGGGCATCCTGAGCAGCCGCGAGTTTCTGTTTAACCACTAACGCTTTCAGACAGACTCATCAATTATCATACACACTTTATATAACTGACTTGAGGTCATCGATGTTACAACTCCTGTCAAAAACCACCCTGCTTTGCTCGCTCATTTTGTTGATCGTTCCGGCAGATTCTCTGCAGTCCGCCGAAACGCAGATTGATTACTCAAAACAGATCGCCCCCCTGTTTCGAAAATATTGCGAAGGCTGTCACAGTGTCGATGATGCGGAAGGAAAATTCGCCATCGATTCCTATGCCGGTCTGCTCAAAGGGGGCAAGCACGGACCTGCAGTTCTCCCGGGCGACAGCAAAAGCAGCCGCCTGATTCGCATGATCACGGGTGAAGCCAAACCGGTGATGCCGCCGGAAGACAGTGGAGAGAAACTTACTTCCCGGGAAATTACATTACTGACGGAGTGGGTTAAGCAGGGAGCGAAAGGGCCTTCCGGGAAGACTCCTGCTCGCAGAGAACTGACGGTGCCTGAAATCGCACCGTCAAAAACGGTTCCCAAACCCATTGCCTCGCTGGCGTGGTCACCGACCAACGATTTGATTGCGATTGCCCGTTATTCTGAAGTCGATCTGCTCTCGGGAGCCTCGAACAAAATTGTCCGTACGATTAAAGGCCTCCCCGGCAAAGTCAATTCCGTTCGTTTCAGCTCGGATGGAAAATGGCTGATCACATCATCGGGAACGACCGGTTTATTCGGACAGGCTGATATCTGGGATGTAGCCACCGGCAAGAAACTGAAAGAATTTGTTGGACATCGAGACGTATTGTATGCTGCCCAGATCAGTCCAGATAAAAAAACGCTGGCGACGGGCAGCTACGATCAAAATATTATTCTGTGGGATGTGGCAACAGGGAAACAAATTCGATTGTTGACTGGCCACAATGGGGCCGTCTTTGATCTGGCATTCAGCCCGGACAGTTCCACACTGGCCAGTGCGTCTGCCGACTCCACAGTTAAAGTCTGGCAGATTGCGACCGGCAATCGCCTGGATACACTCAGCCAACCACTCAAGGAACAGGTCACAGTTGCTTTCAGCCCGGATGGCAACTCGATTCTGGCTGCTGGTGCCGACAACCGAATCCGTAAATGGAAATTTATTTCTCGTAAATCAGCAAAAATCAATCCGCTGACTTATGCCCGGTTTGCCCATGAAAATCCAGTGATTCAAATTGTACATTCTCCTGATGGAAAACTGCTGGG
This sequence comes from Gimesia fumaroli, assembly GCF_007754425.1. Classification (NCBI taxonomy): domain Bacteria; kingdom Pseudomonadati; phylum Planctomycetota; class Planctomycetia; order Planctomycetales; family Planctomycetaceae; genus Gimesia; species Gimesia fumaroli. The sequence goes on from NZ_CP037452.1 coordinate 4,971,565, forward strand.
ATCCATTTCCGATGACCTTTCTCTAAAGATCTGGGATGCGAATCAGCTTCAGCTCTTACATGTGATCGAAAATCTGCCTACCATTCCGACCTCGGTTGCGTTTGCTCCTGATTCTAAAACGGCAATTGTTGGATTCAGTAACGGACTCTTAAAACGGTTTCCGCTACCAGCCACGCTGGCTGCTCGAACGGGAAAGCAGCAAGTCGCGAAATCCGATTCTACAGCCTCCTCACTTCGAAAAGACATCCCCAAAGCAATTCAGATCAAAGAAGCGGAACCCAATAACCACACCAATCAGGCGACTGTGTTGACTTCACCCTCCGTTGTTGCCAGCGGTGTAATTCAGCCCACGCAACAAAACCAAACAGACCTGGACCTGTATCGCTTTGAATCCAAGGCGGGTGAAGAATGGCTCATTGAAACCAACGCCGCACGCAAAAAATCAAAACTCGACTCGAAAATTGAAGTGCTCGATGCAGACGGAAAGCAAATTCCACGCGTCTTACTGCAGGCCGTCCGTGATTCCTATTTTACCTTCCGAGGAAAAGACTCGAATATCCTGAATGATTTTCGAATCCATAACTGGCAGGAAATGGAATTAAACGAATACCTGTATGCCAACGGCGAAATCGTCAAGCTCTGGCTCTATCCCCGTGGTCCCGATTCAGGCTTCAACGTTTATCCCGGTAGCGGCGGTAAGCGCTATACTTATTTTGGGACCAGCCCGATCACGCATGCACTACACGAACCGTGCTATATCGTAGAGCCACATCCGGTGGGAACCGAGTTACCTCCCAACGGTCTGCCTGTTTTCACTGTTTATTACGAGAACAACGATGACGGCCGCCGCGAGCTAGGTGATGATTCGCGATTGATCTTCAAAGCCCCGAAAGACGGCGTCTATTACGTGCGAGTTTCCGATGTCCGCGGCTTTCAGGGAAAAGACTTCCATTACGAGTTGACGGTCCGACCTCGAAGACCAGACTTTAAAGTCACCTTGAAAGGCGCCAATCCCAAGGTCAACGCGGGCAGCGGTAAAGAGTTTGAACTGGTCGCCCAGCGACTGGATGGCTTTGATGGGCCGATTCAAGTTGATCTTTTCGATATCCCACCCGGTTTTCATGTGACCACTCCAATAATCATTCAAGCCGGCCATGACCGTGCTTACGGCGTAATTTCTGCTGATCCGATTCCAGCGTCTGAGGGTCCACTGGTCGCATCCCGTCCCGACGATGCCCGCTATACTCCGATTAAGGCAACCGCATCCGCCACCATCGCAGGTGTGAAACTAACCCATGCAGTGAATCCCCTGGGAATCGCTCAACAGCTCCCGAAACCGAAGTTAATCATCCGCATGGTATCGCTGAAGACCAATCCATTAACCGTAGCCGGTGACAACCTGGAGCAAATCCCAGACAAACCACTGGAGCTGACGATTCATCCTGGTGAAACCATCGCTGCAAAGGTGTTGCTGTTACGGAACGGCTACAATGGCGTGGTTAGCTTTGGTCGTGAGTACGCGGGACGCAATCTGCCGCACGGAGTCTACGTAGACAATATCGGCCTGAACGGTCTGCTCCTCTTAGACAACATGAAGGAACGAACCTTTTATCTGACCGCTGCCAAGTGGGTGCCCGAAACCACACGACTGTTCCATCTGCAAGCCGCCCAGGATGGAAAACAGACTTCCATTCCCGTGTTACTGCATGTCAAACGGAGAGATAAGCTGGCAGCGAGTTCGAAGTAAAACGCATGCCAGGCGAGTCAGGCAAATACGTGATTGGAATGCTTTACTTGACTAACGGCTGCGACGGATTCGAAGACAAATCCGGCTGAGGTGCGTGGGGATAGTCTACGGGTTGATAACGAATCGCCAGCTCTGGCGTTTTCAGTTTCTTGCCGTCCTGAAAACGTGAGGTTAAAGCCCGGTCGAGAATGCCACTGGTTAAGATAGTCCGCTCTACGGGATAGCTCGGACGGCCCGTGTGAATCATACGTTCGATGCCTTTTAACAGATATGCAAAATGCGGATGGGCGGGCTCGGTTCGCTCTTCAAACTGAGTGGCCACAGGTTTCGCTTGCCCTTTGAGTTTCAGCGCCACTGAAGTTCGATTCACGGACTGCAGCATGAACAGGGCTCCCAGAAATCCGTCATTGTACCTGAACAGAAACAGCCCGGCGTCTGGATCGTCACGAACATCGCCCTGCCTGACTTTCGGTACCGCCGCCAGCGCGGCATTGAACACATTCTGGGAAACGAGGCCTTCATCAAGGACATTCCACATCGAGTCGCCTTCTAAATATTGCACCCATTCCACGCCACTTTCTGCCCCCCTGCGTCGCTCGACCAGACACTGATAACACTCGAGTGCATGAAAGCCATACCGGTCGAGATTAGAGTAACCGATTCCCACCGCGGCCTCGATTTCAGATCCCAGCGGTAGATCAAGTTCGGGTTTTCGATACGTTAAAGGAAGTGACGAACCGGCCATGAAGGGCACCTTCATTTCCTGAGCACGATCATACATCCATTTTGCATCAGTCCAGACGGGGCCCGGATGTTTGTCATTAAACACCGGCACCACGCGGTGGTATTTCTGAAAGGTATCAGTAATCTCTTTGAAAAAACGCCGACGTGGATAAAGCTGCTGCCCTTTGAAATTTACGGGGTAGTCCCCATGTTCGCCGATACTGATGACGCCATCCACGGGAATTCGGTCCATTCCTGCAGTAACTGCCTTTTCAATCGTATCGAAAATCGGCACGTTATATTTTGCCGCCATCTGACGAGACAGATCCCGATCGGAAATCTGATCCACGTAGAGTGAAGACAACGTAAGAGCCGGACCTGTTCCACCGTCCTGTTTCCAACCTTGCAGGATTTTCCCGACCAGGACATCGGCGTGAGTTTTGGGTTCATAGATGGAGACTACCGCAGCAACCGACTTCACTTTGACAGACTTTGCTGTGTTTGCTCTTGCAGGTTGAACAGTAGCGCCACAGGCGATGGCAGCTGCGCCGGCCAGCCAGTCTCTGCGAGACATCAGTTCGGAAGTCTTCATCGTTTCACTTTGGCCCTTTTCAGATTCAAGTTATTAACTCAAAGACCGGGGTGCTCCCATTTTTGCGCAGAAAACAGGACCGTTTTGAGTCAGATTCAATACTTTGCCGCAGCATGTTCGATCACATGCAAACAGACATATTTCTCTCCGTTTTCAGACCGACTTTAAGATTCGGCCTGAAAACGGTTCTATCCAGAACTAGTCCTTCTTCTTAAACAGCTCATGATCTGGGTTCCCCCCAGATCGCAAATAGGCCAACAAGTCCAGCGCTTCTTCTTTGGTCAATGTATCAACGAGACCAGTAGGCATCATAGACGACTTGGAAGGCAGCATTTCTTCTACCATATCCCGATTGACGCTGGTCAAATTGCTGGGGTTGGCCATATCAGTCAGCACCATCAAATTCTTACCGTGTAGATTGATCACGCGACCATTCACCACTCGACCATCATCGAGAAGAAACATGGTTGAAGCGTATTGATCGGAAATCACTTTGGAAGGTTCAATGATTGACTCCAACAGGTTCTGTGCATTGAAGCGTCCGCCTGCTCCGGTAAGATCCGGTCCAATCGTTCCCCCTTCACCAGCAAAACGATGACATTTGAAACAGGTCGCGGCTGCAAACATTTCTCGTCCCCGATCAAAGCTTCGCTGAACCTTATCGGTATTGGCTGCATTCAAGAGCTCATCGACGGTCCACTTTTTGACAAAGGGTCGTGGCGGTCCTTGTGCAATGGGCTCCGCTTTTTCCAGATTCACTTCCAGAACGGACTTGAGAGTTTCTTTCTCGGCATCTGTCAGTGTTTTAATTGCTTCCGCGCGAATATTGACGAGGAATTTATTAAATGACATGCCCCCTTTATGAGCCGTCGATTTCAAGTACCATTTGAAATACTTCTTACGCAGATCATCGTTCCAGCCAGTCGTCAGACTGCTGAGCACTTTGGCATAATGGATCTGCTCTTCCTGAGTCAGTGCTTTATCCTGCAGTTCCAGAGTACGTTCAATCACCTTGGGCACATTCAAGTAAACCAGAACCTGACTCAGTTCGCGATTCATGAATGAATTCTTTGCCGGATAAGCGCCGTTAATTTGTGCGAGCACTTCTTTGCGTTCTTTTTCCGTTGGTTCTCCCAATCGGATGAATACGAGCTGATACAGCCGCAGTAAATCCATTTTCTGAGTCTGGCTTAACGCCTTCCAGTCCAGGCTCTTCAGCCGGTTAATTAAAGGCGTTTTAAATCCCGGTTTACCATTTCGCGCCAAGGCGATGCCGGCGTTAATCAGCGTAGCAGGATCCTTTTCTAACAGAACACAGTTCTGCCATTGTTCAACAGGTTGATGTTCCAATGCGATACGAGCAGCATAGCGAATGTGCCGATCATCGTGGCCCAGGTAAGGCCAGACGGAATAGACAATGGATTCATCCTGTTGACTATGAAATGCTTCGATATCACGACGCAATTCCCGCAGGGCTGCCAACTGATCCGGCTTCGGTTCAACCGGAGCCGTGGACTCATCTCCAACATAAGTAATCCGGTATAAGCCGGACTGTGTCTTTCGACCACCGATGGTAAAGTAAAACGCGCCATCCACGGGATTGACAACCAGATCCGTTACGGGAAGCGGAGTAGCTGAAGCAAATTTTTCGTAGGTCGCGACATAAGAAGCACCTTGTGGCTTCATGTGCACGGCGTATATGATTCCGTAGCTCCAGTCTGAAATAAACAGAGCTTCCTGATATTTCGCAGGGAATTTAGTTCCCGTTCCGAAGACAATCCCCGTTGGTGATCCCTGACCGATATTCACAATCGCGGGCAGACTGTCAGGATAGTAATCGGGCCATTTTCCGGTACCGGAGCGCCAGCCGAATTCACTGCCACTGGTGACATGATTCACACGCGTCGGACGATACCAGGGCGAACCCACATCCCACTCCATGTCAGCATCATAAGTAAACAGTTCTCCTTCCGGATTGAAGGCAATGTCATACTCGTTACGGAACCCAATGCTGACGACTTCAAATTCTTTTCCTTCAGGATCGGTACGACAGATCCAACCACCTGGTGCCAGTTTACCGGCGGCATGACCGCGGGCATCCCATAGTCGAGGCAAGAGTAAGTCTTCGTCCCAATTTTGAGGCACGACCGATTTCTCCGGAGCTGGCAAATCAGTATGATTACCGGCGGCAATATACAGTGACTTTTTATCAGGCGAAAGAATAATCGCATGAGGTCCGTGTTCACCAGCTCCTTTGATTTCTCTCAGAAATTTGATGTCATCAAACTGATCGTCACCATTCGTATCTTTCAGACGATATAATCCGGATGGACGTTCCTTGCCGCCATTTACGACTGCATACAGACTGTCAAACGCATACAGTAAGCCGTGTGCCATTCCCATATCGACGGGAAGCTTTTCGACCTTTGTATCGTTGTCTTGAGAACCAATTTTGGCAGGAGTAATCCGATATAATGCACCATACTGATCCGAGGCAATCAAGCGTCCTTTGGGATCAATGGTCATACTAACCCAAGACCCTTGCACATCAGTAGGAACAGAATACAACAGTTCGATTTTGAACCCCTTGAGCAGTTTGATTTGATCGACAGGCGTCGCTGATGCTGAAGCGGGGGCTTCGGTATCTTCCAGTGAGATCGATTCGATTTCGACCAGTCCCTTTCGACTGGCAGGATCAATCCGCAGGCCCGTTATTTCCGAGTCTGCATAAAAGACAAATGCCAGATCCTGCCATTTGTTATTATTGTTGTTTCTAGTCTGAAACTTTTGCGAGAGGCTGTCGGAATAGCCGTTTTGCTTTTGAGTTTTCCAGTAAATTTCCCCCTTCAATCTCTGAGTCGACCGCACACGCAGTTTGACTTTTTTCCAGCCGGCAGGAGATTTCAGATCGCGACCAAAGTGAGGATCTTTGCCGGTGCTGTGAATTTGGAGTGCGTTATCCTGCACATCCAAAGTACAATCTTTATAGGCTGTCCAGCCATGGTCGCTGTCAGTGAACGTCCACTTCTGGGTTGACTGCGACTGACTGGCGTCGTCTGCCATTAACGACTGCGAGACCAGTACCGCGCTAACGGCAATAGATAAAGTTCTGAGTGCTTGAATCACGTTGCTGCCCCTGCTCCGATGTCAAATGGAAAATAAAATAATACCGAGTATGGTGTAGGGTTTGCCTGATCGTTCTCTCGAAACGGGAAAACCTCATTTCGTTTCAATCCGAAAACAAGAAGGGATTCCTGGTGCCGGAACCCGAATCACCAAATATCGCTATCTTGCATAATAACAGTTGGTTGATGCATTGAAAACTGGACTGTATTCATTTTTATTTATTTGATTTCTATCAGGTAAGCTCGATATTTCTACGAAATCATTGCATCATATAATGAAGTCAATCATCATATTATTTCCAATCACATCTGATCTTCTGCACAACATACAAACAAGGAGCCTCACTTGATGACTTGTCGTGAACTGATTCGGAATGGCCGCTTTTTAGCAACATTATTAAGTATTTCACTCTTTTTTGCTGGTTGCAATCAGCAAAAAGGCAATGAAAATTCTGATGCAACAGATGCAAACTCTGCAGAAAAAAATGATGTTGCCTTTGTCACAAATGGGATCGCTTCGTTCTGGGTGATTGCACAGAAAGGCGCAGAAAAAGCGGGAGAGGATCTGGATGTGAATGTAGAAGTTCGCATGCCTCCTAAAGGTGTCACTGATCAAAAAAGAATGGTCCAGGAACTTTTAGCGCAAGGCATTGATGGAATCGCCATTAGCCCGATCGACCCTGATAATCAGAATGATCTCTTACAGGAAATCGCTGACAACTCCATTCTGGTCACACAGGATTCCGATGCGCCCGAAAGCCCGCGCCAATGTTATATCGGCATGGACAACTACAAAGCGGGCCGCATGTGTGGTGAACTGGTCAAGGAAGCGCTGCCCGATGGCGGTGAAATCATGCTGTTTGTCGGACGTCTGGGACAGGCTAATGCAAAACTTCGACGACAGGGAGTGATTGATGAATTGATGGAGCGTTCTCACGACAACACACGTTACGACGAACCGGGCAAAGTCATCAAAAATAAGAAATACACGATCCTGGATACGCGTCTGGATGACTTTGATTTCCCACAGGCAAAAGCCAATGCTCAGGATGCGATAGCCAATAACCCTGACCTGAAATGTATGGTTGGGCTGTTTGCCTACAATCCCCCCTTATGCTTAGAAGCGATTCGTGATGCAGGGAAACTGAACGAGATTAAAGTGGTTTCATTTGATGAAGATGAATCCAGCCTGCAAGGAATCGTTGACGGGACCGTCGAAGGAACGGTTGTTCAGAATCCTTACAAGTATGGATATGAATCGGTTCGTGTTCTGAACGCACTTGCCAACGGCGATAAATCTGTTGTACCGGAGAATAAAATCATTCATATTCCTGCTCGCAAAATTACGAAGGACAATGTGAAAGAGTACTGGGCTGAGTTGAAATCCCTGACCAGTGACACCGATCAACTCAAGAAGGATAATGCGGAAAATCTCAAACTCGATCTTAAGCCAGCAGAAACAGAAAATTCTCCCGAAAAACAGAAAGACGCGAAGGCGGATGAGTAATTCCAGTTCGGCTCACTCCGCTCCGCTTCTGGAAGTGCAGAAGATTACCAAGCAGTTCCCTGGTGTGAAAGCTTTGAGTCAGGTTAGCTTGACTTTAGGTCATGGGGAAGTGCTGGCAGTGATTGGGGAAAATGGGGCCGGTAAAAGCACCTTGATGAAGATTCTGGCGGGCGTCCAGCCCCCGGATTCTGGAAACCTGTTGATCGACGGAAAACGCATCTCGAATTCCAATGTAGAGGATGCGCTTGACTGTGGGATCGCATTAATTCATCAGGAACTGAATCTCTGTGAGAATCTGGATATTGCGGCGAATATATTTTTGGGGCGTGAGCCCAACTCGGCAGGCGTCATACGCCAGAAGCAAACGTACCTCGAATCGGAAAAGCTGCTAAAACGTGTGGGTTTAAATGTTTCACCTCATACACTGGTGGGAAACCTCACGGTCGGACAGCAACAGATGGTCGAAATCGCCAAAGCGCTTTCGATCAATGCCCGAATTCTGATCATGGATGAGCCTACCTCATCTCTCTCGCTTCATGAATCCGAAGCTTTGTTTTCTGTTATCCGAGAGTTAAAAGCACAAGGTGTCAGTATTATCTATATCTCTCACCGCCTGGGAGAAGTGAACGATCTGGCTGACCGGGTCGTTGTACTGCGCGATGGTGAAAATGCAGGCGATCTGGATCGTGATTCAATTTCGCACGAGCAAATGGTGCAATTGATGGTGGGCCGAAATGTGTCCCAGTTTTTTACACACACTCCTCATCAACCAGGTGAAGTGATTCTGGAAGTAAAAGATCTGCGGACTCCGGTAAACCCAACACACGAAATTAACTTTTCACTGAAGAAGAATGAGATCGTTGGGATTGCGGGGCTGGTTGGCGCAGGGCGAACAGAATTGATGCAGGTTCTGTTTGGAATCGATGCCCCTCAAGGGGGAGCGATTTTCGTAAATGGTCAAGAAACGCGAATTCATTCTCCCCGGGATGCAATCCAAGCCGGTCTGGCACTGGTTCCCGAAGACCGCAAACTGCAGGGACTCGTACTGGAAATGGCCGTTCGGGAGAATATGAGTCTGGCCAGTCTCTCCCGTGACCGGAAACTACTGGGGATGATTAATTTTTCAAAAGAGCGAGATATTTCAGAAGAGATGATCGCTGCTATGAAAATCAAGACTCCCAGTGATCACCAGATCGTTCAGTTTTTGTCAGGGGGAAACCAGCAAAAAGTAGTTTTGGGAAAATGGTTAGCCATGAAACCGAAAGTTCTGCTGCTGGATGAGCCCACACGAGGCGTGGACGTGGGGGCCAAGGAAGAAATTTATAATCTGATGAATGAGCTGGCTTCCACAGGGATGGCAGTATTATTCGTCAGTAGTGACCTGGAAGAAATTCGCGGCATTTCAGATCGTGTTCTTGTCATGCATGAAGGGCGGCTGACAGGAGAACTGTCGCGAGACAAACTGAGTGAAGAAGCGATCATGCAACTGGCGACAGGACAAACAGATAAAGCAGTGACTGCTTGAACTAAATTTTTTCAAAGACAGAACAGCGCTTAAGAGTTTGAATCATGAAGAAAATCCTGGGCATTTTAATTTTGTTAATTGTCGTATGTGTGGTGACGGCGGTCTCAAATGAAAATTTTGTCTCCGCATACAACATGCAAAATGTGATCCGGTTAACGTCGTTGTTCGGCATCATTAGTATTGGTGTGGCATTTGTGATCATTTCCGGCGGTATCGATCTTTCGATTGGTTCGGTCATCTGTCTGGTCGGTAGTTTATTGCCTTATATGATCGTAGAAAAACAATTTTCTATCGCGAGTGCTCTTTTACTCGCAGGAACAATCTCAATTGCCATCGGACTGTTCCATGGTTTATTAATTACAAAGCTCAAATTACAACCTTTTATTGTTACCCTGTGTGGCCTGCTGATATACCGTGGTATTGCCCGGGGTATTACCGAGGATCAGACGCAAGGCTTTGGAACGGGATATACCAGCTTACGCTATTTAGCAACCGGAAAAGTCGAAATCCCGTTTTGGGAAGGTTTCAAATTACCTGTTCCCTTTCTGATCATGCTCGGTCTGGCCATTGTGGCGGCCTTCTTTTTAAACAAAACGATTTTTGGTCGCTATCTGAAAGCGATCGGCAATAACGAAGCAGCCGCTCGCTATTCCGGCATTAAAACGGACCAGGTGGTGATCATGTCATACGTGATCTGCTCCTTTTTAGCAGGCGTGGGTGGCGTCTTGTTCGCATTGGATATTAACTCTGTTCAACCGGAAGGCATCGGCAATTTCTATGAACTGTACGCCATAGCAGCTGCTGTTTTAGGAGGCTGTAGCATTCGTGGGGGCGAAGGCACCATTCTGGGGGTGGTGATTGGTGCAGCCCTGATGCGGGTTCTTCGCAATTCGATTACCATGCTGGGGATTCCCTCCCAACTGGAATTTGCTATCATTGGAGCAGTGATATTAGTCGGAGTGATCACAGATGAGCTGGTAAAACGCTATGCCCAGAAACGCAGAGCGATTCTACAGGCAAGGCAAACCTCCGGATAGTTTCTCTCCGTTACATCGTGGATGAATCAGCATGATTACTTATGAATATTATTGCGAGGCCAATGGCATAACTGTCGAAGTCAGCCATCGCATGTCGGAATCGCTCCAGACCTGGGGAGAACTCTGTGAGAGAGCCGGAATTCCCCTGGCAAAAACTCCTAAAACAACTCCCGTCGAACGCCTGATTTCGGGCGGACTCCTGTTTAAAGGGGAGAGTTCCAACAAAAAGTCACAGCTCCCGATGGCCGATCCCGGATGTGGCCGTTCCAATTGCTGCCGTCACCAACACTAACTAACTGCCCCGCCACGTCATTGCGCTCCTGAATTTTTCTTCTGTCGCTGTTAAAGGTTTATTGTGTCTGTTTCCCGAATTAAAAATGGAACGATCTACGATCCTGCGAACGGCGTCAACGGCGAAGTACGTGACTTGTGGATTCAGGACGGCAAGATCATCCCCGCCCCACCCAATCCAGATACTTTTTCGGGAAAAACTCTGGACGCGACAGGCTATGTGGTGATGCCGGGTGGCATTGATATGCACTGTCATATCGCCGGTCCGAAAGTCAACGCCGGGCGCAAAATGACGCCCGAGATGAAACGCAACGCCCCCCCTATTTTTCGTAGCGAACATACGCGTTCCGGCACGGGAGGCGTGGTTCCCAGCACGTTCGCGACCGGATATCTGTTCGCCAGTATCGGCTATACCACAGCCATGGATGCCGCGATCCCCGGTCTGCACGCACGACATGCACACGAAGAACTACAGGACACACCCATTCTGGACAAGGGGTTTTATCTCCTGTTCGGCAACAACCATTTCGTAATGAAGCATTTGCGAAATCAGGATGAGAAAGCCCTGGACTCGTATTGCAGCTGGCTATTGGAATCGGCCAAAGGTTATACGATCAAAATTGTCAATCCAGGCGGTGTTGAAGACTGGAAACAAATCAGCCGCAAATCGATTAAAGAACTGGATTCTCCCGTTCAGAATTTCGGTGTCACTCCCCGACAGATTGTACGCGGCCTGGCGGGAACTGCCGACCGATTACAACTGCCGCACTCGGTGCATATTCACTGTAATAATCTGGGAATCCCAGGCAACTGGGAAACCACGTTGAATACAATGGAGTCGCTGGAAGGTCACCGCGGTCATCTGGCACATGTTCAGTTTCATTCGTATGACGGTGATCCGAATGACCCGACCAGTTTTTGCTCGGCGACACAGAAGCTGGTCGACTATGTCAACACCCATGAAAACATCACTGTCGATGTCGGTCATATCAACCCCGGATTGACGCTCTCAATGACCGGGGACACTCCCTTCAGTCAATTTTTGCATAACATTAACCGCAACAAATGGTATACCGCCGACTGTGAACTGGAAAGCAGTTGTGGCGTGATTCCAATTGAATACCGCCCGCAACGCAGTTTGATTAATGCGGTCCAATGGGCCATCGCACTGGAATGGTATCTTCTAATGGAAGATCCCTGGCGAGTCATCATGACCAGCGATCACCCGAATGGAGGCGCGTTTTACCATTATCCGGAAATCATTTATCTGTTAATGGATCGTAGTTTCCGTCAGGAATTTCTGTCTCAGATGCCGGAAGATATTCGCGAACGAAGTGTATTGGCTGATCTGGAGCGTGAATACTCGCTCTACGAAATCGCCATCATCACACGTGCCGCCCCCGCCCGTGTCTTGGGTATGAAGGATAAGGGGCATCTCGGCGTGGGAGCGCATGCTGACATTACCATCTATGCGCCTCAACAGAACCGCCAGGAAATGTTCGAACGCCCGCGCTGGGTCTTTAAAGATGGTCAACTTGTTGTCGCAGATGGAGAAATCCAGGAACATCAGTTCGGCCGAACATATTATACAGCGCCCGAATTTGATCAGGAATTTCTGCCGCATATCAAGAACTGGTTCGATGAGAATTACTCGATCCGGTTCCGAAACTATCAGATTGCGAAACAGGAAATTCCACAAGCGGAAGAAGTCACTTGCGGTATGAATTCGGACTGATCCAAAGAAAATGCTGCACCCTCTGTTGTCTGAATGAGGGAGCAGCATGTTGATGCATGACTGACACAGATGAAAGTCAATCCAGACGAAATGTTCTCAACAGCATCTGCAGGAAACGGGCTTCTACCAGGAACTGACTCGCAGTTTCTAAATGGGAGGTAATGTCCGATCCAATTCTAAGTCTGACAAGACAATATCTTCAGCTTGGATCGGGAGAAACTGGCCTTCGTCCGGATGAAAATTGAATACCTCGCCGGTTTCAAATTTGTATACCCAGCCATGTAGTTTTAACTCTCCACGACCAACAGCAGCAGCAACGGAGGGGTGAGTTTTTAAGTTTTTAATTTGAACGAGAACGTTTTCCTGTACGGTAAGTATCAGGCGTCTATCCGCCTCCTGAATGTGGGTATAATTTTCGTCAACGATCCTGCGAGTTGATTCAGCGTGTTCCAGATAAGATTTGACAGCAGGCATTTTTTCAATGAGGGCAGGATCCAGCAGACCAGACATCGCCCCACAGTGAGAATGCCCGCAAATGATAATGTCTTTCACTTTCAATGCACTCACTGCATACTCAATTGTCGCTGCCTCGCCACCATGGACGGTTCCATACGGGGGGACAATATTTCCAGCAGTCCGCTGAATGAATAACTCACCTGGTTTTGTCTGAGTCAAATAATTGGGATTGATTCTTGAATCAGAACAGGTAATGAATAAAGCAAGCGGCTTTTGGCCTTCAGTCAAAGTTTCAAATAGTTTTTGATCCTGGCTAAAATAGTTTCTTTGAAACTCGTGAATCCCATCGACGAGCTTTTGCATCCTCTTTCTCCCACTTTATAAGACTATGTCAACTCTTGAAGAACGGAACAGGTGAACACACATGTGGACTGCCTCGAAATCCCTCAACTTAACCCTGTCTCTATTCTAGTGAGTATCTCTTCCAAAACGAGATTAATTTCCGACTCTAGGACATCACTCTCAAAAATAATGATGATTTGCCGAACCTCAAAAAAGATCAGACAGTGCGACAGCTCTATATATACAAGAATGCTCTCCGACAATTCCGAAAGCGAACTTGCTGTTGCCCTTCAAAAGTATTATATTGGCGCCAATCTTCAAGTTGCTACTTAACTTGCCAGCATTAATTAGAATGAATGGTCTTGAACCATTTTCAGTTAAAGAATGCTGCTGAAACAAATAATGCTGCTGGGACATTTGATGGAATTCTTTGTTTTATTCGTTCTCTTTTGGGGGGTGTTGTTTGGCACAGCGCTGTCTCTGGTAACAAGAGAAGACGGCAAAGAAATTCCCGTCAACCAGCCTTTCGAAAAACTCGAAGAGAATGAATCTAAGGAAGAACTGAAAAAATGGGAGTCAGTAACTCATCTCTTCCGCACACTGAGTATCGATTTTGTCCTCGTAAAATCGATCGATTCTTTGATTCATGAAACCTCATTTGTCTCTAAGGTGGTCACGCTAAGCCCAGATAGCTCACGTGCCCCTCCCGCTTCTCTCTGCTAATTCCACAGCCGCTCTCTCCATCGTGATTTTAACAACGTCATGATGCCTCGACTTGATCACTCTGTATCTGCCACAGTTGAAGCTCCTAAAAATATTTCGTTCCGTGAAATAAAGTTAGGCATTTTCTTTTTTTTGCTGCTACAGATCGTGCGCTCAACTGATGGGTTTCAACCGCGGATCATTTCGGACATCTGGATCTCCATTTCTGTGAATAACAATGAACGAATCTGCTCATACTCAGACTTCAAAACCGACTGATCAGGAAAAGTACTCCCAACTTCGTCATGCAATCGAACATGCCGCTCACCTCTTGCCCGCTCAGGGCCCCATCACAGTCTTTGTGCATCATAATACACTGCATGCATTCGAAGATCGGCCATTCGAAAAAGGGGTCGTCGAAGGAGGGCGGACATTTGGATGCCATCCATTTTTATCGGAAGACCGTTATCGAAAAAAGTTTTTAAACGACCGAATTCGTGTGGAGGACATTGAAGCTGTTTTGCTGGATGATCTGGAGGAAACCGCTGACATACTGATTGGCAGATTCGGAACCCGGTATGCACTCCGATTAGCAATGTTGCAGTTCCCTCTGCATTCGGGACCAGACTCTGAATTACGCTGGTTCATCGCAGAAACTGATGCCTTACGTCATTTTCGGAAGGAAGTCGAACCGGTAATCAGAGAACAAACTATCAGCGCGACACGTCACTGGATCATGCGCGACTTTCTGAATGGTAATGACCGGCGTGAACAGAAAGCACAGCACATCCTGGAAAGCCTGTTCTGCCAGTTTGGTAAAGATACAATTGAAGCGTGGAATGATTCGAAGTGGGAATCCTTTGTTTTACATTTTTTATGGCGAGTCTGCTACAATGGTGTACAAGGTTCAAAAGTAGAGACAAAGAATCCACAGAAACTTCTCAGACATCGCAATCTATTGTTGCAAGCGACCGGCGAGGATACGGACCTGGTTGTTCATGATGTTTTGATCCGTTTTTGTGCGGCTTTTCTTGATCAAGGAGTTGGCAGCTGGTCATTGCCCGAGCGCGATCTGGGGTTCTATCGCTCATTTTTCCAACTGTATTCTGAAACAAAGATCAGCCCGGCTATCGAACTATCCGGCTTGAGACGCGAACTTCAACGACTGGATGCTTCCGGCATCGGTCCGCTGGAATCGATCGCTGAATCGCTTTCCTTGCTGGGAGTCGCCGACGAAGACCAGGAAGACTTCCTCTCTCAGACACTCCTTGCCTTGCGGGGTTGGGCCGGTATGGTCTGGCAGATGGAAACTAATGCCGAATGGATGCCACATACTGCTCCTCCAGGCAGCCTGATTGAATTTCTTGCAGTACGGCTGATTCTTGATCGACTGGCTGTCGAATATCTGATGCAGAATTCGTTAGACTCAGAAGGACCACTGAATACTATACGAAATGAGTTACTCGATCGAATCAGTAAACAGAAAATTTGCCAGACCAATCAGCGCGCGTTTACGATTTTCCAACTCGCTCAGGTCCGTGGCTGGAATCCTGAGGATCTTCTGCATCTTTCCTGTGAACAGTGGACAACTCTCATTCAAGAGATTGAATTGTTTTCAAGCCTGGAACGCCGGCGCATTTATCAACTGGCATTCGAACGAAAATATCGCAATGAAACTCTGGACGCAGTCGCTGTTCACTCTGCCCGGAATCGCACACAACAAGCTGATACCGATTCCCTGAAATCAGAGCATCCTGCCTATCAGGTTGTCTGCTGTATTGACGAACGCGAAGAATCGTTCCGCAGACATCTGGAAGAAATTGCCCCTGAATGTGAGACCTTCGGAATCGCAGGTTTCTTCGGCGTCGCCATGTACTACCGTGGTGCCGCCGATGCACACTACACTCCGCTCTGTCCGGTGAACATCAAACCGATTCACTACGTCCAGGAAGAAACGCTCTATTCTCTCACACAAGTCAGCAAGCGGCGCGCCGAGACACGGCGGCGGATTGGACGGGCAACGCATCAGGCGCACATAGGAACCCGAACATTCATCGGAGGATTGTTGACGGGGCTGCTGGGTTCACTCGCAGCCTTTCCGCTTGTCGCCAGAATTCTTTTCCCACGAACAACAGCTCAAATCCGTCGTATGTTTGATCGGATTGTTGAGCCTCCCAGTACACAATTGCGTCTGGAACGGATCGGTCTCGAACCGGGACCGAAAAAAGACCAACTTGGTTATTCGATTGACGAAATGGTCAAAATCGTTGAAGGTGGGTTAAGAGCTCTGGGGCTATCGAAACCGGAACGGTTCTCGCCGCTGGTTATCATTTGCGGGCATGGTTCTGCCAGTCTCAACAACCCTCACGAAGCCGCTCATGATTGTGGAGCATGCGGTGGGGGTCGTGGGGGTCCTAACGCACGGGCTTTTGCACAAATGGCAAATGATCCCCGCGTGAGGCGTATTCTTTCGGATCAGAGTCTGGTCATACCCGACGACACCAGCTTTGTCGGATGCTATCATAACACATGCGATGACAGCATCACCTGGTATGATCTGGATCGTCTTCCCCTTTCACAACGTGCATTGTTCGAAAGCGCTGAAAAGGATCTCAATGAAGCCCGAGCTCACAGCGCTCATGAACGTTGTCGACGTTTTGAATCTGCAGAACTTCAGCTCTCTGTAACCGATGCACTGCGGCACGTCGAAGGTCGTGCAGAAGATCTTTCACAGACACGACCGGAGTATGGTCATGCTACAAATTCATTGTGCTTCGTAGGCCGCAGAGAGTGGAGTCGTGGACTGTATCTGGATCGCCGTGCGTTTTTGACATCTTATGACCCGACGCTGGATGATTCCAACAGTTCGATTCTGGAACGATTACTGCAGGCCGTCATCCCTGTTTGTGCCGGTATTAACCTTGAATACTATTTTTCCTATGTAGATTCGACGGGATACGGTTGCGGAACAAAACTCGCTCACAATATCACTTCATTACTGGGCGTAATGGATGGAGCTGCCAGCGACCTGCGTCCCGGCCTGCCCTGGCAAATGGTCGAAATCCATGAACCGGTCCGCTTGCTCTTTGTGATTGAAACGACAAAAGAAGCCATGCAGCGGATTATCGCAAACAACCCTGCCATTGCTCAGCTCGTAAACGGAAACTGGGTTCAACTGGCGGTCCTCAATACTGAAACATCGCAAATTCATCTTTTCCGTAACGGAGAATTTGAAGTCTACAAACCGCAAACAAAAGAACTTCCTGTAGTAGACTCATCCATCGCCTGGTATCGAGGCTGGCGCGATCACCTCGGATTTGCGTCCATTCGAACGCATGAGATTTCGTCTTGATGAATGCCCTCCTGTTCCTCTTAATCTTTAACAAAATGACTGAATAACGATGAATTCTGAAGCAGTATTTCATTTTCTTGGCGTCTGTGTCGTGCTCAGCCCTGCTTTACTCTTAGCGCTGTTCGGCGTAACTTCGCTGATTGATCGGCCAATTGGGGAACGCCTGATGGCGCGTGCCACTCAAACGATGGTGATGATCGGACTGTTTTCTTCGATTGCCATTCTGGGACTGATGCTTACACTCGATATCCGGTATGTTCCAATCGAACTCGGAAACTGGGTAGTCATCCCCGAACAACACTTTCATTTCCACCTGAAGTTTATTTTTGATCGATTGTCAATTCCTTTTTGTATTCTATCATTTATTCTCTGCGGAACGATCGGTGCTTTTGCCAGTCGCTATTTGCATCGTGAATCAGGTTATAATCGCTTCTTTGTCTGCTACGCTATTTTTCTGTTGGGTATGATTGTTTCATCACTGGCCGGTACAATCGAAACACTTTTTTTCGGCTGGGAACTCGTCGGTTTGTCTTCGGCGTTACTGGTCGCTTTTTTTCACGAGCGACTCAATCCTGTTCGCAATGGTCTGCGGATCTGGTCGATTTACCGCATTTCAGATGCTGCATTTCTGATCGCGGCGTTGATGTTACATCATTTGACCGGGGCAGGTGATTTTGATGGACTGATGGGAACGGGCTCATGGCCGGATGGGCACGCTACGATTTCCGAACAACATGCCCTGTTAGTCGGGTTATTATTACTCGTTGCCGCAGCCGGAAAATCAGCATTGGTACCATTTTCCGGCTGGCTTCCCCGCGCGATGGAAGGACCGACCCCATCCAGTGCCGTGTTTTATGGCTCACTTTCCGTCCATCTTGGAGCCTATTTACTATTGCGTGTCAGTCCGATTCTTGAACTTTCGCTGACACTGCGACTGGCGGTTATTTTTCTGGGTTTGATCTCAGCGATTTTTGGAACCCTTGTAGCCCGCGTTCAAACGGATATTAAAAGTGCGCTGGCGTTTGCCTCTCTGACTCAAGTCGGCATTATCGTAGTCGAGATTGGCTGTGGATTTCGATACATTGCGCTGATTCATATCATCGGTCATGCGTGCCTTCGAACGTTGCAACTTCTCCGAGCTCCCACATTATTGCATGATTATCATACACTGGAAAATGCCATTGGATCACACCTGTCGCAAAAGCCCTCTTTATGGGTTCGCGTGATGCCCAGGCGTTATCGGATTCGGCTTTATCGATTTGAGCTCGAACGCGGCTACCTGGACATACTCTGCAATCAATTAATCGTGCATCCGTTTCTTTCCCTGTTCCGCATGTGTGATGGCCTGGAACGCCGCTGGACCAATTTTCTCTCAGAAGGTGAATCCAGAAAATCGGATCAAATCAAACCGCATACGGAATCTCTGGAGGAATATTTATGATATCTGAACTCCATCTGCCCTGGATGGAATTATCCATCCTGATTCTGCTGTTTGGCGCAATTTGGATCAGAATGACACATGACCGTGACACTGCCTATCGGCGTTGCCTCCTGATCTGCGGACTCGTATTCCTCACTACAGTCTGTGAATGGATTGACTTTGAAAGCTTAAATACATTTGAAGCTCGAGATCACTTTAATATTTTTGACTGGGTCTTCAATAATGATTTCTTCATTATAGACGAACTGAGCGCTCCCTTACTTCCTCTGGCGGCATTGCTTTACCTGCTTACAGTTCTTTCAACACTGAAAACCAAAGGGCACCGCTTTCCTTTCAGCAGCGCGCTGCTATCCGAAGCCATCCTGTTGGCTACTTTGAGTTGTAAGGAGCCGTGGGGGATCATCGCATTACTTTCTGTCGCAACCATACTACCATATCTTGAAATAAAGGCCCATCATCTCTCAACTCGCGTCTATGTATTGCACATGGGACTGTTTATTGCTCTGCTGGTTGTCGGAGGAGCACTTTCCCATTTCGGTGAAGCCGGTGATTCAATTTCACTGACTGCCGGAGCCCTTTTAACCACTGCCGCCCTGCTGCGCAGCGGCATCATTCCGCTACACTGCTGGATGACAGATCTGTTTGAAAAAGTGACCTTCGGAACAGCCTTACTGTTTGTAACTCCGATGACGGGTGCCTACGCTATGGTCAGACTGGTTTTCCCCATAGCCCCCGACTGGGCACTACAGGGAATCGCTCTCGTTTCTTTGACAACAGCCGTCTATGCGGCCGGTATGGCACTCGTACAACGGGAAGCCCGTCGATTCTTCTGTTATCTGTTTTTAAGCCATTCTTCTCTTGTGCTGGTCGGATTAGAAATGGCGACTCCCCTCGGGTTGACAGGAGGATTATGTGTCTGGATTTCAGTCGGAATTTCTCTGGCCGGATTCGCTTTGACGTTCCGTTCTATCGAAGCGAGAATTGGACGAATTTCTCTGGTGAAATACCACGGACTCTACGATCACACCCCCACACTGGCGGCATTGTTCCTGGTGACAGGACTCGCATCAATCGGTTTTCCCGGAACGGTCGGATTTATCGGAACCGAACTGCTTATAGAGGGGGCAATTGAAGTCTATCCACTGGTCGGAACAGCCGTTGTGATTGCCGCCGCGTTGAATAGTATTGCTATTTTACAGGCCTACTTTCGGGTCTTTACCGGAGCACGGCATACCGCAACGATTTCGCTCCGTGCACGCACGTCAGAACATGTAGCAATTCTGATTCTGGTAGCCCTCATTCTGGGAGGAGGACTCTACCCACAACCCGGTGTGACATCCAGGCAACATGCCGCCATGGAACTGATTCGGCTGCGTGGCGCTGTACTCAATGACTCAACTCATCCTTCCGATCCCAATATTGGTGTAACAGATCTTACAGAAACTTCCCAACCATTGATGAAATTACACGAAGATCAATGACAGCGACACTATTTCAATTTCACCGGTTTTAAACTCTCTGCTGAATCAGAGAATTTCTCATCGCAACAAACGCTGGTATGGAAGACAATCTGATAATTTAATTCCAGTGACTCTATTGAGTTGTATTCAATTTTATTATTATTACCCCAAATCATACCCTGTTTTGGGAAAGGACTTTCGTGTCTAAAAAAGATCATGTCAAAATTGGAATCGTGACAGTTTCCGACCGCGCCAGTCGAGGTGAATACGAAGACCGGGGTGGCCCTGCGATTGTGGACTATCTGTCCGAAGTTCTCAGCAGCGAGTGGACTCCTGTCGCACGCGTCATTCCCGACGAACTTTATACCATCACCGAAACCCTGCAAGAGCTCACCGATCTGGAACAGTGCTGTTTGATCGTCACAACTGGAGGCACAGGTCCGGCGAAACGAGACATCACGCCGGAAGCAACCTTGGCTGTGGCTGAAAAGGAGATGCCGGGCTTCGGGGAACTAATGCGGAAAGTCTCGCTGGAAAAAGTTCCCACGGCCATTCTCTCCCGTCAAACGGCAGTCATTCGGGGTGGTTCACTGATTATCAATCTGCCAGGCCAACCCAAGGCGATTCAGGAATGTCTAGACGCGGTGTTCCCGGCTGTCCCCTATTGTATCGATCTGCTTGAAGGCCCTTACCTGGAAACTAATGAATCGCGGCTCGTTGCATTTCGTCCGAAAAAGAAATGAGCGCATAAAAAACAGGAGCCGCTATTCACATCGCGGCTCCTGTTATATTATTTACCCCAAAACGCTCGAAGCTAAACCAGATTCGAACTGATCTCGTCTTCAATCGTTTCCAGTTGAATGGGTTTAATATCGAATTTCGGATTCTGTCCCAGGAAACGAGCGGGGTTGTTATGGAAGATTTCGATCGCATCCTGAACCGAATATCCTCGGGCTCGGAATTGAACCACACACTGCTGCAGCGTAAAGGGATCGCTGGGCCCCCAGTCAGCAGAGGAATTCACCAGGATTCGCTCATGCCCATACATTTCGAGCATATCCACGGCTCGTTTGGGAGAACACTTGGTGACGGGGTACAGAGTAAATCCGACCCAGTAGCCGGCTTCTAAAGGCTCTCGAATGGTGTGTTCTTCGACGTGATCGATCCAGACTCGCTCAGGATTCACATTCATGTGTGATAACACTTCCAGTGTGCGTTTTGTGCCACGCACTTTATCCTGCAGGTGCGGCGTATGAATCAGAATCAACTGGTCATACTTGATCGCCTGCTCCACTTGTTCTTCGAAGATCGCTTCTTCGTTTTTCGTGGTCTTATGGAAGCCGATTTCTCCCACGCCGAGTACAGTCGGTTTTTCATAAAATTCCGGCATGTGCTTGAGCACTTCGCGGCTCAATTCCGGATTTTCTGCTTCCTTGGGATTCACGGCGACCCAGCAGTAATGCTTGATGCCATACTCGGCGGCACGCGTCGGTTCAAATTCGCTGATCTGCCGGAAGTAATCCAGAAAGGTTTCCGGATACAGGCGGTCAAAACCGGCCCAGAAGGCAGGTTCTGCAACGGCGACAACGCCGGACATCGCCATGCGTTCGTAATCTTGTGCGGTTCTTGCAATGGCATGATAATGGGGTTGAATGATTTGCATGATCGTCTCACTGTTTATTCAAAAGTAAGCGGGTGGGAGGATTTCGCGTCGGCTCGCTCCAAATTCGTTTTCTGAAAACTTGATCTAGTCCAGATCAGAAAAGAGGAGCAGCATTCGTTCAGACCGATTCGGCAGATGACTTTTTTCTGTCAAAAGTGCGATCGCCTGATTCAGAAGATCCAAGCGGGAATCATTGAAATCGTTGGATTCCTCTTCATCACTGGCCCGATCAATGCGATCCAATGTCGCGGCTAGTTCCAACAGGGAACAACGGGCTTCGAGATACTCTCGATCCAAAACCTGTAAAGCTGTTTGCATCATTAAAACCTTTCGGATTAGTACGTCTGTGGTAGCTCGCTCCTTCATGATACGAAAGCGTCTTCAACGAATCCGCCAGGGGCTCGAAAAACGCTACGATCACCTCCAATTTGGGTGATCTGAGTCACGCTTTATTATACACCTTACATCGGTTCTTCCTACTCTCTTAACTGAGTTCAAGTCAAATTCCCGAAACCTGAAACAGAATTTCAGTATAATAAGACGAATCGTAGGAATTAGAGTGAGTAAAATACGGAATGATACCGGGCGACTCCTGCTTTCGACTGAAACCCTTTGTTGTTCAGGAGATGAATCATAAATGCCTCAGGATTTTCGCCCGCAAATTGGCAGGTAATTTGATACTGAGAAGCGGGCTGAAAGCCAAATCGCGGGTAAAATTCATGCTGTCCTAATACGATCACAAAAGACTGTTTTCGGTCCTGTAACACTTCCAGGCCGGCTTGAATCAAAGCTGTCCCGACCCCCTGTTTCTGAAAGGTGGGTAATACCGCCACAGGAGCCAGCCCGAAACCGCCGAGCTTTGCTCCGTCCTCATATTCAATGACTGCCGGTGTGAACAGAATATGCCCCACCAATTGATTTTCGATAATCACAACCAGAGAGATCTGCTCCGGACATGCTGTTCTTAATCGATCCACCAGATCCGCTTCAGCAGGTTGACCGAAAGCCTGTTTCTCTACATGCCTGATCGTGGCAATATCCTCAGGTTCTTCCGGACGAATGATCATCGCTTACTTCTTTGACTTAACAGATTCTAACTGATGTTGCTTCAAGAACTGTTCCAGTTGTTCTAACTGGCGTTGCATTTCGCTCACATAGTCACCCTGAGCCGGTTTCCCAGTCAGTGGATCCAAGACCACCGAAGCAATACCATGTTCTGCGAGATCTTTTACCCGATTCTCTTTCGGCTGATGCTCCCATACTAGAAACGAGATTTTGTGCTCCTGCTGAATTGTTTTCAGCTTGTCCCAGTCATGCTCGGTAGGAACCACCCCCGGCTTCCAATGCAGATGATGCATCGTCCAGTCACACCGCTGTGCCAGATATTGATACACGGGACGTTCGGAAAACCAGTGTAACCCGGGAAATTCCGCCTGCAGTTGATCCAGTTTTTTCCCCAGCGACTTTAACGATTCTTTCAGTTTCTTGAGGTTGGCCGTGATACTTTCTTTTTGCTGCGGATCTATCTCAATCAGTCGTTGTGCAATCGCTTCTGCCTGTCGCGCCATTAAAGCCGGATCCAGCCAGAAAAAGGCGACGGTCCCGGCGTGGGAATGCGCGCCGCCGGTCCCATGGCTGTGCACTTCAAAATCGGGAACCGTGATCAAGGCATCTTTCAATGAAAGCGATGTTCTTAAGACTTTGGAACGGGGCAGCGACAGTTTCTTAACCCAGTCGGCAAAATTGGCACCGTTAGTAACAATCAGATCTGCCTGCTGGATTGTCTGAATCATCACATCATCGGGAAGCCAGGTTTCCGGGTTTGCGTCGGGAGGCACTGGATTAAGAACTTCATATTCCGGGCCGACGAGAGACTCAACAATGAACTGCAAAGGATAGTTCACCACCACGACAACAGGTGTTTCATTTTCCGCCGTCTTTTTTTCTTTTGACCGTGGGGATGGCTGACAGGCACAGAGTGTCAGCACTGAAAACAGTACCAAGAGCAAAATAGTCCGTTGCATATTCAAAATCACTAACTAAACCAGAGACGCAGCAGCTGCCCCGCGTAAACCCGGACAATCAAGGTAATGCCCAGTACAACCAGCAGACTGGCGGCTGAAATAAAGAAGACTTCTGTCAGCTGCAGCTTCCAGATCGTCGATCGGCTGCAGCCCAGTTGAAACATTGTTTGACGTTCCCGCTTGCGTAAGCGCAGCGAAAGCACAAACACCAGTGCCAATAATAATCCTATGGAAATCGAAACCAGCAAGGAATTCATATCAAATAACTGCTTCACGCGAAACACCATGCTCATCAACTCATTGACAATTTCGGTTGGACGAATCAACTGTAACTGTGATTCTTTCGTATCATACATGCCCAACAGCAGGACTTCCGACTTTTGATCCACGGGAACCACGATGATAGCGGAAATGGGAAACGAATCAGTCTCTCCATGAAAGTGAAACGAAGACAAGTTTTCATCGGTCACCTCATTAAACTGAGGGACGGCGGCGTTCGCAATCGTTGTCTGATCTTCCTGCTTCAAGACCAGATCTTTGCTGGTTTCCGCATTGACACTCTGATGGCCGTGTCCGATGCCCGAGATAATCCATTCCGTTTTCAAATCGACAAAGACGGCATCATCGTCGGGTGACTCAGATTCTTCGAGTACTCCCACGACCCGCATTTTCAGCGGATAATTTCCCGATAGATCAAACACATTGAGCGGATCCGACATCAGTTTGTCGCCGGGTTGTAACTGAAGTTTCTCAGCAACATTGGCTCCAATTATACAATCCCCCAGCCGTTTCAGTTGGGTTCCCTTCGCGATCTCCCGCTCACGAAACTCAAAATAATCCAGAGTCGTTCCGACAACGGGAAATCCCTGTGCGGTAAAACGGAGTGCCAGTGGTATCGGGAGTGCATAGTTTGTCTCCTGAATCGCTTCCACTTCCCGCATCGATGTCGGCTCCAGATCTGCACGACTGAAATACATGCTTTGTAGCGCAAGATCAAAACGACTTCCCTTGACTCCTGCCACCAATGGGGTCGAACGGGCTCGGGCCATCAGATCCTGTTCGAACTGTGCCACGCCAAATTGCAACAAGACTGGCAAGAGCAACGCCAGCGAGACACACAAAACCAGCGTGATCGTTTTCAACTTATTATAAGCTAAATAGCGTAATGTCAGTCGGAGGATCCCATTCATGCCGTTTCCACCATTTCGTGAAAACGTTCGATATCAATGGTACGTTCGAACTGATCCAGCAGGCGATCATCGTGAGTCACCATGATTAAAGTGGCATTGGTTTTCGTGGCGTGTTCGAGTAACAGATCACGAATGAGCCGTTTATTAGTCGGGTCGAGATTTCCAGTGGGCTCATCAGCCAGCAAAATCTGTGGCTGAGGCAAGAGTGCCCGGCAGATCGCTACTCGCTGCCGTTCACCCTGCGAGATGCGATCAATGCGTGAGTTAAAATACGAATCGATCTGCATGGAAGTCGCCAGCTCACGTGCCCTTTGCTGCACACCTTCATCCAGTTGCAGTGTCGAATTGATGAAATACGGTAGCAGAATGTTTTCATAGACATTCAAATAATCGATCAACTCAAATTCCTGAAAGACAAAACCGACTTTGGAAATGCGGTACGCGCGCCGCTGGCTGTCGTTGAGTGTTTTCAAGTCAATCCCACAGGAAATCAATGTCCCCTGCTCGGGAATCAGAATGCCGGAAATCAAATTCAGCAGTGTTGTCTTACCACACCCACTGGGTCCGACCACGGCGACTTTTTCGGCGTCTTTGACCTCCAGTTCGGGAATGCTCAATCGAAATGGGGATTGAGGATAACTGAATTTGAGTTGTTGCATCTGAATCATGATGAACTCGAATCAGCTGACTTGGTTTTTGGTGATTTTTTTGGGGGGCTCTCTACTTTTTTTGGATCGTTTTTTTCTTCCGTATTCACTTCACGTAAGCTGGTCTGAAACCTTAATCGCTGTTCATCCAGCAGATTCATGCCAGTGAGTTTCCAGACATCTTCTACCGGTTCCAGATAAAAAATTGCCTGATACTGATTCGTGCGCGTGTGAATATGGCCCCAATGTTCGACCGTACCTGCGACTGTCCATGTTGTCTTGACGTTAAAACTGCGTTCATCACGCGTAGTCTGATTTTCTTGTGTCAGTTCCGTTTCCGGCTGGACCGTCTCCCATTGCACATCGGTGACACGCGAAACGGCCCCCCCCTGCTCCTGCATTTTCAGGCTTTGGTTAATCTGGCGGTACAATGTTTCCTGGAAGGAGCCGTCTGCACTTTTTGCCAAGGCATCGTAGACATCACTTTCAGTGTGATAATCGAACGACCGGTAAATATTCTTATGCAGCGTTTTGAAAACGGCTTCCGCCTTCTCAGCGGGTATCTGAGGAATCGGCTCCAGAGGATTGGCAAAGGTGACGCGCGAAAACGGCCAACACAACAGGCTAGCAACAAACAAAACAACAACCACAATCAATGTATTCCGGCGCGATGGTGTTTTTCGGAACAGGCTCAAAGCGACGGCAAAGCATAAGAGAAGGCCGACCGCACTGATCAGGGGAATCGACCAGAGCGAACGGGGCTGCAGACTGACTGCCACGGGATTGACATCCAGGCTGACTTTACGGCCCGGATTGGTCCATTCAAAAACACTGTTCCGTTCCAGTTTGGAAAAAACCGGTCTATAAGATTGATTAAAGGCAAAGCAGACCGACTCCACACTCCAGACACTCCGATTGAACATGTCCCAGGTCACTTTGACTTTTTCGGGAGTCCCTTTAGTGCTGTAATTCAGAATGATTCCGACGCGGGCATTGGCAGCACTGACCCGTTTTTTTTCTGCCGGCTTAGCAAAATCCCGAAAATCGAGACTATAAAAATCGAGACGCGAAATGACAGGTTTCACTACGATGCCGTCAATTTCAATCGGATTCGCTTTCGCAAAAAACTGTTCGATCTTTTCCCGCGACGCTTCCTGTTCCGCGACAGACAGGAAATCGTCTTCTTTGCGTTCAAGGGTGAAGAATGATTCAAGTGTTGCCAGCGGAATCAGAATTTCGTGTCGGATTTCAAAATCTTCAATATACAAAAACGAATAGATGGTGCCATAACTGGTAATGCCCAACGTCTCCTCCCGACGCTCTTTGAGCCACTTCTGCCAGTCAGCTTCGGAAGCATCCGGAGCTAAAGGAGGACTGTCCCAGTTAAAACGAATCGTTTGTGGCTCCCGCGGTTTCATCGAGACCGCATAGGGAGTCTCAGAACCTTCCTGCTTGAGATTAAACTGCACCATCGCGGGAAAGCCAGCATTGGAATCGATTAACTGTTGACTGAACGTCAAAAATTCGGGTGGTTTGGCGAGTGGATATTCAATCTGAAAGACCAGCGTAAACAGCATCAGGTCCGACATCGCGACGCCTTGAGGTTTGATCGAAGAATCATCAACCGAGACCACTTTTCCCTTTAATTTCTCGCCGTTGATATCCCGTACGATCAGCCGATCCAGCAGGAACTGTTTGTGTTGTTCGATGGCTTTTTTGATTTTATCAGCAGAGACGATATTTTCTTTGTCTGGTTCCAGCTTCTGAAAAAAGTACAGATCTTCGACGTAAATCTGCATCGAGAGCATCACCTTGTCGCGAGTGACGTAGACATTCTCCTGGCTGACGGAAATCGGATGTGCTTCGCCGATTTTGGGGGTGCCGAGACTACAAAGTAGCACCAGACAAGAGAGCAGCACCAGTCGGATTTTTGCTCTCTGTTTGTAAGTACAGCCATGTGGTTTCTTACTGTGACAGGTTAAAGCGGCAACTCGTGGGGTCATATCGGAATTTCGAACTGGATAAATACGGAGCTCTAATGGAAAAGAGCGTATCAAACAGGCAGGTTTTATTACATTTCTGTACTATTTGATCGTACCGAGAGAGAGTATAGAATTGCAATCGTGGTCTGCTTATAAGACACTACGAATATTGAATTCCCAATGATTGAGAAAAAAGGGTCTCCCATGGAAGAAACTCAGGATTCAGACCAGACCGAAGCTGAAACAATACAAGAAGTTACAGCAGCCCCCACGCTCCCGCCTAAACCCAGCCTGCTCAAACGGAGCGGTCTCTGGTTTCTGGCATTTATTCTGGCCGCTTCTGCGATGATTTATCAGCGGGCAACAGGGCCGACCTATCCTATGAAAATCCGGGTGGATGACGGAATCACCGCTAAGCTCATTCGTACACATGAATCCACGGCTGATGCGATTGTTGAATTACCGGCCCCCTTATCCGAACCAGAACCATCGGCGACATTATTCTACAAACGGTATCGCACGACTGATGAATTCACGGCTGTCCCAATGACGGTAGTCAAGGAAGGAGAACAGTACAAACTGGAAGGTGCGCTTCCCAAACAGCCAGCGGCGGGCAAACTGGAATACTATATCGAAGCGAAGATTTATAGTGATAGCGGCGGGCAAGAACGACGTTTCCCAGCACAGGATGATGAATTTGTCCTGATTCGCTTCAAGGATCCCGTCCCGGATGGCGTTTTGATCCCTCACATCTCGTTGATGATTTTTTCGATCCTGTTAGGCATGCGATCCGGTCTGGCCGCTCTCTTTGCTCCTTACAATATGCGTCAGCTGGCCTGGGTCACCTTATGTGGCATGACGGTTGGCGGAATGATTTTAGGCCCCATGGTTCAAAAATATGCCTTCGGAGAATACTGGACCGGATTTCCGCTGGGAGGTGACTGGACTGATAATAAAATGCTGTTCATGTTTTTGGCCTGGGTCTTTGCCTGCTCGGTGATCGGTTTAAATCCGTACAAAAAAGTGACGGGCATCATGCGGATTGCTGTCTTCACTGCTTCAATCGTGATGACAGTCTGTTATCTGATTCCCCACAGTATGGGGGGGAGTGAGCTGGATTACAGTCAGGTCGATCAGGGAATTGATCCCAGTGAAGCAATCAAGACAGGTCGACAATGAACGCGGCCCAAATCCATCTTATCACAGTCCACGTCCCCATAGTGGGATGCTGGGGTCTGTCGATTTTATTTGTCCTGGCACGGTTGTTGCGCGATGACCGTCTGTTTGAAATCTGTTGCTGGCTGCTACTGACCATTCTGCTGCTGGCAACAGTGGCCTACTTTTCTGGTCCTCCCGCGTATGAGCTGTTACAAGCACATTACAACGTCGAGAAGGAAATTGTCGAATTTCACGCTATCCTGGCACGCTCCTGCCTGCTGGCGATGGTCGTTTTATCGATGATTGTCGGCAATGCATTGATTCAACGATTTCAGGGGGAAACCATTCCCCGCTGGCAGCGATCGCTGATTGTGGTCGGCACGATTTCAATGGCCGTTTTCTGGACCATCGCCGCGCACTGGGGCGGCATGATCAGGCACCCGGAGATCCGGTTTTCCGGATCGAATCAAGTAGAAGCCGTCACGCCGGAAAATCCGCAGACCGGCAATTAAAATCCCTATTTGACGATTTCGGTCCCGATCCCTTTATCGGAATAAATTTCCAGCAGAATCGAATGCGGAAGCCGGGCGTCAACGATGTGAACCTTGCCGACTCCGCTTGCCAGCGCTTCCAGAGCCGCATCGACCTTGGGCTCCATGCCGGCATCAATGGTGCCATCCGCAATGAGAGCCCGACAGCGCTCGGTTTCCAGGTGGGAGACCAGCGTCTCGGGATCATTCCGATCGAGAAAAATGCCCGGTACATCACTCAAAAAGACCAGCTTCTCCGCTTTCAAAATACGGGCAAGGGCAGCAGCAGCGGTATCTGCATTGACGTTTAGTTTCTGTCCTGATTGATCCAGAGCAACAGACGGAATCACGGGAATTGCATCCGATTCGCAGATTTCCGCCAGGAGTTCCTGGTCTACGTCCGTTACAAAACCAACATGCCCGAGATCCATAGTAGAACCATCTTCCGCCTGGAGAGTCAGTTGCTCTCCCTTAAGACAATTCCGTGTCCCAAAATGGAGCGGTTCTGCTTTCGCACCTTGGGATCTAATTTCCTGAGCCAGTGACTCGCTGATCTGATTGGCGAGGACATCGGTGGCGATTTCCAGTGTGTTTTCATCGGTATAACGTCGTCCATGCACAAACCGGGGTTCAATGCCGGCTTCGCTCATTGCCTTACTGATGGCTTTCCCGCCACCATGCACAAGAATCGGGTGCATGCCTACCGTGCGCATAAAGATCACGTCGGTCAAAAACGCTTTGACGGCGGACTCTTCTTCGAGGGCACTGCCTCCGAGCTTGATCACAACATAGCGCCCACGAAATCTTCTAATCCAGCTTAACGCCTCGATCAACACAGCAGCTTTTCGAACGGCACCTTCCACAGTAAACCTTTAACCCTTCTTGATACATCAACGGATGCAAATTTGTATTCTAAAATCAATCTCATCAAAGAGATTGCAGTTTGACCAGAAAACAGAATTAGTCTGGTCTTATTGTAAGTGACCTCTGTGAACTGTCAAACCACTGCCTTGAATCCCTGGTGCCACTGAATTCTGTCCACAAAAGAACATGTTTTTTTCGTATTTTAATCCGTTTTCGTATTTTTTCACTCAACTTCAATTTCAAATGTCTCAAACCGAAATTTCACAAAATATTTCAGGTCTCGAACTGGCATAATCCAACTTGAATCGACTCCCTGACAGGCAACACAATCGGACTGATCAATACGGCCCCGGCAAGTAGAGGGAATGGTGCGACAGGCCGGTTCGGCAATTTTGCACTCACAGACACAGATACGGGCCATCTCAGGAGAACAGCAGAATTGATGTGTGGCCGTTCCATGAAATTCCCCGATATTTAACTCTACAGAACAAGATCGTAATCGCTCACGAAATTGCTTGCTTTACAACCACTATGAGACCTTAAGAGATTGAGATGGAGAAACAACGTTGGCCCATTCACACTTGCCGATTCAACACCTGATGAAACAAATGGAAAACTTTGCTTCAGATCAAACAAATATCAATTGTCGTCCTTCCTGGCTCAGTAGCTTTGTGGACGAGGTCGCTGACATCTTCAATCCGCATGATGAAGTAGGTCGGGTTGGCTTCGACTGTCAGTTCACTGAAGAATGCTGGGAAGTCGGCCTGTTCCTGGGTAGCACGGAGATTGTTGGTGGACAACGCGACGGCCAGTATATCGCTGCCAGCTTTCAGTTCGACCTGCTACAGCTGCTGGACCGATTTGAGTCAGTCAATCGCTTCCACTTCCATTATCAGGAAGATTCAGCAGCAGCCGTTGCCAGTACCCCAGCATCCGCCTACATCACAATTGAAGGCCATCTGGCTGATTTGGAAATTGTGCGTCTGAATGTTTATGCCACTCCCCCTGAAGAGGCAGGCCCCGGTTTTCGCAAATCGCATGACGGAAAAATTGACACTGTCTGATTCAGTTCAGAAAATATAAACCAGAAAACCGCATCGTCGGCTTTCCATACAGCTACGATTCCTGAATCCCGAATCGTAGCTGTTTTTGTATTTTATTCTGCTCTATTCTCATCCGCAATTTTCCCATCGCGTAACCTGATAATATAATCGGTCTCTCTGATATAGCGTTCGTCGTGTGTCACGATCACGACGGTTGTTTGATATTGTTCGCTCATGTCGCGCAGACAACTAAAAATTTCCGCGCCGGTTTTAGTATCCAGCTCCCCCGTCGGTTCATCGGCTAGGATCAATAAAGGCCGTTTTAACAGAGCACGGGCGATCGCCACCCGCTGTTGCTCTCCACCGGATAATTGATTCGGACGATGCGTAATCCGCTGGCCTAACCCCACCTGTTTCAGCAGATCTTCAGCATGCTGTTTCTGTTCGGCTGTCACTCCCTGAGGCAAATACGGGGCAAGTACATTTTCCAATGCATTCAGGTTTTTCAATAGATTAAAACTCTGAAAGACAAACCCGACTTTTTCGCGGCGGTAGGTGTCACGTTCGGTTTGATTCAATGTCGACAATGATCGATTTTGCACAAAGATTTCGCCTGTCGAAGGAGCATCCAGCGCCCCCATCAGATAAAGCAACGTACTTTTTCCGCTTCCCGATGGTCCCAGGATAAACGAAAATGTTTGCCCGGGAAAACGGCAACTCACGCCCTGCAACGCACGCACTTCTGTTTCGCCGCTCTGGTGAATTTTCGTTACATCGCGAACTTCGATCATCTGTAGTCAACTTTCTGCTAACACGTTCCAGATTAGATGTATTTAATTTTAACCACGTCGGATTGCATCAATGGGTGTCATCCGAGTGGTCCACCAGGCAGGATACAGCCCACCAAGAATGCCAAGCAGCGTACTGAAGACAACACCAAACAGAAGTAATCCCGGACTGGCATAAAGATGGACCTGACTGGCAAATTTCCAGTTCACGATTGCGATGGCGACTAATCCCAGGATGCCTCCCAGAACTCCGCCAGTGACTCCTAAAAGCGAACTCTCGGAGGTGATCAGCAGCATCACATCCCGATTGGACCAGCCATTCGCTTTGAGAATCCCAAAATCCACAATTCGTTCCATCACGCTCATTAACATCGTATTGATGATACTCAGCATGGCGATTAACATCCCAATCCCGGTCATCAATCCCAGAAAGATATCCAGATCGGCAGTAAATGTTTCCAGCCGGTCTCCCCAGTCGGAAGCCGCCCTTACTTCCAATGCACTGGGATGTTCATCTGATTTCGCTTTCGTGGTCTCAACTGGGGCTTTTCTGGGAGAGGACGACTGCTTCCCAGGGTCCTCTTTTTTCGACACTCCCTGTTCCGAGGCTCCCTTTAACCCCTGATCGAGGGCATTGACTAAGTCTTTGAGGATGTTGGATTGTGATGCATTGGCTAATGCCAAAGACGCTGGTTGCCAGGAAGCCAGTTCCCGATCCCGAAACTGGTCTTTGATATTTTTCACAATCACCTCATTTTTGAGATCTCCGGACTGCTCAATATAAAAACAACTGACAGTCTGTGGATCGAATCGTGTGATATCCCGTACAACATCAATGTCCAGAATGATCGCCACATCAAGCAGAATCGAGCCGCATTCGTAAAGACCGACGATCGTCATTTGTTGACCGTTGACCTCAATTTGATCACCGACCTGCTTCTGGTGCTGTTCTGCAATCTGGCGGCTGATCACCGTATTGAGATTCCCCCGGTCTTTCAGGGTTAAAAACCGACCCGCATAGATGCCTTCACGATAGATGCCTTTTTTTAATTGTAGCCGGGTGGGAAGATCTGTTCCAAATAGAAATCGAGGCGGACTGATAACCGGCTTGCCCTCAATGATATTGACGCGGGACCAGATTTCCGGATTTACAATCGACACACCAGCGATCTCTTCAATCTCAGTTCCCCATGATCGGGGAATCCGGGAGAACAACGGGATTGGCGCACCGGGTTGCATCGCGACAATCCCCGATATTTTACCAAATGTCTGAGAAACGGTATCTTCCAGCCCACCAGCAATGGAAAACAATCCCACCATGCCAGCAATCGCAATGGTTAATCCCATCAAACATAAAAAAGAACGTAAAGCGCGGCTCAGGAGGTTTCGCAAGGCAAATTTAAACATTTAGGCTGTTTTCCAGTGAGTCGATTCATTCCGGCCTTCAAAGTGTCTGTGTTATTCTACGCAGATCAGTTCCATCAATGAATCAATTTGATTCGGTTTCTCATAATAAAAGAACTGATAATAAGGAGTTATAGACAGACCTAACTTGAAAACCAGTCAAATTCAAACGTAGAATGCTCCCAGCTCGAGTCAGTCAATAAATCGATTCAACTGAAACCTGATGCCTGATGGTATAGGGCAGTTGATTTTCGGAGTTCTCGTGGAAACACCTTGTTTTCAGATTTCCCGAAACAAATTCGATCTGCAAACTCTATTTTGATGCCTGGTACTTATAACGAATTTCGAATCAATGAACAAACGAGACTATTACGATATTCTGGAGGTATCCCGCAGCGCCAGCGCTGATGAGATTAAAAAAGCGTACAGAAAACTGTCGCGAAAATATCACCCTGATATGGCTCCTGATGATAAATCAGCGGATCAGAAATTTAAAGAAGTTCAAGAAGCATACGAAGTTCTGCGCGACGAGAATAAGCGCAAGCAATACGATCAGTTTGGCCACTCCTTCCAGCAGGCAGGTCCCGGAGGAGGCGGCTACTACCAGTCTGGCGGTGGAGCCGGCCCGGTTGATATGGAAGATCTGTTCGGCGGTGGCGGGATTGACCTGGGCGATTTATTTGGTGGTGCATTCCGCGGAGGCAAACGTGCACAACCGCGGCCCCAGAAGGGAGAGTCAAAACGACTTCAGATCGAAATTCCTTTTCATCTGGCAGCAGTCGGCGGTCAGCACGAAGTCACACTTCAGAAAGGGAGTTCTTCCGAACGGTTGACGATCAAAATCCCAGCTGGAGTCGATAACGGATCAGTGATCAGATTGGGCGGTCAGGGAGGCCCTGGAATTCACGGCGGTCCTCCGGGTGATTTACTGATCACGATCAAAGTCGGAAATCACCCTTATTTCAAACGGGATGGCAGCAATCTGCTGCTGGAAGTTCCTATCACACTTCCTGAAGCAGCTTTAGGTGCTAAGGTCGACGTCCCCACGTTATCCGAAGGCGAAGTCACCGTTACGATACCACCGGGAACCTCCAGCGGAACGAAACTACGACTTCGCGGAAAAGGAATCACCGATCAGAAAACCAAACAACCGGGAGATCAGATCTGTTCTATCAAAATTGTAGCTCCCAAAGACCTGAGTGAGCAGGATCGCTCGCTCTATGAGCAAATCAATCAAGAAGCCCCTCGGTCGAAAGCATGGTGATCTCAATGCAAACATTACTCCAGCGTGAGAAAAAGCGACATCGATTGTGTTTCCTGATGCTCTTGCTGTTCTTCATCAGCATGCCGGTCGCTGACCTGTCTGCACAGCAGAACGGGGAAGCTGGTTCTGCTACCGTCGATTCCAGTCAACAAACAGGGGTCGATGTACCTGGTGAGTCTGAGCAGGGGGAAAATGAGCAAGCAAATGACAAAAAGAAAGACGAGCGACCGCGGGAACTGGGAGTTTTAATCCTCATTGTCTGGATTCTGGCAGGAACCGGGATTGGCATTTTGATTTTCACATCCCTGTTTGGTCACTCTGTTCGCAGCATGATCCGAAGACCTTATCCGTCACAGACACATCCTGACCAGCAGAATTCCGCGAAACCAGCACCAGATAATTCTGACGATTCTGAGCAGGTCGAAGAAGAGCCGCCTAAAGCATAACTATTTCTATGACGCCTGTGGGAGGCAGAATTTTCCGGTGAAACAATTCGGATTTCCAAACACGAAAAGAATACGCAGCCAGCAGGATTTTTCCACGATCTATTCCGCCAGGCAGCGAGCCGGAGATCAATGTCTGCTATTGTTTGCGGTACGAAATGAACTGAACCAGACCCGTCTGGGAGTCAGTGTCTCCCGGAAAAATGGAAACGCCATCAAACGGGCCCGCAAGAAAAGACTGATTCGTGAAGCCTTTCGACTTATTCAGCATCAACTCCCAAAAGGATTAGATCTGATTGCCATACCCCGACCTACCGTCGAAGCTGACCTGAAACAGTATCAGAGTTCGCTCAAGCGACTTTCTCAGAAACTTAACCGCCGTCTGGAGCAAAAGCAAAGCGGATGAAACAGATTGCTTTGCACATTTTCCGTTTTCTGTACCAAGTTCCAGCCTTCATCCTGATCGGACTGGTGCGAATTTATCAGAAGACGTTTCGCTATATTCTGGGAGGACACTGCCGGTTTCACCCGAGTTGCAGCGAATACTTTATTCTGGCAGTCCAGAAATATGGAGCCGTAAAAGGGAGCGTGAAAGGAATCCTGCGGATCTGCCGCTGTCATCCTTTTCACCCGGGTGGCTACGACCCACCTTAAATCGTTCGACTTAATATCCCGTTCGCGATGTCGCTCTGGCCGGCAGTGGCGTGTAGGGAGAATAAGTTGCGGAATTTTTTGCATTCTGCGAATTCTGCAGGCCGATTTTCCGAATCGGACCAGACTGTTCCTGAGAAATCATGGCTGGGACAGTCAATTGACTGGGATGTTTCTGCTGTGGTTCATTCGGGATGAACTGAGGCGTGGAAACGGGGACCGTTTTTTTCAATTGAAATGCCTGGGCATTCGACTGCATGCGTTGTTTCGAATGAGGCCACTGTTCGAGTTGATCTTCTGATGTTGAGTAGTTATCGACGGGAAGTTGTTCCAGTGTAGCGGAAACTCTCCAGTTATTATCCCAATGAGTTGTTTCTCCCGGCGGGGGCAGTCGTGGAAGATTGTTCTTTTCCTGCGGTTCCGGTTGAGGGAATTCAGGCTGGAGTTGTTTTGGCTGAGGAATTACGGGCTGTGGTCCTACAGGATCTGAGTCAACAGGCACTGACTCAGCGGGAAGTTCCTCAAATACTGGTGCCGTTTCAATGCAGGACATATCAGTACAAAATACCTCTTCTTCCTGGACAACAACATGACTGCCTGAAACTTTTCGAATCCATTCAGGCGTTTTCACGTGCGATTTCATTTTGGAATAGAAACCTTTAACCTTCCCGTTCATCTGTTTGACTTTCTCTGAAACAGATGAGGAGACTGTCGAATAGCGAGGTACGAGCCCCAGATGTTTCTGAGCAGGCTCGACCGGCTCAGAACTAAAGACCGATTTAAAGTACTCCTGATCTTCAGCAACTTCTTCCTGAGAAGTTCTCTGAATCAGAGGACCACCATTATTGGTCTGTTTTTCAGGCACAGGCACATTCAAGCTCGGTGGTGCTGCAGGAGGAAAACTATTATCGACCGGAGCGGGAGCCGGCTCATTAAAAAACTTTCCTGATCCCGGATGACTGGGTTCCATTTGGCTATAGGGAGCCGCCTGATATTCTGTACTGGGGCGTGCGGCCTGCTGATACACCTTCTGCTGGGCAGACTGACAGCCATATGATCCCGTCAATGAAAGTAAGCAGGCAAATAACGAGACTGTTTTTTTATATGGCATTGTCATCTTGATTTCCTCTTTCCGTGTCGTGCGACAGGCACCATTTTCAAATACCACAATTCCAATTTGACAAACTCTCAAAATGTGGTATGGCACACGGAATAAAAATCGGTTAAATCTGCCGCTTTCTGATATATCAAAGTGATGAATCAGTTAGAATAGGTTCAACAACCATCCGTTTATTCTTGCTAAAACGATTTCTCATAAATAAAAGTGTCGTGATTGATAATTCTATTTTTCGTTCTCTAACGGTCGTACTGTTTATTACCAGGTTCAAAGTGTGGAAAATCACTGAAAAGCCAGTTTTTAAGATAATTCACTGCTTAGGAATTAGTCAAATTTTAATGATTATTCCTGATAATAATATTCGCTTGCCGAAAGCGAGTCGTAAGAGATTAATGAAGAATATTGCACAAGACCGCTACCGGTAACTCGGAAACAGGTCATCAGATTTACTACAATAAGAGAAGATCGACTGAATCAGGATTACTTGAGCCAGGAGGAACCCCATGATTAAACTCAAAAACATTCTCGTCCCTACCGATTTTAGTGAATTTGGCGAGCAGGCCCTGCTCTATGGTTGTGAATTAGCCAAACGATTTGACGCAAAATTACATCTGCTGAATGTTGTTCAAGATGCTGTCGCGATGTTCCCGGAACCAAACATGATGGGGACTTCCATGAATGATCTCGTATCAGACATGCAGAATTTGGCTAAAAAACAACTGGAAGAGATGCCTGGCCTGCCGGGAACCGAGGACTTGGAAGTGGTGCGGGAAGTGCGTGTCGGCCCCGCATTTCTCGAAATTATCCGTTATGCGAAACAGGCAGAAATCGACCTGATTGTCATTGGTACCCACGGCCGAACCGGGATTAAACACATGTTACTAGGTAGTGTGGCGGAAAAAGTGGTTCGCAAAGCCCCCTGCCCTGTACTAACGGTTTCACATCCCGAAAGAGAATTTGTAATGCCGACTTAAAATAGGTGTGCTTCAAGCCTATAATGACTTGAGTCCTTACTGACGGAAGCACTTTAAGGGAACATTGTACACTGATTCAAGATGAAATCACAAATACAGAACCCCATATCACATTGAGGAAATAATGCCGAAACTGACTGTTGAAAATGTAGGAGAGTTCGAAGTGGAATCGGGGAAACGGCTGGTACTGGCCTTAACCGATAATGCTCACGTCGATCAATTACATGCTTGTGGTGGCGCAGGTCGCTGCACGACATGTCGTGTCGAGTTTATAGAGGGTGAACCGAATCAGATGACCGTCGCAGAAAAAACTACGCTCGAAGCCCGGGAATTGTCCGGATGCCGATTGAGCTGTCAAATTCTCTGTGATCATGATATGACTGTCCGCGTTATCAGCCGTCTTGAAGGCAGTGGACGCGCTGACACAGGCAATAGACCGAAAGACGAAATTGAACCACAGCCCGTTGAATGGGTTGATAAATAAACGATGCTTAAACCCCGGGACGCTCTGGTTGCGCGATGATCAGGGCATCTCTTTAAACCAATTCTGATCATGTGACTGGAATTGGAACCTCTTAATCGAGGGAGAACCTCATGCGAAGAGTTCTGGCTTTCCTACTGATCACTGGCTGCGTACTCCTGCCTGTCACGGAATCTACATTCGCGAAAACCCGTGATCCCAAGCTTCAGAAGGCGGTGACAAACGCACTGGGATATCTGGCGAGAGAACAACGTCGTCAGGGGTACTGGGAAGCCAACGGAGGCCAGTATCGTGTCGCGATGACCGCCCTTGCCGGGAATGCGCTGCTGGCAGAAGGTTCAACCACCACACGTGGCAAATACGCTAAGAATATCAAGAACGCCGTTGATTATCTTCTCGAAATGAGCCAGCCAAACGGCTTGATCGGCTACAAGAATGACTACCATTACACTTATGGGCATGGATATTCCATGGTCTTTCTGTCACAAGTTTACGGCGAAGAAGAAGATTCATTACGCCGCGATGAACTGAAAAAAGTGCTGATGAAAGCTGTCGAGTTCTGTGCCGGTGCCCAGACAACACGAGGTGGCTGGGGATACGTTTCCGCCAAAGACGGGAATGACTTTGACGAAGGATCAACGTGTATCACCCAGGTTCAGGGGCTACGTGCCTGCCGCAATGCGGGTATTCCTGTTGATAAAAAGATCATTGATCGAGCAAAGAAATATATCGCAGACTGCACGACTCAAGATGGCGGGGTCCAATACAGTATTCGAGGCGGCGGTGCCAGACCGGCGATAACCGCAGCCGCCTGTGCGGCTCTGTTCAATGCGGGAGAATTTGATTCTGATCACTTAAAAAACATGCTGGAGTACTGCCGAAAAAACATCTGGCCGGGCGGAAGTTCGAACCGCTACTTTGGGCACTGGCACTACGCCCATTTTTACTATGCCCAGGTCATGTACCGCGGCGAAACCAAAAACTGGGACAAGTATATCAAAGATATCGGCCAACAGATTATCCGCAAACAATCAGCGTCTGGCGCCTGGA
This sequence comes from Gimesia fumaroli, assembly GCF_007754425.1. Taxonomy (NCBI): domain Bacteria; kingdom Pseudomonadati; phylum Planctomycetota; class Planctomycetia; order Planctomycetales; family Planctomycetaceae; genus Gimesia; species Gimesia fumaroli. The sequence goes on from NZ_CP037452.1 coordinate 5,010,873, forward strand.
TGGAAGGTCATGTCGGCCCGGTTTATACAACCGCAATCAATGCGACCATCCTGCAACTGGATAATGGATACCTGCCGATCTATCAGAAATAACTCCGTGCCATGATTCAGGCACAGGCTGCTTTATTTCTGACTCAGCACCTTTAAATGGCTGACGACAGACTCGGCGAGTTTCGCTGGGTTGTAACCTCCTTCGAGTAGACTGACGACCTTGCCTTCACAATATTCTTGGGCAACATTCAGCACTAACTGTGTCAGTTTGCCGAAATCCTCAGTCTCTAAACCTAAAGAGCCAATCGGATCATCTTTGTGCGCATCAAAGCCTGCGCTGATCAGGACCAGTTCCGGTCGGCATTTTCGCGCCGCTTCCAGCAACATCTGTTCGAATTTTTCGAAATAGTCTTTTCGGGAAATTCCAAATGCAAGTGGCAGATTCCAGATTGTCCCCAGTCCGTCGCCTGCCCCTGTTTCCTGCGCAGTCCCAGTCCCCGGATAAAAGGGAAATCGATGGGCCGAGAAAAAATATACCTGCCCGTCTTTGTAAAAGATCTCCTGCGTTCCATTGCCATGATGAACGTCCCAGTCAACGATCAGAATCCGATTCAGTTGATGTTGTTGAATGGCATGCCGGGCTGCGATCGCCACGTTATTCAACAGACAAAACCCCATCGCCTGATCAGGCAAGGCATGATGTCCCGGCGGTCGCACTGCGCAAAATGCTCGTTTCGTCTTTTTTCCCAGCACTTCATTCACTGCAGTCACAGCACATCCTGCAGCATACGTTGCCACATTATAAGACTCAAAACAGACTACCGTATCCGTCGAAATCTGGCCTCCACCATCGGCACAAAACTGTTCTAATTCCTTTAAATACTCGGCTGTATGAACTCTAAGTATCTCTTGAGGTGTTCCGGAAGCCCATTGATTCACGTTTTTTAGATTCGCAATTTTTTCCTCCGTAACCCGCTCCTTGATCTTTGTCAAACGAAACGGATTCTCAGGATGTTGACCTGTTTCGTGGAGTAAAAACGTAGGACTCTGAAAAAAATCAGCCATAATGATTCCCATTCATTCTGGATAACGCATATTTTGATTTTCAGTGTAAGTCATTTAACCGTTATGAAAGGGAGATCCTGCTCATACCCAACTGTACATTCCCACCGCACTTTCGCTCAATTGAGTGTGCAGCATCAGAATATCAAATTGAGAGACCAGACGGGAACGCCAATCAGAGTGTTCCTGTTCTCCCAATACCTTCTGAAGAGAAAACAACCATGTGGGTAGAGAAAAATCTTGACAGCTCGTAAGGTAAGGCGATAACGTAAGATAATAAAATAAAGTCTCGTAAGACTGCCATATAGAATTCTTCACCTCATCAGACGATTTTTCCTCGTTCGATTATATCTTTCATTAGCGATTCCTTGTCAGTGAGAGTAGAAATTGGCATATTTAATTGGAATCTGAACCGTATTTATCGTATTATTTATAGTAAATCATCTCTTCATTCCGCTTCGTTCGGAACCATTATAGCGGCCGTTATTTAATCACAGGAATTCTATTCGGCTGCCATAGAGTTATTTGCCTTATTTGTGTAATATTTTCCTTAAATGTAAAGCTCCCTGTTGTAGTCTAGAATGCCCCATAAGTTTATTTGGTCACTGGGGTTCGAGCAGAACGTTGAATGAAGGAACTTTCCGTGCGACAATCTACATGCTCGTTTCAGGCCTTTTCGCGAATTGGAATGCTGGCCGCCAGAATGACGGCGATTCCTCTACTGGCAACCGGTCTGTTACTCTTAAGCAGTTCGGCGCTTCTGAGCCAACAGCCTGCTCCCCCTAATCAACCCAATCCTGAGCAGCCAGCTGCAAAGAAAAAACCAGCGGCAGCACAACCGAAACCCGGTATGCAAGATCCGGGGCTAGATCAGGTCAAGGAGTTAATGACTCCCGAAGAAGCCGAGCGATTTCGAAAAACGAAACTGAGAGACTTTGAAGAATTGCTGCGAGGAGGAAAGATCAGTTCCGATGCAGACAAAAAACTCATCGCTGAGGGCGCTCGCTATAACCTGTACCTGATGACATTGAAACAGGATCCTCGAAAGCCGGAAAACAAAACCGACCTGAAAAAACTCAGAGCAAATATCTTACGCGATATTCAATTCTCGGGGCGTGTTTCAGGCAATTATCAAGCCAGAGAACTGTATCTCGAAGAACTCACCAAACGCGCAGAAGATTTATTTGATAATCATCGGCTTGTTCGTTTCAGCGCAGTTGTGCTGTTATCAAGTCTAGATCTGAGAGATGAAGATCGACGGAAAAAGCTCAATCGGGTTGCTTATGTACCTGCTTATGCTCCGCTTCTCAAAATCATTGCATCACCAAGACAACCCACCGAATTAAAAATTATTGCCGCGAATGGCCTCGCCCGAATTGGAGAAATTGGCGATCCCACGAACTCCCGTCGTGTTTCGATCGTAGAAGCACTCATTCCTGCATTAGAACTCTCAGTACAAGAGCATTCCTGGTACCAGAGAAGCTTGGTGGATACTCTGGGATCTATGGGCATTACTGATAACCTGGCCCGCCGCCCGGTCGTTGTAAATGCTTTGCTCAAGGTAATGAACGATCCCAAACGAACCTGGCGTGTCCGATCCTCAGCAGCCTACAATCTGGGAAAACTTCCGCTTAAAGCCAATTCAGATATCAAGCTGATCACATATTCGATCGTTGATCTGACTCGGAAAATGATCAAAGCCTATAACGCGAATAATAAAGCCCGCTTCTGGAAACGCTATTTTTGGAATGTCTATCTGGCCTTCAAACCACAGGCGGCTGGCATGGATAATGGTTTAACTCAAAAGCCAGTGAATCAGACAGTCGTCAATGATGCCTACAAACAAATCATCAAACCAGTAAAGACGGTCCTCCAGCCAGGAGTAACCCCCCCCATTGCCCCCGACGTCACCAAATCAATGGATGACTGGTTGAAAAAAAATCTTCCTAAAAACTTCCGTGTTGCTCCCGTTCAGGCAAAGCCGAAAAATCAGCAAGTTGCTGAAGGAAATTAAGGTGTTTTGGTGTTTACGTCGCGTCATCCTTTCTCTGGTAGCAATAAACGTGTTTGATCAGACTGACAAGAAAAATCACAAATTTTACTGGTCTGATACGAAAAGTGGTCGCTGCAATTTCCTGTTGGTTCATGTAAACTAATTGCATGAAAATCACAGACGTTCGCGCGATACAACCCGTTGGAGAAAATTCCCCTGCCGACTGGCGTACCAGCCTGGGCCAAATCTTGGTTGCCATTGATACCGATTCGGGAATCACGGGTTATGGCGTTGGCGGGGGAGGACTCGCGGGCATGCATGTTGTCAAAACGGTTCTCCGCGATCTGTTGCTAGGTCGAAATCCGGAGGAGATTTCTCAGCTCTGGGATGAAATGTATCAGGCCACGCTGGCGTTTGGACGCAAGGGAATTGCGGTCATGGCTCTCAGTGGAGTCGATCTGGCATTATGGGACCTGCGTGGAAAACACGAACAGCAACCGCTTGTCTCTCTGCTGGGAGGTAAGCCGGGAAAGAAAATCCCGACATACCGTACCGTCTGGGATCCTCAGGAATTACAGACAATATCAGGACACGCCGGCTACAAGCTACACCTGGGTAAAGTCGCAGCCCCAGGTCAACGCGAGTTGATGATCTCTGCTATCGAACAGGCGCGTTCATTGATCGGTCCCGATCCACTCTTAATGGTGGATGCCTGGATGAAATGGGACGTCGAATCTACAATCGCGATCTCTCAAGAGATTGCATCTTCCCGGATTGAGTGGATTGAAGAACCACTCTCGCCTGACGATTTAGCCGGCTATCGACTTCTCAAAGAACAATCTGCCGTTCCGATTGCCGGAGGAGAGCACGAATTCACTTCGGCTGCCTTCGGCCAGTTAATCGAGGAGCAGTTGCATTCCGTACTACAGCCAGATGTCTGCTGGTGTGGTGGTTTGACGGAACTCATCAAAATCTACACAATGGCAAATAAAGCAGGGTTACGTGTTTGTCCTCATCGAGGATGTGAAATCTGGGCTCTGCACGCGATTGCTGCTCTTGATCCTGATCCACTTGCGGAAACCGGACGCCCCTGGATGACCTGGGTCGCTGGACAACCTGAAGTGAAAGAGGGAACTATTGAATTATCAGACCGCCCTGGATTTGGTCTGCTGTTCGATGAACAGAATCTCTTCCTTGTCAATTGAAATCACAATTTAGTCCATATCACTCTGGACACTGAAAGCGCTGCTAATGATGAAATTCGATACGTTTCTTACCCCCATAGTAGCAGTCTGTTTTCTAATGACTCTAATGTCTCTGGCAGGATGCAATCAGGAATCACCTCAGACCGCCAACCAGCCGGAGCCGATCAAAGAAGACCCACCCATTCCCACAGCGCCAGCAGGTCCTGCGATTCTGTCCGAAGAGGACATTCATGAACGCCTGAAAAAAGACAATCCTGATTACCAGAACAATGCTGAGTTTGGGAAAGTAAAAGGAGAAATCATTTCGGTCAATCTGTTCAACACCAAAGTGGAAAATATTTCCGCACTTGAGGGATTGAAATTACAATATCTTGACCTGACCAATTGCCCGGTTACTGATTTAAGCCCTTTAAAGGGGATGAAGCTGCTGGAACTTTATCTGGAAGGAACTTATGTCAGCGACCTACGCCCTTTGAAAGGCATGCCAATTCAGATTCTCCGATTGGAACATACTCCGATCTCGGATATCTCCCCCCTGGAAGGCATGCCCCTCAATCAGCTCAATCTGTTTGATACGAAAGTCAAAAACCTGAACCTGATCAATACACTTCCCTTAAAAACACTGTGGATTCCCAAAACGGAAATCACTGATATCTCTCCACTCAAAGGAATGCTTCTGGAAAGTCTTGATATTCAAGATACGAAAGTAGCCGATATTTCCCCACTGAGAGGGATGCCATTTCTGAGGTTGAACCTGGCAAACTCAGACGTTACCGATTTGACTCCGCTCAAAGGGATGCCTTTACAACGGTTGATCTTCACACCATCCAAAATCACAAAAGGTATGAATATCGTTCGTGAGAATCAATCCATTCAGGGAATCGGAACGAACTTCGATAATGTGAAAGCGGCTGCTGAATTCTGGAAAGAATATGATCTCAGCCAAAGCGCGAAGAAAAAATAACAGCCGTTCCCGCATGCAGGGTAGCTTCAATCGACCAGATGCTGTCGGTTATCAGAAAAAATATCTGATTTCCAGATTCCAAGTCGATTTCCCCAGTATTGCAGGAGCACGCCCAAGGTCAATAAACCATAGCGGGCACTGCGTCTAAAATTGATACTTGAGGCTTCTTCAAAGTAACGGACCGGCACAGGGATATCGCTCAGTTTAAAACCAAATCGTACTGCCTGTGCCAGGAACTGACTATCAAACACAAAGTCGTCGGAGTTTTTTTCGAAAGGGATTTTTTCCAGAACTTCACGCCGGTAAGCACGAAAGCCACTGTGAAAATCGCCGAGATTCTGTCCGAGTGCAATGTTCTCCATTATGGTGAGTCCACGGTTGGCGACATACTTATATAGTGGCATCCCGCCTTCTAACGCTTCCGCCCTGGTCCGAATCCGTGATCCCAAAATCACATCACATATTCCCAGACGAATGAGTTCAATCGCGACCGGCACAACACGACTGTCATATTGATAATCCGGATGGATCATCACCACATAATCAGCGCCGGCTTCTAATGCATATCGGTAACACGTCTTCTGGTTTCCACCATAACCGGTATTCCGTTCATGCTGGATCACGGTTAAACCCAGATGCTTCGCCACCTCAACTGTGTTATCGCTGCTACAGTCATCGACCAGTACAATTTCATCAACCGAGCCTTCTGGAATATCAGAAACCGTTCGTTCCAGAGTACTGGCTGCATTGTAAGCCGGCATCACAGCGATGACGCGACCTCGGGGAGGAACAGTACCAGGCTCGTGAGAAATGGGATCAGACATTGTGCAATCGAAAAAAGAGGGGCAGCAAAGGACAACATTGTGGGAAATCACATCATAAGTCTGAACGACCATATGAATTCAGCTACAGACTGCGATGCATTGTTTACGAGAAACAAACCGTAAACAAGTCTAAAAGCGTGAGTTTTAGCGAATCAGTCAAACAGGAGAGGAGGTCAGGCTGCAAACCCGGTTTCTTCCTTCTGCCTTAGCCTGATAGAGTGCACCGTCGGCAGCTGCAACCATCGCTTCTACACTCTCCATAACATGGGGTGCATAGGTCGAAATGCCCAGACTGGCTGTCACTGGAATGACAGTATCATTAAATTCAATCGTTGACGTTTCGATCGAATGCCGGATGACCTCTGCAATCCGTTCAGTACCTGCCAGACCAATGTCAGGCAGTAAAATTGCAAGTTCTTCGCCACCATAGCGGGCGGCGATCACGCTGTCCGAAGAGCGAATCTCTTTGATTCGTTCTCTCAGAATATGAGCCACCCGCCTGAGAACTTCGTCTCCTGCCTGATGGCCATAAGTATCGTTTACGGATTTGAAATGATCCAGATCAATCAGAATCAACGAACACGACATCTGCATACTATGAGCGCGGTTGAATTCGTCTTCGATCAATTCGTCGAAGGAACGACGATTCACTAATCCTGTTAAACCATCCTGCTTCGCCTGTCGTTCAATTGTGGCATGACTCAGTACCTTGAGAAGTGTATTGGAAAGAAACTGAGAAGCCCAGGAAATCAATCGCAGGGAGCGCTCATCGTAAGGCTGACTCTCCTGACTGGTCAGACAGATGGCTCCAATACGTTTCCGATTCGTCACCAGTGGAGAAATCAAGGCAGCGCCGATCAATGATCGAATCCCATGGTTTTCTAATTGATCACCTGCCAATGATGTATTCTCGCCCGAACTCAATCCAATTCGGACCAGATTGATTTCATGTTCACGCCAACGGGTCTTCACCCCAGTCTGAAGGGTAATTCCACATTGTACAATGGCTTTACAGCCCGATTCTTCACCCGGTGTCGACAGGAATAAACCTGCCCTGCTGGAATTGGTCAACTGACGGAGCCGATCCAAAAACTCTTCCAGCATTTTGACGGGAGTCTTATATTGCTGGTCAGCTAAAGAACGTAGTTCGAGCTGCTCTCTTGTCACCCGTAATTCATAACGGTGAGATTCAAAATCCTGATTTTTTACAATGTTCCGCGAGATACAGATCAGTAATCGTTTTGCCAGTTTTATCTGCTGTTTTTCATCCACGCCTTTGGGATACAGATCGGTCGTGATAAAGATGCCCGAAACATCTTCTTTATCATACACAGCCATCAGGCAGAGCTTTTGGACTCGCGATCGATCCTGCTCGTGCAGGCAGCCGTAGATTTGAGATTCACGCAGTTTCTTCCCGCGCAAGATCAGAACATTTTCACTGCGTAATTGATGCAGTATTTCTGAATCAACTTCGTAGACGGCTTTGGTATTCTTAGTGATACCCCGCGCTTCTCTTAATTTGAATTCACCACCAATTTGATTGAGATAGATTCCAAATCCTTCGCGTAAAGATGGAACATATCGTTTCAATAATAATTCTATGGTCTGGTCAAATTCAGACTGAGTCACAAATTCACGCAGAATATGATTCTCGATCAGTGTCATGGCACGATCAGATTGAACATCGTTTAATTCTTCTTCAACTGCAGAAATATTACGTTGGAATTCCTCATTCTCTTGACGAACGGCAGACATTTTCAAAGAGTAAACAGCATACTGCAGCAGGCATACACAAGCGATCGCCACGACACTCAAGCTGGACACGCCGTGCGCTACGTTATTCGTAAACACTTCTATGATTGATGCGATAAGGTAAGACAACTGTCTCCTGCGCTTTCTAACATACAGGCCAGATTAATTCGAATAGAAAATCAATGTGAATTCTGTGGTCTTCATTAAAACTTAGCTCAAAAAATGAGTCCGGGGAGCATGGATTTTACGTTCACCACTAGTGAATTCCCTCACTTCATTTGATTCCCCGCTGAATTCGTTATAATCCAAAGAAAGAGACTTTTTTCACTTTAAGAGCCGGGACGGTTCATTTCTAATATTACTGCAGCTAACTCCTTTTCAGATCAATTTTTAGAGAGCATCAGGTCCTTCCATGAACAAAACCATTGTCCTTCCCTGTTCACTGTCAGGAAATCGTTTCCCTCAAATCTGTCTGCTGTTCTGCCTGATTCTGTTTGTTACCTTGTCAGGATCGGTTTCTGCCGAAAAGAAAAAAGAAGCATCATCCGATAAGAAAGCAGCCAAGGCAGACACCCACAAAAAGAAAAACGCAACTCCATGGGTATCACTATTCAATGGCAAAAATCTCGAAGGCTGGAAAGTCCCTGAGTTTGGTGGAGAAGGGGAAGTCCATGTCAAGGATGGGAACCTGATGCTGGAAATGGGCGTCGATTTGACCGGCGTCACGCTGACAAAAATCAAAAACCTTCCCAAAACCAACTACGAAGTTGAGCTGGAAGCCATGCGTGTCGATGGTACAGATTTCTTCTGTGGTTTGACTTTTCCAGTTAAAAAAGATCCCTGTTCCTTCATTCTTGGTGGCTGGGGCGGCAGCCTGTGCGGAATTTCCAGTATTGATGGAGATGATGCCTCTCAAAACAGTACCACCACCTTCCAGACCTTTAAGAAGAAGCAGTGGTATAAAATCCGTCTCCAGGTGACGGATCATAAAATTCAGGCCTGGTTGGATGGAAAACAGATCGTCGATCAGAATTTGAAGGACCGCAAAATTTCGATTCGTCATGAAGTCGAACTTTCCCGCCCCTTTGGAATTACATCATTCGCTACAACAGCCGCTTTGAAAAATATCCGACTTCGCAAGTTAACTCAGCAGGAAGTCGCGAATACGGCACCGAAGTAAAAAAACAAAATGTTGATAAATATCAACAGACTGATGAACAAACTCACCAGACTATCGGGTGATTCTAATTTGAGCTAATCCATAAACTGATAAACCTGTTACATTTAGGAGATAATTCGTCAATTCAGAAAACGAGCGGTATCGGTTTTGCATTCGTAAAGAGAGAGAAGGGTTTGGAATAGTGCGTGGTTTCAAGCCCTCTTTTTCTTTACTCTGGGAAAAACGGTATTATCTTGAATTCACAATTAACAGCAGAAGTCGCTGCACTGATTGCATCGAAAAGTCTCTCTCTGGCTGAAGGAACAAACCCCTTCTCTCCCACAGCGCTTTACGATTTCTGGTTTCATGGACAGGAACATCTGAAACAACGCCGTAAAGTTCTGGAGCCATTTGCCAATGCAGACGGGGATTCTTCAATCTCTGAAAAAGAACTGGAAGTGATCCTCAAGGACTTCTTCGCTGAAGAAATGCTGGTTCGTGTTGTTACCGCGGTATTCACTGCCGCTGACAAAAGACGTAATCAATGCCAGGCTGAGCCGATATCCCGGAGTCTCTTTTTATCATTTCTTGACGTCAAAAAGCTGGCGTTGACAATTCTCGTGTCTGAAAAACACATGAGCCTGGAGACTTTAAAAAGCATCAATCGTATCAGACGTTCAATCGAACGCTGGACCGACTTGTTTCTAGGACAACTGGTCTTCCGATTTGGCTTGGAAGAATTCGCGCATGAAACGGCCCGTTCCAGAGATTTTGGAGAAGATCAGGTCTCTAATCTGAATGCACCTCACCCGGTTCAAACATGGGATCTCATCACAGCCGGCCTGCGTATCTCTTTCCCCGCCGGCCTCTCCAGTAAAACAGATGATCATTGGGAAAAAATGCTGGGCGCGATCATTGCCTGTTATCCCTCTGAGTGCTTTAACGATTCCGCCACGATGAAATCCCTCCAGCGAATTCGTATCGAGCGTAGTGGCCAGCATCCGGAAATGCGCCCGGATCGTCTACCGGAACACTTTAATACAGCCATGTATCGTAGTCTGTTTGGAACCCATACTCAAAAACAGACAATCCCCAAACCGCCTGCCCAATTAAAAACAGATCCTCCCCCCCTCAATCAAAAAACATCAATCAGCTTTTCCAAGCTTAAAAAACGCAATTCAAATGAGTCTTCTTCCTGACGACTGCAAGACCAGTAGAAACTTGATGGAATATCAGTTGACTTGATTCCCCGTACAGGAGTATGATTGAGCTTGAAGTGATTCAGAAAGAAATTTCGTTGAATTAGTAATTTTATTGTTTTGGAGTTTCTCCGTGACACATCGGTTTGGTACTTTTAGCTTTAATTTCGTGCGGCTGACTTATGTTTCAGCCTGGCACTTTTTTAGCTATTGGTTTACCGGAACAGGTTACCAGACCGATCGAGCATACATCGTTCACAATAGATGAACAAACCCTGAATTCGATTGGCCCTGTAACCTGCCTGGTTACAGGGCTTTTTTTATACCCTGAGTCTAAAATAGAAACGAGTCAAAGCCATGATAGTAGTAATGAAGCCTAATGCCACAGCGGAAATGGTCCAGGCAATGGTGAAGCGTGTGGAAGAAATGGGGCTGAAAGCACATGTCATCGTTGGCGAAGAACGAACTGTGATTGCAGCCGCTGGTGTTAAACGAGACGGCCATCAGGCAGAGCTTGAATCGTGCGACGAAGTAGAAAAAATCGTTCCTATCATCGCTTCGTATAAAGTCGCCAGCAAAGAAACCAAACCGGAACCCACGGTCGTCCAGATACGTGATCTTAAAATTGGAGGTTCTCATGTTGGTGTGATTGCAGGCCCTTGTTCCGTGGAAAGTGAAGAACAAATACTGCAGGTTGCCCGTCAGGTGAAAGCAGCTGGTGCAACTGGGTTACGAGGTGGTGCTTTCAAACCACGAACCAGCCCTTACTCGTTCCAGGGAATGAAAGAAGAAGGCTTAAAGCTATTGGCCCTGGCACGTGAAGAAACAGGACTTGCCGTCGTCACCGAAGTCATGACTCCCGAACACGTTGACATGCTCTGCCAATATGCCGATGTATTGCAAATTGGTGCCCGCAACATGCAAAACTATCACCTGCTGCAAGCAGTCGGTGAAACGCGTACTCCTGTACTGCTCAAACGAGGCCCCTCCGCCTCTATTGAAGAATTCCTTCTCGCCGCAGAATACATTCTCGACCAGGGTAATCAGCAGGTCATGCTTTGTGAGCGGGGAGTGAGAACATTCGAAACACATACCCGATTCACCTTGCCTCTGGCAACGGTCCCTTACCTGCATGAGCGAACACACTTGCCTGTTGTGATTGACCCCAGTCACGGTACCGGCATCGCCAGTCTGGTTCCTCCCATGTGTGCCGCCGCGATTGCCGCCGGCTGTGATGGATTGATCCTCGAAGTTCACCCTGATCCTTCTCGCGCGATGAGCGATGGTGCCCAGTCACTGACTCCAGAAGTTTTCGCTGATACGATGGAGACCTGCCGCAAAGTGGCCGCAGCCATCGGGAAGGAATTAGGATAATCGTCTGTTGACGAACACTGAGTTCACCGCTTGACCGTTGGAGCCCGATCATGAAGCTTTGCCTCTTTTCAGTGAGTTATGCTGGTTTTTGGGGACAATCCACCTTGAACCTGACCGAATTCATCGCCCAGTCTTCTCAACTGGGTTATGATTCGGTGATGCTAATGGGCAAACGGCCTCACCTGTCTCCATTGGATGTGACTCCTGAAAAAGTCGCTTCAATTCAACACGCGCTCGATGAACATCAAATCAAGTGTTCGATCATCGGCGGCTACACCGATTTTTCTGGTACAGGAGCCGCTGAGGTTCCTTTTCTGGAATTCCAAATCCAGTATGTCCAGCAGTTAGCACAGTTGGCACAGCAATTGGGCGCCTCAACCGTTCGCATTTTTACCGCTTACGACTCCCCACAACAGACTCCACACGCTCTCTGGTGTCAAGTCGTATCAGCACTCCAGGAATGCTGCGACCGTGCCGCCGCTTATAATGTCACAGTCGCCGTCCAGAATCACCACGACGTCGGCGTCCACTCTGATGCATTATTAGAACTACTGCACGATATCGACCGACCGAACTGCAAGCTCGGCTTTGATGCCTGGTCCCCTGCACTGCGCGAAGAAAATCTGTTCGAAGCAGCCCGAAAAATGGCGCCTTATACCGCCATCACCACCAATGCCGATTACATCAGGCTCCCCCGTTTCAACTATCAGCCTGAAGTGATCAATTATCAGCGCCTGCAGCCTGACATAGTACGTGCTGTCAAATTTGGTACCGGGTTCATCGATTACTCTGCCTTTTTCCACGGCTTGAAAGAAGGCGGTTTCAACGGCACCGCAACCTATGAAATGTGCTCACCCATTCGTGGCGGCGGCAGTCTGGAAAACCTGAATGATTTTGCGGCTGAGTATCTGACGTGGATGAAAACCCACTTAATTTGAACCGGATCTAAGCAGCCAGATTACTTCCGTGACGGGAGATACTTTAATAGCTCCTGCACCTGTTCCGGCTGTTTGTCTACGAGATTCTCCACCGGATCAGGCGTCTCTGAAATATCATAAAGTTCCAGTTTCGTCGGCTGCTTTTTGCCGGTAGTGGCAATCAGACGATGTGTTTTCGTCCGCACACTGATCGCCTTGTTCCAATAACTCAACGCTGCTTCGCGCACATCAGTCTTACTCCCATCCAAGATAGGTTTCAGACTGATACCGTCCAATGGATACTCCGTCTTTTGAAATTCAGGCTGACAAAGATCGACGAGGGTGGGATAAAGATCAACCGTCTCAACCAGAGCAGCAGATTTCAAACCTGCCTGCGAAACTCCCGGCGCACGGATAATCAGCGTACTCTTTAAAGCACGTTCAAATGGTGCATGCTTGGCCCAGAGTGCAGAGTCCCCCAGAAACCAGCCGTGATCTCCCCAGACGACAACAATTGTATTCTCACTTAATCCCAGTTTATCCAGCGCAGTAAGTACTTTTTCAACCTGCCGATCGACATAACGTACGCATGCCAGATACGCCCGCCGTGTCTTGATTTGGGCGGCTTGATCTAAGGGACGCGTTTTTTCATATTCCATGTTGTAACTGTAAAACTCACCACTTTTATGCCAGTAGGGAGAATTGACTTTCTCAGGATGAGGCGGTGGGGGAATCGTCACACGTGACATGGCTTCCCAATCTTGCTCAGGAGCTACGAAAGGCAGGTGCGGTTTGAAAAAACCAAGTCCCATGAAGAATGGCTGTTCCTGCTGTTTCAACTCACCGAGCTTCTGAATCGCCTGTTGGGCCAGCAATCCATCGGGCAGATCTTCATCCTGCTCGACAGTGAATTCCATTAGATCACGAATACCAGAGCCATCTTCGCGACTGCGCCCGTTCGCATAGGCAAAAAAGATGCCCCAACCCCGTTTCCAGGATCCGAAGGGAGTCGCCAGATCATCCCAGGCATGAGGCAATTCATCACGGCCATCTCCCTTTCCGTTATATTCAAACACACGACCATCGGCTGTATGCGAGATTTTCCCAATACACGTTGTATGATAACCACTGCGGCGAAACAGTTCCGGCAGTGTCTGAGCTCCGACCGTTTGCGTGGCAGAGAGTGCTGATTTCCCGCGATAGAAGGCTTGATTACTGCGAGTGACGCCTGAATTTCGGGGACTGCGCCCGGTCAACAAAGCATAACGGGATGCTCCGCACGTCGGAACCTGGACAAAGTGATTTGTAAACAGAACTCCCTGTGACGCAAGTCGGTCCAGAGAGGGGCTCTGCACATGAGGGACCCCATAACACCCCAGTTCTGTTCTTAAATCATCGATGGCAATAAACAGTACATTGGGACGCTGTTTCTGCTGCGCCGCGATTGCTTGACCGGGCAACCAGTGCAATAGACAGACAAAAGCAAGAATTACTATTCTCAAATGCAAGATGGAAACCGGATTCACAGAAAAGAACTCCCGCCAACAAACACAGACTGACTGGCATAAAAAACAACAACCTTCAGTCTAGAGTTTGACACAGGCACACAGTCTTGTACACAGTAAAACTGCCTGAAAGTGCTGCCTGCCGTGCAATCAAGATTCCATTATTAAAACGCCTGTCCCATTGATTTGGTCGTTTTTCAAATCGTTCAAGGCCCGGTTCGCATCTTGTAATGAATAAGTTGTGATGTGAGGACGGATTGGAATTTCAGCGGCTTCCAACAACAGTTCTTGACCATCGATTCTGGTGTTCGCTGTGACAGATCGCAAATTGCGTTCATAAAACAACGTTTCCTCATAATTCAACTGAGGAATGTCAGACATATAAATTCCCGCCAGCGCCAGCGTGCCCCCCTTTTCGAGTTGTTTTAAAGCAGCAGGGACAAGTTCACCAGCAGGTGCAAATATAATCGCCGAGTGAACTTTGACGGGTATCTGTTCGGCTCGTTCCCCCGCCCAGACCGCTCCCATTTCACGTGCCAGTTTACGATGCTTTTCCCCACGTGTGACAACAAAAACATCACAGCCTCGGTGCAGGGCAATTTGAATCACCACATGTGCGCTGGAACCAAATCCATAAATCCCCAATCGCTCACCCGGCTTTAATTCACTTCGATTTAAGGCACGATAACCAATAATTCCCGCACAGAGTAAGGGCGTTGCCTCGGTATCACTGAAGACGTCCGGAATTGCATACGCATAAGCTTCGAGTACCACGGCCAGTTCGGCATAGCCTCCATCGGCATGATAACCGGTGAAATGGGACTGCTCACATAGATTCTCGCGCCCGGTTTGGCAAAACTCGCAAATACCACAGGTACTGCGCAACCAGGCAATCCCAACTCGATCACCGATTTGAAAACGCTTGCAAGCCGACCCCATTTTAATGATTGTCCCCACCACCTGATGCCCCGGGATAATGGGAGACTTTGTTTCTGGCAAATCTCCCTCAATCACATGCAAATCAGTTCGGCAAATTGCACAACAATGCACGCGAATCAGAATTTCCTTTGGTCCCGGCTCAGGTGCAGGAACATCGACCAGCGATAAAGGAGAACGACTGATGTCAGCACGCTGATTCAGTACCATGGCTTTCATCAGGGCTTTTTCTCCATCATACTGATATTCGTCAAAGGGACTTCATTCCCGATTCAGTTTTAACATTAATGAGAAGATGACTTGTCGAATGCTTCCTGGACCAGTTGGATTTCCCGATTTTCATGTTCCCGGAGATCGGCCAGCAATTTCTCAAACTCCTGGAATGCACCGTTCCAGTTTTTAAAAGGTGGTTCCGGATCTTTGAGACGTGCAATAAAATCATCAATCCGGCCTAAAATCGTAGAATGTTTCTCTTTGAAATCAGGTACCATGATGCAAAAACCAGGTGATTCATCTAACACCGGCTTAAAGTAGCCTTCCTGCTCTTCGTCTTCGAAGTGCTTGGCCAGCAGTTCACGAAATCGCTCCACTCGGGTTCCCATCTCACCGAATTTGGGCAATCCACGTTCATCGAGCTCGGTCCACCAGTCATTTAACTCTTTCATGTGCGTCAGGATTTGCTCATGCTCATCCAACAGATACTGCAAATGCTCGTGGGAATTCATGTTTTTGTTCATCATCTCCTCCTTTTCCGGTTCGTTTTATTATTATCATTCTGTTTGCGATATATTTATGACACGCTGACTTTTTCCCCCAACTCAGCCTCGACCTCGGCAATGCGTGTGACCGTTTTCAGAACGGCATCGGGATTGAGTGAAATACTGTCAATCCCCTGCTTCACCAGGAATTCTGCGATTTCAGGGTAATCACTGGGAGCCTGACCGCAGATCCCGATTTTTCTCCCCGCCCCTTTCACGCGATGAATCGCCGCTGCAAGCGAATCCATTACAGCAGGATCGCGCTCATCAAAGATGTGCGCCACCACTTCTGAATCCCGGTCAACGCCCAACGTCAATTGCGTCAGGTCATTGGAACCAATCGAAAAACCATCAAAGATTTCCGCAAATGCCTCGGCCTGAATCACATTACTCGGAATTTCACACATGATGTAGATTTCAAGGCCATCTTCTCCGCGGTGCAAGCCATGTTTGGCCATCTCTTCTAAAACTTTTTTTCCTTCGTCCACCGTACGACAGAAGGGAATCATCAGTTTCATATTCTTCAGACCCATCGTTTCACGCACCTTGCGCATGGCCTGACACTCCAGGCCAAAGGCATCACGGTAGTGTGGGTGATAGTATCGGGAAGCCCCTCGAAACCCAATCATCGGATTCTCTTCTTTCGGCTCGTAGAGCTGGCCGCCAATCAAATTGGCGTACTCATTCGTTTTGAAATCACTCATTCGCACGATCACATCACGTGGATAAAAGGCCCCCGCAATCATGGACACGCCTTGAGCCAGCGTGTCGATAAAAAACTGAGGTTTATTTGTATAAGCGGGCGTCAGACGATCGATTTCGTCTTTTAAAGTCGGGTCCTTCAACTGGTCATATTCCAGAAGTGCCATCGGATGAATCCGAATGAACGAATTGATAATGAATTCCATCCGTGCCAACCCAACCCCGTTACTGGGAAGCATCGAAAGACGAAAGGCCTCATTGGGATTCCCCACGATCATCATCACGCTAGTTTTCGGCTGTGGTAATTCAGAGAGATCAACTTCATCGACGTTATAATCAAGCTGCCCCTCATACACAAAACCGGTATCACCCTCGGCACAGGAGACGGTCACCATGGTTCCGGAAGCAATCGCGGTCGTGGCATCCTCCGCACCGACGATCGCCGGGAGCCCCAGTTCCCGGCTTACAATCGCAGCGTGACAGGTCCGGCCACCCCGGTTTGTGACAATCGCCGCCGCCTTTTTCATGATCGGTTCCCAGTCCGGATCTGTCCTGTCGGTGATTAAAACATCCCCGGGCTGTACTTCATTCAGGTTTTCCGCACTTTGAACCACGCGTGCGACGCCGTGACCGATTCGTTCCCCGACACTATGACCTGAAGTCAGCACTGTCCCGCGCTGATTGAGATGATAAGTCTTTAACCGTTTAATCTCTTTATTCGAATGAATGGTTTCAGGTCGGGCCTGGACGATAAATAATTCGCCTGTAACGCCATCTTTGGCCCATTCCATATCCATCGGACAGAAGTGTCCCTGCACATTGGAATAATGATCTTCAATCAAACAGGCCCAGCGTCCCAATGTCAGAATATCTTCTTCGCTGAGTGCATACTGTTTGCGATCAGCCACATCAACGGGTACATTACGGGTCATTTTCCCGCCGCCGGTATCATAGATCAGTTTGAACTCCTTCGACCCCAGTGACTTCTTCAAAATCGGTTTATAGCCGGTTTTGAG
This sequence comes from Gimesia fumaroli, assembly GCF_007754425.1. Classification (NCBI taxonomy): domain Bacteria; kingdom Pseudomonadati; phylum Planctomycetota; class Planctomycetia; order Planctomycetales; family Planctomycetaceae; genus Gimesia; species Gimesia fumaroli. The sequence continues at coordinate 5,028,229 of NZ_CP037452.1, forward strand.
CATCGGCTTGAATACATAATATTCATCCGGATTCACACTTCCCTGAACGACATTTTCCCCCAACCCATAGGCGGCGTTGATTAACACCGCATCCCGAAACCCGGTTTCGGTGTCAATGGAAAACATGACCCCGGACGAAGCCAGATCCGAACGCACCATCCGCTGAATACCAATGGAAAGTGCAATATCGAAATGGTCAAAGCCTTTTTCTGTGCGATACGAAATCGCACGATCCGTAAACAGGGATGCAAAGCAGCGACGGCAGGTATCCAGTAAGTTGGCTTCTCCCTGCACATTCAGATAAGACTCCTGCTGCCCGGCAAAACTGGCATCGGGTAAATCTTCGGCGGTCGCACTACTGCGCACAGCCACATCAATGCCTCCGGCCCGATTGTCGCTCAGACTTCGGTACGCCTGTTGAATTTCCTCCCGGATGACTTCCGGAATTTCAGCAGAGAGAATCGCATGCCTGACCTTTAAGCCATGCTCCTGAAGATTCGTAATGTCCGAGGTATCCAGATCCTGGAGGATTTCTCGGATCTGTTGATCCAGTCCTGTCTCAGACATAAACAGACGGTACGCGGAGGCCGTCGTGGCAAATCCATTGGGTACGGAGATCCCTTTGGAATTCAAATTGCAATACATTTCCCCCAACGAGGCATTCTTCCCTCCCACCGCAGGGACATCACCGATGCTAATTTCCTCGAACCATAAAACCTGAGGCTCCTTCGTTGTCACAGTGCTACTCCTTGCTCTCTAATTTTGAATGTGCGTCATCACTGCTCGGTGCTTCCAGACTCCAAGCGGCTTATCCTCTTCGAATCAAACCACTGTGTACCGAAGACCAGCCTGCGATTATATAAAGTCTGAGAATATCAATCAAATTTTCCTGTCACTGTTCCATTCCTATATTTTGTCAGTTTCATTAGTACCATGAATTTGTAGGACTTCAATAGAGGCGATGCCCGGTACGCCCATGGGGGAAACCATTAGTCAGAGAGATCCCACTCAGTGAAATTATAATATCTTCTAAAACAGTCATAATTCATTTTCAATCGCTTGCGTTCTGATAAAATATCAATCATTTTCACAACTATGAGCAAGTAGTCAGAGGGCTGCCAATTTGATAACATGAAGTTATAAGTCAACTGGGAACCTGTTTAGAACAGGAAGGATGTCATTCTCAATGCAGCAGAAATTCCTGACCAATGAGCTCAACCAGGGAACGATTCTCTCGGTTCGAGGTAGTGTCATTGATGCCTATTTCCCCCATCATTTGCCTCCAGTCCAAAGTGAGTTGCATGCGGGCGATGATCAGGAAATCGTGATTGAAGTCCTCACCCAGTTAAATAATCACACCATCCGTGGCATTGCTTTAACATCCACACGCGGGTTATCACGCGGTTCAAAAGTCAACAATACCGGCCACCCACTCAAAGTTCCCGTAGGACGAGAATTGCTGGGACGGATGTTAAATGTATTCGGACAAACCATTGATGTCGGAAAACCGCTTGAAAATACTAACTTGCGTTCGATCCACCATGACTCACCGGCATTAGTTGAACGCCCGCCTCGCTCCGATATTTTCAAGACCGGAATTAAAGCCATTGATCTGCTTTCTCCATTGGAACGAGGCGGTAAAGCAGGACTATTTGGAGGGGCCGGCGTCGGGAAAACCGTGTTAATCACCGAGTTGATTCATAATGTTGTCGGGGCGCATAAAGGAGTCAGTCTGTTCTGTGGCATTGGTGAGCGCTGCCGGGAAGCCGAAGAATTATATCGTGAAATGAAAGAGGCAGGAGTCCTCGAAAACACGGTCATGGTCTTCGGCCAGATGAACGAACCGCCGGGTGCCCGTTATCGAGTAGGACATGCCGCCTTGACCATGGCGGAATATTTTCGCGACGATCAACGACAGGACGTACTTCTGCTGATTGACAATATCTTCCGATTCATTCAGGCAGGGACCGAAGTTTCAGGATTGATGGGAGAACTTCCTTCACGGGTAGGCTATCAACCGACGCTGGCTTCCGATCTCGCAGAACTGGAAGAGCGGATTTGTACGACCACGAATGGATCGATTACTTCGGTACAGGCCGTCTATGTACCCGCTGATGATTTTACAGACCCATCCGCCGTCCATACGTTCGCCCACCTTTCCACATCCGTGGTTCTGTCTCGCAAACGCGCTTCGGAAGGGCTTTACCCCGCTATCGACTTATTGAACTCCAGTTCCAAAATGCTGATGCCTCCCATTGTAGGCGATCATCACTATCAGGTTGCGCAAGCAGTACGGGAAACACTGGCGAATTACGAAGACCTCAAAGACATCATCGCCATGCTGGGGCTGGAAGAGCTCTCCCGCGAAGACCGACGAACGGTGAATCGGGCACGCCGCTTGGAACGGTTTATGACACAACCGTTTTTCAGTACCGAGCAATTTACCGGCTATGAAGGCAAGTTTGTCTCACTGGAAGAAACCCTGGATGGTTGCGAACGAATCTTAAATGACGAATTTCACGATGTCTCGGAACGCGCCCTGTATATGATTGGTTCCATAGCGGAAGTGAAAAAGAGCGACACCAAATGAACCTGAAAATCTTATTACCCTCCGAAATCAAAGTCGACCAGCCGGTGACAAAGATCATCGCAGAAGCGGAAAATGGTTCCTTCTGTTTAAAGCCAAAACATGTCGACTTCTTATCGGCACTGCTGCCTGGAATTCTGACATTCGTTGATGAACAAAACTGCGAAAATTATCTGGGAATTGGCGGGGGCATTTTAACAAAAACCGGATCAGAGGTGCGTGTCTCAACAATTTATGCCGTTCAGGGAGACGATCTGGGCACACTCCGCCAGAGAGTTGCCGAGCAATTTGAAGAATTCCATGAGCGAGAGCGACAGGTCCGATCCGCGATTGCCAAACTCGAAGCAGATATTCTCAGACACTTTGTAAAACAGGGAGCGAACGTTGATGTCTGAGTCCTCCCCGGAACAAAATGGTGATTCGACTAAAGCGAACTTTGAGCCGCACCAACTTCATCTGCATAATCAGACGGAAATTGAACAACGGATTGCCGCTCAGGAAATGCGAAAACTAAAAGCCAAAAGTGAGAAACATCATACGATCTGGTTTGGACTCGGAATGTTCGGCCTGATTGGCTGGTCGGTCACAGTACCAGCAGTTGCGGGAGCAATCATCGGGATGTGGATCGATTCACGCTGGCCTTCCCGCTACTCATGGAGTTTGATGCTGCTGATCGGTGGAATTTGCTTAGGCTGCTTTAATGCCTGGAAATGGCTGCACAAAGAAGGAAATATCGAATCATGAATCAACTTTTGACATTCCAGCTGATTGCGAGCTGCATTGCGGGCACGCTACTGGGAGTCCTCTTTTTCGGCGGGCTCTGGTACACCATCAAGCAACTCCCCAAAGCCAGACACCCCTGGCTCTTATTTTTGATGAGTGGGATGAGCCGAACCCTGATCACACTTGCCGGGTTCTGGTTTGTTGGAATCTGGCTCTCAGAAACGGGACGCTGGCAACGAATGGTCGCCTGCCTGCTTGGCTTTATAATCGCCCGCTATGTCTGCACGCGTCAGTTGCGACCGGACAATTCGACAATTTCAGGAGAAACATTTTCATGAATATTTCTCCCGATGAACCGCTCTGGCAATGGGAATTCATTATCCTGAACCGGACGATTCTATTTACCTGGCTCATCATGGCGTTGCTGGTTTTTGTATCCTGGCTGATCACACGCCGGCTCTCTTCCAGTACAAAGTTGTCTCGTGGTCAGAACCTGCTGGAAGTGCTTGTAATCGGCCTGCGCGATCAGATTCAGGAAGTCAGCCAGCAGAACCCCGGCTCCTATCTCCCATTTATCGGAACCTTGTTCTTATTTATTGCCGTTTCCAATATTATGGCGATCGTCCCCGGCTATCATCCTCCCACCGGTTCACTTTCCACAACAGCCGCACTGGCAACGTGTGTGTTTGTGGCCGTTCCCATTTATGGCATTGCTCATCAGGGTTTTCTGGGATACATGAAACAATATATCAGGCCGTCCATTTTCATGCTGCCTTTTAATATCATCGGCGAGCTCTCACGCACATTGGCTCTGGCAGTTCGCCTTTACGGAAACATGATGAGCGGCGCTGTCATCGGTGCAATTCTGCTGGGATTTGTCCCACTGTTTGTGCCGATTCTGATGCAGGCGTTTGGATTACTGACCGGAATCATTCAGGCTTATATTTTTTCTGTCCTGGCTATGGTCTACATCGCATCTGCAACACATTCAAATCACGAAAATAACGTTAAAGAAAACGTTCCAGACGATCACACGGAACCTGTAAATACAAAGAGCAACTGAAAGAGGATATTTCTATGGATTCAAATACGATTATTGCAGCCGTCTCCATCTTTACCGCAGGAATCACCATTGCCCTTGGCTCAATCGGACCTGCCTTGGGTGAAGGACGGGCACTCGCCCAGGCACTGAGTGCGATCGCTCAACAACCCGATGAAGCAAGCACCATTACTCGTACCCTGTTTGTCGGTCTGGCGATGGTGGAATCAACGGCAATTTACTGTTTCGTGATTTCCATGATTTTGATTTTTGCGAATCCGTTCTGGAACTACTTTCTGCAGGCAAACGGCGGTTGATCATTTTGAAATAGAAGTCAGGATTAAACTATGGCCATTGATTGGTTTACTTTTACCGCTCAGATTCTCAACTTCCTGGTCCTGGTCTGGTTGTTATCGCACTTCCTCTATAAACCGATCCTCAACGCCATGCAGGAACGGGAACAGAAGATTGCAACAGAGCATGAGAATGCAATCAAGCTTCAGCAACAGGCAGAATCCGAAGCAGCAACCTATAAAGAGAAAACAGAGCAACTGGCCCATGCAAAAGATGAATTACTGGCCGACGCAGGAAAAGATATTCAACGCTGGCGTGAGGAACATCTGACACGTGCCCGCGCCGAAGTAGATGAGGAAAAAACGGAATGGTATCGTGCTCTGCATCGGGAACGCGAATCATTTATGCGTGAAGCCCGACTTCGCATGGCGGGCCATATCCATCATATGAGCCAATGTGTTTTAAAAGAACTCGCCAATACGGATTTGCAACAACAGACGATTCAGGTGTTTCTTGACCGAATCAAAGGAATTGACGAGCAACAAAAAAAACAATTCATTTCCCTGCTCGAATCAACACAAAATCGCATCTTGGTGGAAAGTGCGTTTGCCCTGAGTCAAGCAGACCGTAAAAAGATCACTTCATTCGTGCATGAATTTCTAAGCACCGATGTCGACATCGATTTTGAGGAAAAGCCCGAACTGATTTGTGGAATTGACTTTCATGTCGGAGGTTACAAAATTGCCTGGAATATCCAGGAACCGCTTGAGGAACTGGAAGAGGAGTTTGTTCAATCGCTGAATGAAGTGATTACGCTGGAATCAGGAATAGAAGTCCCCTCAACATCGTAACCAGAAATGTGTATTCAAACAGGCTGACTGAACCATATTGAAAGTATGATATGTCGATTTCTCCCGAGATCAAAGCACTCCTCGATCGTACCTTTGAAAAATTTGATGGTGTGCTGGCAGAGCATAATTTTGAGCCACAACCGATCGAAGTCGGCAAAGTCACGTACGTCGGTCGCAGCCATGCACGCGTCAGCGGCTTACCCAATGTCCAATCGGAAGAACTGTTGCAGTTCCCCAACCACGTTCTCGGCCTGGCATTAAACCTGGACGTAGATGAAGTCGGCGTCGTCTTACTGGACCACAGCGAACAACTGACAGCCGGCGATGAAGTAAGGCGGACCCACCGCCTGCTGGATGTGCCTGTCGGCGAATCATTAATCGGACGCGTCATTGATCCCGTAGGCCGTCCACTGGATGGTCATGGGCCGGTTTCTGCAGCTGAGCGCAGACCTTATGAACGAGATCCCGCTTCGATTACCGACCGTGCGCCGGTGACCGTTCCTCTACAAACCGGTATCAAAGTCATTGATGCATTAATTCCCATCGGTCGTGGTCAACGAGAACTGATTCTGGGAGATCGACAAACGGGAAAAACCGCTGTCGCCATTGATACGATTATCAATCAACATAATAAAGATGTAATTTGCATTTACTGCGCGATTGGCCAGCGCAATACGGCAGTCGCTAAAGTGATTGACGATCTGCGAAATCATGGTGCTCTTGAATATACGGCTGTGGTCGTTGCTGAAAGCGATGCGCCCCCCGGCCTGCAGTTTGTCGCACCTTACGCAGCGACAACGCTGGGCGAATATTTCATGGATCAGGGAAAAGATGTACTCGTTGTCTACGATGATCTCACTTCCCATGCGCGCTCGTATCGCGAATTATCACTGCTGTTGAGACGACCTCCGGGACGGGAAGCATTCCCCGGCGACATTTTTTATCTGCATTCCCGTCTGCTGGAACGTTCGACGCATTTAAAAGATTCTTTGGGTGGCGGTTCCCTGACAGCACTGCCGATCGCGGAAACCGAAGCCCAAAACCTGTCTGCCTATATTCCGACAAATCTGATCTCGATTACCGATGGCCAGATTTATCTTTCACCTCATCTCTTTCAAAAAGGGATTTTGCCCGCAGTCGATGTCGGCAGATCGGTGTCCCGTGTCGGTGGTAAAACACAGCTCCCCGCTTATCGCGCCGTAGCTGGCGACTTAAGGCTCTCTTACAGCCAGTTTGAAGAGCTGGAAGCATTTTCCCGGTTTAGCAGTCGACTGGATGAAGAAACGCTGGCCACACTCGAACGAGGTCGCCGGGTTCGTGAAATATTCAAACAGCCCCAATATGAAACGCTTTCCGTCCCCGAACAGATTACCGTGTTACTGGCAATGGCCGGAGGCGCATTTGACGAGACCGATTTATCTCAGATTCGAAAAACAGAAGAGTTCGTGCAAAAAATCCTGATCAATGATTTTCCAGACCTGAGTGAGGCAATTCAGGAAGGCCATAAACTCACTGAAGAAAATCAACAAACGATTATTAATACTGCCAAAGAACTCATTCACAAATTTCATCACAAAACTCCTGAAGACAGTCCGTAAGATGCAAGACCTGGAAACATTAAAGCGGAGTATTGATAGCACCAGAGATTTGCAGTCCGTCGTACGCACCATGAAAACTCTGGCAGCGGTCAGTATTCGACAGTATGAACAGGCCGTAGACTCACTGGAAGATTACTCGGAAACGGTCGAACAGGGGCTCAAAATGGTACTCTGGGATCTGGAGCGGGAAACCAGTCTCTCAGAGTTACATACAGATGGGGCTACCGGCATTATTATTTTTGGATCTGATCAGGGAATGTGCGGGCAATTCAATGAGCAGATTGCTTTGTACGCTTCTGAATATTTTTCTGATGACAATTTGAGATTGGATCAATTCGCCTGGATGGTGATCGGCTCCCGCATCCAGGGAAAAATACAGGATACGGGTGTCGACGTCGATTTCGAGTTCACTCTACCGGGCTCCGCTACAAGCATCGCCCCCCTGGTCACTGATATCCTGACCAACATTGATCAGTGGCGTCACCAGCGACGTTTAGGACGCATCTTTATTTTCTACAACCAGCGTGTTTCAGCCTCGACCTACAAACCGCATGCGTTACAGCTACTCCCGATTGATCCGGAACGGTTTTTCCGCCATCAAGAACGAAGCTGGCCTTCACGCACGCTCCCCCTGTTTACGATGAATCGCAGTGTTCTCCTCTCGCGGCTGATTCGCCAGTATCTTTTCGTCTCGTTGTTTCGCGCCTGTGCGGAATCGCTGGCGGGTGAAAATGCCAGCCGAATCGCCTCCATGCAGGCTGCCGAACGCAATATCAAAGAACGACTCGTAAATCTGCAATCAGACTTTAATCAACAGCGACAGACTTCGATAACAGAAGAATTACTTGATGTCGTCACGGGATTCGAAGCCTTGAAAGATTCCAAATTGAACGAATCAGGATAAAATAGAAATCGTAAAAGTGACTCATTCAAACACCTACCTCATAGAAAGCGCAAACCCATGAACGATCCTAAACAATCACCTCATGCCAAGAATTTTATGACACACTACGTGGAAGTAGTGACGCCCGACATGACTCTCACCGAGGTCATTCGCTTCTTACTGAAACATAAACTTTCGAACGCACCTGTAGCTGAAATCAAGCATGACAAGAAATTTCTCCTGGGCTTTATCTCAGAAGGCGATTGTCTGAAGGCAGTTTCCAATGAACTCTTTTTTGGTAACCCCAGTCCGCCACAAAGTGCGAAAACCATCATGACCGCGCATCCAATCTGTATCGCCCCTGAAACCGAACTGTTTTCAATTGTCTCTATTTTCACGAGCCATAACGTCCATCATCTACCGGTCGTAGAAAACGGAGAACTGCTAGGCATCGTCAGTCGCTCTGATATTCTGAAAGAGATGGAAACCTACTACAGTCAAATCGTGCATACGAGTGATCACGAACGGCAATTACGCGATACCTCGCAGATCATGAATCTCAGATTTAATATTGACCGTGGTTAAAGCCTTCTGAAAACACGGATCAGCAGATTCGTGGCAAAGGACTCCCGAGCGGATCATCCAAAGGCTGTTCTGCGCCTAGGGTCCGCTTGATGGTCACGGCTGCAATGCCCCGGTGTTTTACCGTCCCGACCACCTGGGCATCAGCCGTTTCCGGTAGCGATTTCAAGAAAGAAACCGCATCCGCTCCGGCCCCCTGTTTGACAGCGATCATCATTGTCCCTTCATTGGCGATATGTAGTGGATCAAGCCCCAATAACTCTGAAATTCCCCGTACTACCGGCGAGACAGGGAGACTTTGTTCTTCGATGCTCAGCGTCATGCCACTCGCTTCCGCCCATTCCTGCATCACAGCGGCAACCCCTCCCCGGGTGGCATCACGCAGACAGCGAACCTGATGCCCCATTGATTCGCGTAGGATTTCAACAGGTCGCAGCAAAGATCCACAGTCACTGGAGGGCAGCGGCTCCAACCCCAGTTCTTCCCGTACAGCTAAAATCGCAATGCCGTGACGACCGATGGTGCCACTGACAATCAATTCATCACCTTCCTGTAGTGTTGCTGCACCGGATGGGATTGGTGCGATTAACTCACCGACCCCCGCTGTGTTGATAAACAAGCCGTCCGCGGCTCCCCGGGGAACCACTTTGGTATCACCGGCCACTATCTTAACTCCCGTCTGTTGAGCCGCTTCCGCAATACTTTGCAACACACGATCCAAAATCACCAGCGGCAAACCCTCTTCCATAATGAGCGAAAGCGTGAGCCAGAGCGGCCTGGCACCACTGACGGCTAAATCATTGATAGTTCCATAAACGGCGAGCGTGCCGATATCGCCTCCCGGAAAAAACAAAGGGGAAACCACAAAGCTGTCTGTCGTCAGCGCCAAAGCCCCCGTCACCCGTGGGAGTTGAGCGGCGTCATTCATCGCCAGCAGAGTTTCGTTACTCAGTGCATGAACAATTCGTTCCTGAATCAATTTCCGTGAAAGGCGCCCCCCTTCCCCGTGGGCCAGCGTCACATAGTCTGCATTAGTGGGAATGGAAACGGGGCAATTCATCTGCCAGGAAGAAAACGCGTTTTGCTCTTTGTCATGCATGTTTGAAAATAACTATGTTGAGTTTGACTTTTCTGTTCAATCAATGGCTGGCTGTCATTCCATAACGATAGTAGGCCGCACATGCCCCTTCAGAAGAGACCATCGGCGCTCCCAGCGGCGATTCGGGATTACAAGACTTTCTGAAATGAGGACAATCGGGAGGCTTGAGATGCCCGGTCATCACATCAAAACTGCGGCATTCATCGATGCCCAGCACCGGTAAAGCAGGTTCAGAAAAACGCGTGCGAGCGTCATACTGACGCCACTCCAGACACAGTTCCAGGCCTCCCTCTGGTATGACTCCGAAACCACGCCACGCGCGATCGCAGATTTGATAGATCTCCCGTACGAGATCCTGTGCTGACTGATTACCGGCTGCCTGTACCGTGCGGGCATATCGGTTCTCAAGTCGTACCTCATTCGCTTCAAGCTGTTTGACGCACGCCAGGATTCCTTCAAGTAAATCCAGTGGTTCAAAACCTGTCACAACCACCGGCAAGCGATACTGTTCTACAAACGACTCGTACGATTCATACCCCATCACCGTGCAGACATGCCCGGCTGCCAGGAAAGCCTGAACCCGATTATCGGGTGCCTGAACCAAAGACTCCATCGCAGGCTGCACACGCACATGCGAAACAATCAGACTGAAATTGTCGAGTTGATCCCGAGCGGCCTGCTTGACAGCCAGCGCAGTCGCAGGCGCCGTCGTTTCAAAGCCGACAGCAAAAAACACAACTTGCTTCTCTGGATGCTTCCGCGCCAGTTGCACGGCATCCAAAGGTGAATAAACGATCTGAATTCGCGCGCCAGCCGTTCTGGCATCGAGCAATGAACCGCGGCTCCCCGGTACGCGTAACATATCACCAAAGCTTGCCAGTATCACATCGTCGCGCTGTGCCAACTGGCAAGCAAAATCGATCGCTTCCTGATCCGTCACACAGACGGGACAGCCGGGACCATGGATTAACTCCACCGTCCCTTCCAGTTCAGCGGCAATACCATGTCTTAACAAGCTGTGGGTCTGCCCGCCACAGACTTCCATCAATGTCCAGCAACGAGTGGAGACTCTGCGTATTTCATCCAATAATAACCGAGCGGCCTCAGGATCGCGATATTCGTCAAGATATTTCATTGAGGTGCCTCAGGTTCTTCGAGTCGTTCTGGACGCCAGCCTTCGTCGTCGCCCCATCCGGCGATCGTTTCGAAGATCCGTTTCGCTTCAATCGGATCGATGCGGCTGATGGCAATTCCCGCGTGAACGACCACATAATCTCCCAACTCCGCTTCGGTGACACACGCCATATGTACAACCCGGCGGACCCCATCGAATTCCACTTCGGCCTGCGAGAACGCCCCTTCCCGTTCCAGCCAGTGAACCACTTTTCCCGGAATTCCTAAACACATCGGCCCGCCCCTTTCTGATTTCGTCGAACAACCGCAACCGCCAATTGCCCCGCCGCCAGACCGCCATCGTTGGGGGGAATCATTCCGGGTAATCCGAGTGGCTGCTGATTCTCTGCAAATTCCTCAACGAACAATTCCACCAGACATCGATTTTGAAATACGCCGCCCCCCAGAACAACAGGCGTCGGAGCATACTGACGACACAATCGAGCCACTGCTTGAGCCAGCCCGCGGTGAAAACGCATCGCCATCACAGACGGAGCAACTCCTCTGGCTCGGTCTTTCAGTATCTGAGAAACCAGCGGACGCCAATCGAGTTGAATCGGCTTGCCTGCCTGCAATACGATTTCATAACTCCCCGTTTCGGACAGATCACAGTGCGATTCCAGCATCATAGCCGCCTGCCCTTCGAATTCCGCATGGGTCACTCCCAAAACCAGCGACGCCACGCCATCAAACAGACGACCGGCGCTGCTTGTTTTCGGTGAGTAACGCTCTGAATCGATGATTGTCAAAAACGGTTCGATCGGCTCTGCTGTCAGTTTCAATTGGGAAGCCGCCTGTTTTCCTGCTGCCTGCACCACCAGGGAGACAGCAACCCGCCACGGTTCGCGGACAGCACGTTCGCCGCCGGGTAAAGGAAACGGTCGCAGGTGCGCGACTCTCTCGTAACCGGTTGCCGTGGATAACAGGAATTCTCCCCCCCAGATTGTTTGATCGTCGCCCCATCCGGTTCCATCAAAGGCAACACCTAATACCTGTTTGTCGAGCCAGCCCTGCTCCAGCATGCCAGCGACGATATGCGCATGGTGATGCTGCACCGTTTCCAGTAATGCTGACTGCCGTTCCGCCCACTGTGAAGTGAAATAATCGGGATGCGCATCGCAGAGAAACGATGCCTGCTCAATCCCGTATAATGTTTGTAAGGCCTGTAACTGGTCCTGATATCGTTCACGAGAAGCCAAATTTTCCAGATCACCAATATGCGGCCCCAGAATACTTTGCCGGCCGTTACAGAGTGCTAATGCCGCTTTTTGATGTCCCCCCAGAGCGAACAAGGGTTCGTCACATGGCAGGTCCAAAGGATAGGGTGCGAGGCCACGAGCCAGTCGAATGGTCACGCACCGCCCCGCCATCCAGCGCACGACACTATCATCAATCGGACGTTCAATGGGCCGATCATGCTCCAGCCAGAGATCGGCGACTAACTTCAGTTGAACTCCAATGCGTTCACTTTGATAAGCCAGCGGTTCTTCTTCGAGATTGGCACTCGTCACCACCAGCGGACCAGAGCACTGCTGCAGCAATAACCAATGCAGGGGCGTCGTGGGCAGCATCACTCCCAGCAGATTCAAGCCGGGATTGACGTTCGGCGCCACGCTAGAATCAGTTCGTGCTGGCAACAATACAATCGGGGCGGCAGAACTGGTTAGTTCTCTACGTTCTGAGTTGCTGAGATAGACCAGCGTCTCCGCCTGTTCTACGGAAGCCACCATCACTGCCAGAGGCTTACCGAAACGCCGTTTTCGTTCTCGTAGATTCGCTACCGCAGTTTCGGATGTCGCATCTACCAGCAGTTGATAACCGCCCAGCCCACGTAAGCCAAGAATCTTTCCCTGCAGTAACATAGCGGCTGCGAAGTGCAGTGCGTCGCGTCCCGATGCAAGCTGTTGACCTTTGGAATCGGTAGACCAGATACCGGGACCACAGGCGGCACAGGCATTCGTTTGTGCGTGAAACCGGCGATCCGTGGCAGACTGGTATTCATCCCGGCATAAATCGCAGAGCGGAAATTCAGCCATCCCCGTTTGTTCCCGCTCGTAAGGCATTGTTTTAATGATGGAATACCGGGGTCCGCAGTGGGTGCAACTCGTCAGGGGATAATCATCGCGTCGGTTCGTTTCATCGGAAACCTCAGCCAGGCACTCGGGGCAGACGACAAGATCAGTAGGAACTTGTGTGGCTAAAGGCCCATCTGCTTGACCACTTATAATTTCAAACCCCGTGTATCCACGCTCGGTACAGCGTCTCCGTTGCCGTTTTTCAATACGGGCTTCTTGAGGTAGATGTGAATCCAGTTCTTTTTCAAAGCGTGTAATGGCAGAGGCACAGCCTTCCACTGTCAGTTCGACCCCCCCGGTCGTGTTTTTGATACAACCAACTAAGTCCAATTCGCGTGCCCAACGTGCGACTGCAGGGCGCAGACCGATTCCCTGCACACGACCGTTCAGGGTCAACTGCACGGCCATTTTGGTTTCGGTGAGATCAGTGATTGCCTGCCGTTGCATGGTATCGATCCAAAAGTTGTTGATGTTGCTGTTCCAGATAATCGCACCAGTCCGACACGCCTTGTCTCTTCAATGCACAATTTGTGAACACATCCAACTCCGGTTGAATCCGGCGTGCGTCCTCTGTGACAGCGTCAACGGAAAATGGGACATGGGGCAGTAAATCAAGCTTGGAAATCACCATCGCCTGACTGGTGCGAAACATCTTGGGATATTTTCCGGGCTTGTCATCGCCTTCGGTGGTGCTGATCAGTACCACTCGCAAATGCTCAGCCAGGTCATGCGACGCAGGACATACCAGATTCCCGATATTTTCTATAAACAGAAAATCGACGACAGGATCGCCCAGAGCCTGAAGTCCACGCTGTACGAGCGGCAATTCGAGATGACAGGCCCCGCCGGTTGTCAGTTGTGCGACCGGAACCAATGGCGCTAATCGCTGTGCATCACGGTCTGTTTCCAGATCACCAACCAGAACCGCCATACTTCGTCGATCGGCAAACTCTTGAGCCGTTGCTTCCAGAAGCGTCGTTTTCCCTGATCCCGGTGATGAGAGTAGATTGACGACCAAGGTTCCCCGTCGTCCCAGTTGCTCACGCAGAGCGGCTGCATCTGCTTTCTGATCTGCCTGGATATCTTTTTTGACAATAATCGTACGTTGATTCATGAGGCAACTCCTTCTACCGGGTTGTCTGAACTGACGTTGATACTGATTAGCTTCACCTCGTCCCCCTGAATCACCTGCACTGCTCCCGTTGGGCAGGCAGGACACTGAAACTGAAAATCGACAATTTCAAACTGCTGACCACAAGCATGACAAACCGCCATCACGGGGACGATATCCAAGGCCAACTGACACTCAGACGAAAACAAATCAGACACCATTTCCTCAAATGCCGCTTGAAACAGCAGCGGTTCGACGCCGGATAAATCCCCCACCTGAACTCGAATTTCCGTAACTTGACCGCCCCCGTCCTCAGCGACGATTTGCTGAACCTGCTGCAGTAAACGTTGAACCAGCGAGCGTTCATGCATGCTGCTGCTCCATTTGATTCAGGGGAATACTCAGTGCTTTACAAATCGAGTCGGCTGCAATCTTCGCTCCCGCTTCGACAGCGTTAGACATCGATTGATCAGGCTGGACCTGCTGCACTTCCACACCCCAGATGCGGACTGATGCAGGAAGTCGCTCCAGTTGCTGTGCTAATGCCAAAACAGCTGGCAATGAAAGATTATGCGTTCCCGACCAGTTGATTGATTCCAGTTCTTGACAAGGCCACTCCCATTGATGAACGCTGCCGACTTCTCCCGCTCCCTGACAGGCATCGCAAATCACCAGTTCCTGAACATCTTCGATCCAATCGAGTAATGCATCGGGAGTTCGCACCAGACGGATAGAAGCTCGATCACTGATTCTGCTTTGAATCGCGTTGGCAATTTCCCAACCCACGCAATCATCACCGTGAGGAGAGCCAATCCCTGCTATCATGGTCTTTGATTGCATGATGTTACCGCTTTCAAATTGACTACTAAGTCCGCTCAATTTTCACATTCAGAAAATGCGTCGAACAACTGATACAGGGATCATAGGCACGCACCAGGTTTTCACATTGCCGGGCCGTTTCCTGCTCGTCATCACTCATCACATGCGTGACCCATTGTTTCAGATCCGCTTCAATTTGTGCCTGATTTTGTGAGGTCGGCGGAATAATTACCGCTTTCACAATCTTGCCCGCTTCATCAATCACATAGCGATGAAACAACGTTCCCCGCGGTGCTTCTGTGGCAGCCATTCCCTCGCCCGCCTGATACGAATAAGATTCACGCGGCTTCCCGGTCGGATGATCGCCGCGCATGATCATTAACGCTTCTTCATAGGCATGCACAATTTCCAGCCCGCGTGCGATGATCGCCCGATGCGGGTTTTTGCACAGAGGTTCCAGCCCCACGTCATCTGCTAATTGACGCGCGGTCGGCGAGAGCTGTTCCCGATTCAGATTAACGCGTGCTAATGGACCTAATAGATAAGGCCGCCCCGTTGATTTGCGAATCGCCTGCAATGCTGTCGAATGGGGAACGTGTCGTTCCTGGAATTCATCTTCATAGTAGCTGACTTCAATCGAATCGCCGCTGCTGGTTTTCATGAAGCCTTCATTCATGGGATATTCATCGGGATGAGACAGCGAAATGTATTCGCATTCGGTTTCGAAATCGGGAAACTCAAAACCGGCCACCCAACGTGTGGTCTCCACAGCAGCGTTCAAGCCCCATTCGAAATCAGGAATCAGTTTCTGGAATTCATCCCGCCGCGGCATGCGATAAAAACCACCGACACAGACATTGACCGGATGAATAGCCCGGCCCCCCAGCATATCCACCAGTTGATTGCCGTGTTTCTTCAGTCTTAGTCCCCGATTGACTTCGTCCGGAAACTGCTTCGCCATATCCAGGCCGCTGTCGAAGCCCAGAAAATCAGGAGCGTGCAGCAGGTGCATATGCAAGCCGTGACTTTCAATCCACTCTCCACAATAGAGCAACCGCCTCAATCGGCGTATCTCTGCTGAGGCAGTCACATCAAGGGCCGACTCCAACGCATGCACGCTACTCATCTGATAGGCAACCGGGCAAATCCCACAGATACGTGCCGTAATATCGGGTGCGTCTTCCAGCGGTCGACCGCGCAAGAGTGCTTCGAACAAGCGAGGCGGCTCATAAATCTCCAGCCGCACTTCATCTACCGCATCACCGCGCAAACGAACATAGAGCCCGCCTTCCCCTTCGACTCGCGTTAACGTTTCTACTTTGATCGTACGGTCAGCCATCTGCTCTACTCCCCATCCTGTTCGAGTAACCGCTGGCTTTCATTCCGAAAGGCGGGGGCATAAGCATTGAAGTTGTGCAGGCGATGAGAAATCTCAGTTCGGGAATCGCCTTCCTTTTCCATATGTGTCGCCAGGCTCACCAGATTCGATTGCGGGGCTGGCCCATAACAGCCATAACAGCC
This sequence comes from Gimesia fumaroli, assembly GCF_007754425.1. Classification (NCBI taxonomy): domain Bacteria; kingdom Pseudomonadati; phylum Planctomycetota; class Planctomycetia; order Planctomycetales; family Planctomycetaceae; genus Gimesia; species Gimesia fumaroli. The sequence goes on from NZ_CP037452.1 coordinate 5,044,584, forward strand.
TCGGTGATAACTCGGGCACAATGCATGGCAGCCTGACTGCGTCACCGGCCCCAGACAGGCAATGCCCTGTGCCACGGTCACACAGACGGTTCCGCGGCGTTTACAATCAAGACACACGCTATGTTGCGGCGTGCGCGGTTTTCTGCCTGCTAATAATGACTGAATGACTTCGATTAACTGATACTGATTGATCGGACAACCTCGCAGTTCGAAATCGACTTTAACATGATCAGAGATCGGCGTTGAACTTTCCAGTACCTGAATATATTCCGGTTTGGCATACACGGCTCGCATGAATTCATCGGTATCCGCCCAGTTCCGAAGTGCCTGAATCCCTCCTGCGGTGGCACAGGCACCGATCGTCATCAGGTACTTTGAGTCTTTTCGAATCTGCTGAATCCGCTCGGCGTCGTGCAGCGTTGTGATAGAACCTTCCACCAGAGCAATATCGTAAGGGCCGTCTTCCATCCGGCTGGTGGCTTCCGGAAAATAAACTATCTCCACCGCACCAGCGACAGCCAACAGCTGATCTTCCGCATCAAGCAGCGACAACTGACATCCATCACAGGACGCGAATTTGAAAACGGCAAGCCGGGGTTTTTCCTGCTCCACGATTACAGCCCTTCGACTTTCATATAAGGTGAAATTCGATCGTAACGAAAAACCGGTCCGTCTTTGCAGATAAACTCCGGCCCTAACTGGCAGTGTCCGCACAATCCTACTGCGCATTGCATATTGCGTTCGGTGGAAACCCAGATCTGCTCGGCAGTCATTCCCATCTGTAGCGCAGCACGGGCTGTGAACCGCATCATTAAATCCGGCCCGCAGATCATGAGCACCGTCCGCGCGGGATCAAAAGCCGGTAATCGCTCCAACAACAGCGGCACCACTCCCAAATTCCCATGCCAGCCGGGACTGGATCGATCCACGGTCTGTCTGACATCCAGACCTCCTTCGCTCCATTGTTCATACTCTTCCGTATAGAGCCGCATTTCAGGCGAACGGGCTCCATAGAGCAAATGCAAGCGTCCATACCGCTGGCGTTCGGCAAGCAGGCGATAAATTACCGGGCGCAATGGAGGTAAGCCAATTCCCCCCGCGACCAGTATCACATCCTGGCCGACGCAGGATTCCAAAGGCCAACTGGTTCCAAAGGGGCCTCGAAGGCCCAGCGTATCGCCGACTTTCATGCCCGCGATGCTGCGTGTCACATTTCCGGCAAACCGAATCGTATGCAGCAATGAATCGTGTGTTTCAGGATTTCCGCTCATCGAAATAGCAGACTCACCGGCTCCCGGTACATACAACATGTTGAACTGTCCGGGCTGGAAGCGATAGGCCGCTGCGGCAGCTGGATCAGTCAACGCTAATTGATACGTGGCGACATCACGGACTTCGGCCGAGATCGAACGAATCACCGCCGACTGTGGTAACCAGGGATTATTTGCGGAATTGCCGTCCCCTCCGGTTGTCGCACTACAGGAATTCATGTTTCTCCGTCTTTCCGAATTGCAGCGACTTCCTGTGTCAAATCAATGCCCACGGGGCACCATGAGATACAACGACCACAGCCGACGCAACCAGAAGTTCCAAACTGATCGATCCAAGTCGCCAGTTTATGGGTCAGCCATTGACGGTAGCGATTCCGAATATTATTACGAACCAGCCCCCCATTCATATAACTGAAGTTCATATTGAAACAGGAGTCCCACATGCGCTGTCGTTCGACGTGGTCACCTGTCAGATCGCTGACTTCTTCGACCGAACTGCAGAAACAGGTCGGACAGACCATCGTACAGTTCGTGCAAGATAAGCAGCGTTCAGCGACATCATCCCAATGCGAAGACTCCAGGTTCGACATCAGTAAGTCATGAATATCGGTGGTATCCAGTTCCCGCTCAATCTGATCAACGGCCTGCTGACGCGCTGCAGAGGCTTGGGTCAGCTGTTCGTCTGAGAGTTCCTGTGTTTTCAGAGCTTGAATGACCGTCTCACCCGCGGGAGTCGCCACTTCGACCACAAACCCGTCTGTCAGTTCGGTCAACGCCAGATCAAAACCAGACTGACAGCGGGGTCCGGTGTTCATCGAAGTGCAGAAGCAGGTTGCAGCCGCCTGTGTGCAATTCACGGCAATAATCAGTGTTTCTGCACGCCGCCCCTGATAGATCGGATCAACATACGCACCACCGAGAAAGACCCGATCCTGGATTTTGAGTGCCGCTAATTCACAGGCCCGCACTCCTAAAAAAGCCAGCTTAGGCCGATCTTCTTCGACTTCAGAAAACTGCCAGCCTTCCTCCGTCCGATCCGCAACAGAGAGCGTACTCACCGGAGGAAACAGATGTTTCTTCCAGGAATGAGGGCCGACTACATACCCAAACAAGGCGTCATCATCCCGTTCCTGAAGACGATACTTGCCCGGTTCCTGGACGTCGGTCCAACCACGGGGTAGATCATTGACTGAAGTCAGTCGATCATAAGTAATCGCTCCCTGATCAATGATCGGCCCAATGACCTCATAATCCAAGCCATACAAGATTTCGAAGAGCTTCTCGAACTGTTTGTTTGAAAGAAAACAGGATCGGACCTCTTCCGTCTGTGGTTCTTGACTCATTCCGAGGCCCCTTCCGGAGTATTATTGTAAGAGCTGGCATCTCCAAACATATCGAGCACCTGCAGTCGGCTGGCAACAAGCCGTTGGGACAATGCCTTCGCGATCAGCCGCATGATCTGATAGCCAATGTCATGATCTTCTTCGCATAGCGCGCGTAATTTAGCGGCATCAATGGCAATCGTTTGCGTGTCATCTACCGCGGCGACTGTTGCCGTCATCTCCCCCTGTTGTAATACCGAGGACCAACCGACCAGATCCCCGGCTTCCAATGTCAGAACCGGAAGACAACCACGGGCGGGAATGCTCATGCAAATTTCAACGCGACCGCTACGGATAACATAAATGTCGTTATGCTCACAACCTTCCGTAAATATGGTGGCATTTTTAGGAAAATCCTGAGGACGCGAGATTTCAGCCAGTTTCTTCTGATCCTCTTCCGACAACCCTGCCGTGAATCGAAGTTCCTTTAAAATTTGCTGAAGCTGTTGAGTCTCCATCGCAGCCTCTCATATTTGCAGAGTAGAAACGATACATCCAAGTCTCTCTCAAGTTTAACCTTCCGTTACGGAACCGTCTATAGAAAGAACGCTTCCGTCTGCGAGCTTAGATTTCACAATCACGATCGCGATTTTACAGCGACTCTTTCGCTGTTCCAGAAATAAATAATAAGCACGCTTTGCCACGTATGGGGGATCCCCCCATACTCAGTGAAGAAATTCATCTGATATCAAATCAGACTGATTGCCTGATGTAATATCTAGAAGGCGATTTTAAACTAGATTTTAAACTAATTGGGAATTCGTTTCGAATTGGCTCGTTTATCGGTCCGTTGAAGAAATCGCATTTGTGATGGAAGGAGTGATCGCTGTCATAATTTTCTCACATTTAAATAAGCAAATCATAAACAGGAAGTTTTTCCAGTTTTGTCTGCATCACTTATCTCAAACGACAAAACTCAACCCGCCTGATCGTAACTAATCACTCTCAAATTAATACGATCTACATTTTCTTTTCAGAGAACGATTTCTGTATAATAAAGGCAGGGATCAGATTTATCCGTTGAGTGTAACCCAACTTACTCAGAATTTCATGATCAAGGAGCGTTCGATGAAGACCCTGTCGCATGATGAACTTAAACCTCTGTCCGAGTGGGAACAAGGCCCTTGTGTTTCGATCTATTTACCACGCCATCAAGCGGTCTCAGAACATGGGAAAGATGCAATTCAACTGCGCAATTTGCTTGATGAAGCAGAGGGTTTACTACAACAACGTGGACTCGGGGCTGTAGAAACACGCAAGTTTCTTGAAGCAGGTAGACAGATTCAGAACGACGCAACATTCTGGGAACGTGGCCCGGCTCAGGGACTCTGCCTTTTATTAGCGCCCGGGTTATCGCACCAATATGACCTAAATTACCAATGCCCGCAGATGCTGTCTGTCGAAGATGCTTTTTATGTCAGCCCCTTATTTTACAAAGCGTTCGAAAACGATCACTTTCATTTACTGGCAATCTGCCCTAAATCGGTGCGGTTATTTCGACATCAAAACGGCGATTTTACTCAGCTCGAACTCCCGGACAATGTTCCGACAAACCTGGAAGACATTTCTGCTGAAACGCAATTTGAAGAATCCTTACAATATCACTCCACTTCTCCCGCTGGTCCGGGGGGTGAAAACGCGGGTATGCTGCATGGTCATGGTTTAACCAAAGAACAGAACGAAAAGCTGCTCTCTGACTTTTTTCAACTGCTGGCAAAACAACTGGAAAAGCACCTGGACAACGATGGTCCCCCATTGATTCTGGTCGCTGCAGAGAAACAACAAAGTCTGTTTCGAAAACATTATCAGTCGAAGAATCTTCTCTCAGACCGAATTCAGACTTCGCCTGACCGCCTCGGCGATCAGGAACTATTAGAGTTAGCCTTACCACTGGTAAATCAGTTTTCCAAAGAGTCCTTGCATAAAGCAGTCAAGCAATACCGCAAGCATTTAGGTACTGAGCGGATCTCACATCAGCTGGAAGAGATTCTGCAAGCAGCCGGTGCAGGCCGAATCGAATCGCTGTTTTCCCCTCTCGGTAAAGAACTCTGGGGGAAAGTGCCCAATGATGGTGAATTAGTAAAAACACATTCTCAGCCCGAAGCAGAAGACACGGCGTTACTGAATTGTGCAGTCCGACATACCTACAGACATGGTGGCACCCCCTATATTATTAATAACGAGGATATGCCGGAAGACCAACCATTGCTTGCTTATTTTCGTTGGTAAGAGATATAACTTCGATCGTGTCGAAAACATTTGCATGACAGAGTTCTCTCATTCGAATAGAACGGATACAATCGCAATCTTTTACACAACATAACCTATTCTCTATCTTGCATTATCAGGGCCTGTGATGGAAGAACCGAAGAGAGACCAGACCGATTGTTTGAAGACCCGAATCATGATCGTGGATGACCATCCGATTGTGCGCGAGGGGTACGTCCGTCTTATCGAACGGCGAAAGGACTTACAAACTTGCGCACAGGCAGGAAGTAAAGCCGAAGCCATCCAGCTGATTATGCAGAACCCACCGGATCTTATCATTGTCGATATCTCGCTCACAGATGGCAGTGGTCTGGAATTGATTAAAGATATCAAAGCACAATTTCAGGAAATCAGAATTCTGGCGGTCTCGATGCATGATGAATCTCTGTTTGCCGAACGATCCATTCGCGCGGGAGCCCTCGGATTTGTAAATAAACAACAGGCTCCCGAGCAACTCATCAAAGCAATCGACCAGGTCATCCAGGGAAAAGTTTATCTTAGCCCGGAGGTGACCGAGCGCATGATCTGCCGTTCGATTGGTTCCGATAATTATTCGGCCCAGTCCCCGATCGAAAGCCTCTCTGACCGGGAGCTGGAAGTTTTCGAACAAATCGGCCATGGTGAAACCACTCGCCAAATAGCTAATAAGCTGAACCTCAGTTCCAAGACCATCGAAACCTACCGGGAAAATATCAAACACAAACTCAACCTGGCAAATGCCACCGAGTTAACCGGACATGCGATCCAGTGGGTCCTGGAAAACAAGTAATCCTTGCTCGCTTCGAATCTCGAATCATCCTTCAGGCTATAAATTCATAAAATGGTGCGCCACAACACACCCTTGTGTGACACACCATTCCCGCGCTCTGTGAGTTCACTCTACTTCATGCATGCTATTTGGCTTTAGGCTTCACAGAAATTTTATGAGGTTTCACAGCTTCGCATTTGGGGAGACTCACAGTCAGGACGCCATTTTCACAGGAGGCCTGAACCTGATTTTCGTTGACATCACAAGGCAACGTCACGGCACGGGAAAAGCTGCCTGAGTGCCGTTCGATACGATGAAATGTCTTACTTTTCTCTTCGGTTTCTTCTTTTCGTTCGCCGCTGATCCGCAATTGATTCCCGGCGACTTCAACTTCAATTTCCTCCGGTTTGATCCCCGGAACATCCAACCGAACTTCAATCGCATCATCGGTTTCGGACATATCCAGTGAAGCATCAAACCCCTGGGTTAACCAGCCACTGCTCCAGTCATCTGAAAAGCGGTTAATCAGACTATCCATCTCATCTCGTAGAGACCAGAAAGGAGCACGCCCGAACAAGGAGTTCAGCTCCTGAGAAAAACGTGACAGCGGTGCTTTTTTACGTGCGACTTGAGATAATTCAGCAGGAGCCGTTTTTTCTTTTACCTTAGTCATTGTCGAAGCCATTTTCGTCATCCTTACTATAAATATTTTGAACTGAAAACCTCTGCAGAACTGCAGCTGTTACGCAGAAACATAATGTTGTCATTTGTCAGATAAATCTGTCGCTGCAATACGACAAAGACAACTTGACCGAGTGTTCTCCTCTCTCGAATTCCCCCTCGAATGATGGGAGCCGACCCGGGAAAACAAGCAGTTTAAAAGCAGCCTTTACTGATATGATCCGCCAGAATTTCCTTCATGCGGCTAATATTATCTTCTTCCTGTGCTTTGATATCTTCCCAGAACTTCTCCAACTCGGAATGACCTTGTGCATTGGCAATGTATTGATCACATCTCCAGAGAGAGTCCAGTCGCTTGCTTAACTCATGAACCATATCGTGATCATGATCTGCACAGCCTTTGGTTTCGCCAATGTGTTCCATCTGTCGTTCGGCTACTAATGTCATCGCAAATCCCTTTCTTTAGATCTCTGGAAGTTGAAGTAATTCGACATACTCCTTTGATTCCATAAAATACCGTTTCCAGCGAGGAATAAAATCAGGAATAGAGCTAAACCTGGCTAGGGAATTCCCCCAATAAACCATACGGTTCATCTACCACCCTTCATGTATTTACACAGTGAAATCAGAAAGGTATGTTGAGAGTAGATTTAAGGTTGTGCCAGATTTTCTTGCGTTTTACTCTCTTGAAGATCACGAGAAACATGAATTCTTTTAAGGAGCTCATCATGACCGTAGGGCGAATTTGCACCAGAGACACCGACTTAGTCGACGCTGATGAATCAGTCCAGGTGGCAGCGGAACGAATGAATGCACGGAATGTGGGAACGCTGATTGTACTGGATCAGGATTCACATCCGGTCGGCTTGATTACCGACCGTGACGTGGCTTTACGAATCGTAGGTAAAGGCCGCGATCCAATTCAAACACTGGTCGGCGAGATCATGACCCAATTCCCTTATAATGCCAGCGAAGAGACAACCATAGAAACAGCGCTTTCAAAAATGCGATCGGGCGGCTTTCGTCGATTGCCAGTTGTCGATGCAGAAGGAAAACTGAGCGGGGTCATCTCGCTCGATGACATTCTTGAGTTGCTCTGTTCTGAATTTACCGAAATCGGTAATCTCATCCGAAAAGAAAGTCCAAAGAGTCTGGCGCATCCTCAAAGCTAGTACGACGAAAGACCGAGATAACATGACCGAATCAACTTCGAACCAGGATAGGAATCTGTGGGAAGCGGCGCGACAAAAAATGGTCGAAAACCATCTTCGATTTCGAGGCATCCGTGATCCTCGTGTTCTGGAGGCCATGAGCCGCGTCCCGCGAGAGGAATTTGTTTCTCCCGAACAGAAACAGTATGCCTATAGCGATTGTGCCCTCCCCATTGATTGCGGCCAGACAATTTCTCAGCCATATACCGTCGCTTATATGTGTGAAGCGGCTCAATTAACGGGGGATGAAACAGTATTAGAAGTAGGTACTGGCTCTGGATATGGGGCGGCCGTTTTATCACTGCTGACCCGCGAAGTTCATACGATTGAACGCATCCCGGAATTAGTGACGATAGCGCGCGAACGTCTCACACGCCTGGGCTTTTCGAACGTACACGTCTACACTGCCGACGGAACATTGGGAGTTCCCGAAGTGGCTCCCTTTGACGCCATCATCGTCACTGCCGGAGCAGAAACTCTACCGGAGCCTTACACCGAACAACTTAAGAACGGAGGTAGAATCATTATTCCCATCGGATCAGAAACGATGGGACAAACCATGTATCGATACACGATGATCAAAGGAAAATTATCCCAGGAAAATCTGGGAGCGTTCGCCTTTGTTCCCTTGATCGGAGAATTTGGCTGGTCCCGATAATACTGTCTGCTTAGTAAACGCTGAACTCTCCCCGCGAAAGCCTCAAAACAAAGTCGTCCATCCCCGCCAGCTCTTTCTGTACGATCTCCTGAATCGCAGGCTCGATGTCTGACAGACTGGTATTCGCGGTCAATACCACTTCCACGCTTATCATCCAGGGATCACTGATTTCTCTTCCGATCTGACTACAGAGCCTGACGCAGACCTCTTTCACGGGCGGGATGGAATTGTAGATCTGGTCTGCCAGATAGTGGCTCAAGACATTATAGATCTTCCCGACGTGGCTGACCGGATTCTTACCCGCGGCTGCTTCCGTACTCATGGGACGATTCAAGGTAATTAAACCATTCACCCGATTTCCACGCCCAACCTGCCCCCCATCGGCCCCCTCTGCTGAAGTCCCCAACACAGTCAGATACATCCCTCCTGAGCCACGCTCCGGATCGTCGAGTGTATTGATTTCGAGTTGAACTTGATCCAGTTCCTTCAATTGAGGCTCTAAAAAATGAGTCAGTTCCTGTTGCAATTCCTGCTTCCGCTCGAAATACTGCTTTGCCTCTTTGAAATGGTAATCGACCATCGCCACAGCAACGGTCAGATGCAAACTCCGATCGCGGCGTACCCCCATGACTTTGACATCTTCCCCCGTATCCGGAAATTCTATTTTGAATTCATCGGAATTAATCCGCCGTTCCGTCGCCAATACCAGTTGTTCGGTCTCTGACAAAGGGGCATAGCCTACCGCAGCAGATGTATCATTAGCAGAAAGTGATCTCCGGGCAAAGATATCTGTCAATTCCGGGGAACCGGCCTTCAATTCATTTTGAAAGATCAGATGTTTCTCTGGATTCACAAGTCGCAAATTGTCTTTGAGCCATCTCTTTGCGCTGGAAATCGCGATCTGGTCTGTCGAAATCCGGTAGCCGTCGCATTCTGCGGTGGCGCGATCCCCAATCACCAGACGCATCGGTTCATTCACAATTCCCCCGCCCAGAGCAGGAGTTGTCTGGCCGGCTACCAGTAACCCTTTATCAATATTGTGATGTAACACACGACCGATCATTTCAAAATAGGCCTGAGCTAAATCGATCGAAATCGACTCAGCAATCCCGTCGCAAATCGTATCCGGATGACCGATACCTTTGCGCTCCACAAATTCGGTCTGTCGCTCTGCTGTCGCTACGGTTCCCAACAGAGCCAGATTAAAGTTTTGCATCGACGTACTCTTTTCCTGATGTTTCCCGGAATTCAATCCGACTGCTTCGAAAAGCGCTTATTTATTATTTTTAAACAGATCCAGAAAGCGATCTTCATAGTCTTTGAACAGATCCAGTCGATCCAGCTCCTGTTTCAGTTCATAGGCTTTAGAACGGTCCTGTTCTGCCTGGGCAAACAAGTCCTCAATATTTTGTTCTTCCTCGGGGGTCAGCTTTAGTTCTTCCGGCGGCTCGGGCTGATATGCTTCTTCATAAGATTCTGGTTGCTGTTCCCCCATAGACTGTTCAACATGCGACAGCAATTCGCCCAGCCGCTGCTCCATCGCTTTTCCCTGCTCGGCCAGCTCTGTTGTATCGATCTCAATTCCGGAAAGCAATTTGAATGTCTCCAGAACTGCCAATGACGCTTTGGGAAACGGAAGCTGAGAAAAGATATGCGGCATTTCGCCTAAAAGACAGGCCCCTTTGAGATCCTTCTCGGCGGCCGCCCCCAACAGGATCCCATTTAAGCCACTGATGTTTCCCTCTTCCAGAATATTCAAGTCCCACCGCTTTAAATCATCCAGGCTCTCGACATCGGTGACGGCACCAAACACGCGTGATTCATGCTCGGGATGCATGGCTGTTGCCATCGCAGCAAAAGTGATCACACGTTGTATCCCAAGATCTTGTGCATAAGCAATCAGTTTCTGACAGTAGTTATACTTGCCAAATTGGGGCTGCGCCTCGCCGATCAACACGACCAGATCGTGTTTTCCTTGAGGATCCTTCCAGAGAAAAAAACGGCTGCGCGGGCGCACCCCCGCGCGAATCAGGCCACGCTGCACTTCTACATGATCAACATCAAATAATTCGGGCGGTGAATACTCCGAGAGAAGCTCCATTCCCAACTTTGCCATCAGGTAATAACCGGCGGACAAACCAACGTTCCCCATTCCCGGCCAGACTGCAATTAACCAGGGATCTGACAATTCTTCGACACCGTCTATCATGGTACTTACCTCCCGAATTGTGTTGTTGAATCTTCATTGCGCAATCTGTTATGACTTCTGAAAAGCAAAAGAACAATAACTCCATTTAATAAATTCTGAGAACATCCAAACAAGCACAGCTTGCCTCAGTATTATCACTCAGTGAAATCAAAAAACTATCGGGATACTCCTGATACCGCGTAAATGAGTCAATCTGAGTCATCGTGTTTTGAGGTCGCTTCCCACAAATCAGCTCCTGCGTTACCGAATTTTCACGGGTGGTTTTTGTCCCTTCGGAATCAGCGTAATATATTTTCGCTTCTGCATCCGTTGATCAAAATCTGCTTTCGCTTCGGTGACCAACGCTGGATTCTCCATCAATTCCACAGTAGACGCTGCTAATGCTTGCGCCGCATATAAAATCCCTTTCTCTCCGATGGATGAACCAATACAGGCAACGTTCTGCCAACTATGTCCCGGATTTCCCGCCGCAAAACAGGTCGTCCGTAAACCTCCGGTCGGAATATGCCAGCTGATATCCCCCACATCGGTTGAACCCTTAGATGACGTTTTTGATTCCAACAATGAATGAATCCGACTGTCGATCGCTACAGGAAAATTTTGACCGAATTCATCAATCAGCGGTTGCTGAATCCGCCTCGCGAAGGCCTTCTCTTCCGCTGAAAACGCCGGCGGTCCGATCGCCGTCAACTTTTGATGAATCATTTCCGATAATGGTGTATTGGGAATCAATTCGTGATTGTCGGTATCGACGTCGATTTTAAGTTTCGTCCGCGTCATCAACGCTGCCCCTTTCGCGATATCCACGACCCAGCGATAATTGCGTTCCAGATCCTCGTGCGTATTCGCACGCACGTAATACCAGACCGTCGCTTTCGCCGGCACCACGTTCGGCTGACCTCCCCCATCGATAATCACATAATGCATCCGCGCGTCTTCTTTCACATGCTCCCGCATATAATTCACGCCGGTATTCATCAACTCAACCGCATCCAGGGCACTCACACCACTTTCCGGACTCACTGAAGCATGCGCCGGCAGTCCGGTAAAGGTAAACTTAACCGAAACCAGCGCCTTGGAACTTCCCAGATGCACGTTCGTATTATTCGCGGGATGCCAGTGCAGGCAGATATCCAGATCCTTGAACTGCCCGTCGAGCAGCATGTAAACTTTTCCCAACCCCGTCTCTTCCGCCGGCGTTCCATACAGGCGAACTGTCCCTTTGAGTTGATGTTTGTCGATCGCCTCTTTCACCGCCAATGCTGCTCCCAGAGCGGCTGTTCCTAAACCACTGTGACCGCAGGCATGTCCCGCGCCCTCGTCTGCTTGAGTTTCACGAAACGGAACCGCTTTCTGCGATAATCCCGGCAATGCATCATATTCCGCCAGAATCCCAATGACCGGCTGACCACTCCCGTAACTGGCCACAAATGCTGTCGGCATATCCGCTACGCCACTCTTCACCGTGAACCCGTCCGACTTCAGTTTCTCGATCAATAACTGTGACGACTTCATTTCCTGGAGTCCCACCTCAGCATAATTCCAGATCGACTGATTCACGGCTTTCAGTTCTTCTGCCCGTTGAGTCACATCGTCGACAGCCGTCTTTTGTGATTCACTCAACTTCGCAGCAGATTTTTCCGCAGCTGAAACGAGAAGACCCATATTCGAGTGCAGCAAAACCAGTGCACATCCAGCCCACAACAGTTGTTTATTCAGATATAATCGCATGATGTTTTCCTTGTAGATCAACGCGGGTCAGTTTTCAATTCATCATTCCAGCCTACCAAAGCCTGCGCAAGATGTCATCTGTTTTCCCTGTTCATTGCCCTTCGATTCCCAGTGAAAGAACAGAACTTGACACAAAGATGCCCACCACGAGAATGCGGAGCAAGCGTCGCGCGCGAGTGAGACCACATATTTGCTGACCGTATCAATAGCAAAACATCTCAGCACTATAAAACCCGCTGGTTTCAGCACGATTTTGCTTGTGAACAACTTGTTCCACTGCACAGGGTGCTCCATTTTCTGCGACAATCTGGACACAATTTGAACCACACTGTGACAAACTCTAACCAAGGCCTGACCAGGCTGCACCAGAATTTGACCAACATTCCACTTGATCTCACCACGCCCTTCAGCAAAATCATTCCAAGTCAACATGCTCGAAAACTCAACAAGAAATAAAAACATCATGTATTCCATAAATAAAAACTCAGTGAAATCATCCAGGCCCGTGGCACCATCTTTAAACTCACCAGGCACCGCTTTTAAACTCGCCGGGTGCAACCATTACCCGCGTTGGGTGCCACTGTTGGCTTGCCCAACAGTGCGCGAACAGAGCCAGCAATGAATCTATAAAACCTATTTTTACAAGCAGAAAATGACTCAGCATTCTATTACCTGTCCAGACAGAATCTGCCTACATAACTACATTTTACCTGACGGCCACCGGGAATCAGAGATGAAGATCCAGCAGTATTCCATTCTTTCATGAACAGCCTCAAAGCAGTTCCCTTCCAAATTCTTACCTGAATCAAAATGGCATCCCTCTAGCAACCTCCGAAGATTTTTCAGAAAACTCTTGACATAACTACACCCTGTAGGCATTATAACTACACACTGTAGTCACCCTTTCGTTCTGGAGCACAAACATGGCCCCCCCTGATTCTACACCGCTTACCAAAGCTCAACGCGAGATTATGGAAATCGTCTGGGAGAATGGTCAGGTGACCGTCAGCGAAGTGCGGGATGCATTGGAAGCTAAACGGAAGCTGGCGAGAAACACCGTGCTGACGATGATGGTGCGGCTGGAAGAACGTGGCTGGCTGCAGCATCGACAGCAGGGCCGTACGTTCATTTATTCCGCCGCCCGCCCCCGGGCAGCTTCGCTGGGAATGAAGGTCAGTCAGATGGTCGACCGTCTGTTTGCCGGTTCGCCGGAAGACCTGGTCACCGCCTTGATTGAATACCGCGGCCTCACCAGTGAAGAGACAGAGCGCATTCGCGAAATGATCGAGCAAGCGGAGTCAAAGCAAAAACAAAATCGAAAACAGAGAGGGAAACGGTCATGACTGGTTTGATTGGAAATCCCACAGATCAGGTTCTGGTCTGGAGTCTGAACGTCTTAATTCAGGTTGGCTGCATCGCCGCTTTCGCATCATTGGCAAGTCTCATGCTGCGACGCGCCCCGGTAAAACGTTACTGCCTGCTCTGTTCTGCATTGATCCTTATCTGTGCGTCTCCCCTGCTTTCCACTCTGATTCAATCAACCGGAATGAATTTCTTTTCGGTCGCACTGGTACAAAACCCGCCTGCCCCCACAACAGTGAGCACACAACCGGCTGCATCTTCACCTCATATTTTGAGGCAGAACGCTCCTGAATCCTTCGTCCTGAAAAAAAACACGAACCAGGTTCTGCCCGAAGAGAAACAGGACGCCGAATCTTCCCTGACAGGCAATTCAGACAAAAGTACGATTCAACAAGCAGCGCCCCAGTCTGTGACATCTGCAGCAATATCCGCAACTGCGGCTTCAAATTCTGCGAAAGTCCGCCCGACCATCACAGGCTATTTACTGCAAACCATCATACTTCCGGCACTCCTTCTCTGGTCTTTTATCTCACTCTTTCTGCTGATTCAACTCGCCATGAAATGGTATCGCCTGGCACTGCTGTTAAAGTCGGCCAATGTAAATACTGACAAAAATCTGACACAACTGTTTCAGCGAACATGGCAATCTTTGGAAGTCTCTCAAAACAGAAACATCCCGGAACTCGTCTTATCAGAACAGATTTCAGGCCCCTTTGCCGCTGGAATCTGGTCACCTAAAGTCGTTCTGCCCGAAGCGTTATTACAACAGGTTTATGCAGATCAAATGCGCGAGATTCTGATTCACGAACTGGCCCACATTGCACGCCGTGATCAAATTGTTGTGCTGCTGCAAACATTCATCGGCACCCTCTTCTGGGCACACCCGCTGGTCAGGCTGCTCAACCGTCAGCTCGCAGAGGCCCGCGAAGAAGTCTGCGACAATTACGTACTGACCGTAACTGATGCCCCCTCTTATAGTCGCACATTGCTGACTATGGCACAAATCTTGAATACGCCCCGCCCCATTCCCGGTACCGTCGGACTGTTTACATCGCGCTGGAAACTGGAGCAGCGGATCATCGGCCTTTTGGACGAACAACGCTGTTGCGTCACGCGGCTAAATAAACGGACAATCCTATTGATCAGCATTCTGTCGGCGGGAATTGCCAGTATGGCTGCTTTCGGCACGGTCTCATTGGCAGTCGCTGAGAAAGCCGCCATCCCTCCCCGGAACAAAAAACCTGATCAAACGGCTGCCCCTGAGAGATCCACAAAGCAAGAGGTCGCTGAAGAGAATGCAAAGACTGATGACGCTGAGAACAGTCATTTCGTCTATACAGGTCGGATTGTCGATTCACAGGGACATCCCATCGCAGGCGCAACACTCTATGTTGACAATTCACAATATCACTCCAAGCACCGGCAATCAAATATTTCTCTCCCCGTCCATAAGCAGCTGACGGAAACCCTGACGAATTCAGATGGAACATTCCGTCTTGAATTTGATGACCTCTGGACACGAGTCATGCGTGCCAGCACAGTACGCCCGGCTCCATTTTATTATAGACAACACCCGGGCACTCTCATCATTGCCACGGCTCCCGGATATGCAACAGAATGGATCACTACTACCGACGCCGATCCGGCTGTTCCATTAAAGATCACTCTAAGCAAAAGTGCCGCCCCGATTCGCGGGCGACTGGTCGATCTGGAGGGCCGCGGACTCGCAGGTATCACCGTGTCGGTAGAGGCAGTCTGCTCTGCAGAGGAAGGTGCCGTAGATCGCTGGCTGCATGATTTACCCACGTTGAGCCAGCAGGGACTGCTACCCAATGAAAAAAAGAAACCGAAACCAGGCAGCTACAACGCCTCCATCGGGAAGTATCCCGGCGCATCCATGGTGACCGCCAATACACCCGGATTCCCGACCTCGATTGAGACAGATCAAGCAGGCCGTTTTCAATTCTTGAACATCGGCATTGATCGGCTACTGATTCTTAAAATCGAAGGTCCTCAAGTGGCGACCGAACGTATTGCGGTTGTCTCCCGTGACATGCAGTCAGTTCAGGCACGTCCGATCGGCTATGAGGGTCCCGTCAAAGGAACTCACTACGGAGCAACGTTCACACATGTGACAGAGCCAAGTCTCGTCGTCGAAGGCACTGTGCGCGATCGGGAAACCGGCGCCCCGATTTCAGCAAGGTTGAAGATACGACAATCTGTTCAAGGATCAATGAACGAAGTTGAGATTTCGAATCCTCATACAGACTTGAAAGGTAGATATCGTATAGAGCAACTTCCCTACTCCGGGACGTTACGCCTCTATGTAATTCCTGATGTCGATCAGCCCTATTTTTCGACAGACTATCTTCTACCGAAACCAAGCGGTCTCAAACCAATTTCGTTAAACATCAAGCTGCGTCGTGGCGTGATGTTTCACGGCACAATCACCGATAAGGAAACAGGCAAACCGATTCCGAATGCCAGCTTTGACTACTTCCCGCTGCTGAGTAACAAAAATGCAACCCATTTCATTCCTTACCAGGATAATACGACCAGCCTGGAACCGATGCAGAACCGATTTATCTCGGCTGAAGACGGATCATTTTCTCTGATCGGAATGCCAGGTGCCGGAATCATTGGAGCACGCACCTTTAATACCGACCATCTACTGGGAATCGGCCAGGAGAAACTACATCACCTGATCGACGAAAACCGAGATGACCGATACCAGACCCACGATTATTGTTTCACAAATCTCTATCAGGTTGTAAAACTGATCACGGTGCCCACAGGAGAAAGTGAATTTCAGATTGACTTACAGGCAGATCGCGGAATAGCACTTCAGTTTGAAGTAGTGGGACCAGATGGGAAACCACTCACAAATTACACGATAAACCACCACCATTATCCCGGCACTGCTGGAGAACCCGCGACGATCTTTGGCTTTCACCCGCAACGAACCCAAACCATTTACTTTCGGCACCTTCAGCAGCAACTGGGGCGTGCCGTCACGATTTATGGAGTTCCGGAAGATCGCAGTATTCGCAAAGTGAAATTAGAGCCCCTCGGATCAGTGAAAGGTCAATTACTCACTGCGAAAGGGGAACCCGACATCGATGCGCCTATTTCACTGGCAATGAATCCGCCCCCCGGTACCGATACTTTACCGAACTATGATACCGGGAGTACCTGGATGCCAAAGCATTGCGACTCAGAGGGAAATTTCCTGTTTCACGATCTCATGGTTGGAGCGATTTACACGCTACGTGCGAATCGATGGAAAGGAAGGGGTTATTATCCTCTACCGGTTCAGATCAAAATCAAACCGGGACAAAAAATCGATCTGGGAGTGACCAAAGTCCCCGACAAGAAGTAAAACAGGGTGACGCGCTTATTTCATATCCAGTGAAAAACCGCCGATTTCTCCTGAAACTTTCATGGCGTAATCATCGGTCATGCCGCTGACATAATCCATGACCTGCTGAACCCACCAACTGTAACTGTTGTTTAAATTCTGTTCGACATGCTCTTTCCCCCAGGTCAGCTCAATGCAGCGTTTCGAGAGAAAATGAATCTGTTCATAGTTTTCGGAAGCAACAATCGATTGAATCGTTTTGAACAGCGATTTCAAAACGCGGCCCAAAATGTGATATGCTCCCAGTTCGGTCGCAATTTTTTTCCGGTGTCCAAAAATATCCTCATAGAACTGATTCACTTCTCTGAGCAGATTTCTGTAGTTCTCATCCAGCGACGCCTTGAGATCTTCTTCACGTTCTCCATTCATTATGTTATCAAAATCTGCTTCATAGACGTTCCAGAACTCATTGATCAGACTCTGAATCGCCTGCCCTCTTAATTGAGGCAGACTCATCCAGTCATTGTCTTTGTTATTCGAAATCGCCAGAAAGAGTTTATGAACTTCGTTCCTCTTGCAGATCCCCATTTCGACAGCGTCTTCCAGATCAAGAATACGATAGCAGATATCGTCAGCCGCTTCAGTCAAAAACGAGAGCGGATGCCGACAGAAATCACCCTGGGCGTTGTAGAGCTCCAGCTCATCCGCAATCTCCTTAAAGATTTCTGCTTCGGTCGTATAAACATTATGCTTCATTTTCTTTGGAGTACGATCATCTGTGGAGAGCCACGGATATTTGACCGCGGAACTCAGCGTCGCATACGTCAATCTTAAATACCCGGCACTCGGATTATCGTAACGAGAGGCGATTCGGAATCCCTGCGCATTCCCTTCAAAGTTCAGGCAATCACTGATACAACGTGTTCTTTGATCGTCATCTTCAAACTCAGCCGGAGAAAAATATTCTTCCAAGTGCTCTTTAACCCAAGCCCGGACCACTTCTTCCCCCGCGTGACCAAAGGGCGGATTTCCCAAGTCATGAATCAGACACGCTGATTGGAGTATCCAGCTTAAATCCAGATGGGCGCTCTCAGAAAGATCGCTCTCTTTCACTGCCAGCTCAACCACGCGATCTGATAACGAACGCCCTACACTGGCTACTTCCAGGGAATGAATCAATCGATTATGAATATGGTCATTGCTGGCCATCGGATGAACTTGTGTTTTTCTGGCCAGCCTGCGAAACGGCAGAGAAAAAACGATCCTGTCGTAATCGGCTTCGAAATTCGTTCTTCGATCTGCTTTCACATAACTTCGGTCAACTGACCTGGTACGATCTTTCCTCGGGCCAGAGACCCTGCTGGCAGAGAGGAGTTTCTTCCATGACAATTTATGAGACATCGACTTCGATCTAACTCCAGAAAAACAAAAATGAATGCGGAAAGCATTCCAAGAGAATAGGAAAGCGGCAAAAAAAGGTCAAAGGGGTGACGGATTAAAAATCCCAACACCACGACATTTCCCGGGCAGGCATCCCCGCGCTCAGAAGATCTCTGGGAACGAAGACTGGTTTTACTCCGTCTGCCGCGCAATGAAGGCTAGATCAGTCTGTCTGTAAATGAGTACTCTCGCTCAAACACTCTGGGCATCAACTCTTTGCCTCGCTCGCGATCCTGTTTGGCTTTTTCTTCCTTGCCCTGATACTGATAAGCCAGCCAGCGATGGAAATAGGCTTCCCAGTCATCGGGCTTGAGTTCAATTGCCTCAGAATAATCGGCAATTGCCAGATCGATCTGCTCGTCGTCCCACCGGAGGAGTCCACGGTGTACGTAGATGGAAGCGAGCCGGGTTGAATTATAATCAGGCTGCTTGTCCGCATGCTGAATTGCCTGATCCAAATCTGCTTTTGCAGCCGTGTATCGCCCGACCCCCATGTACAACACTGCCCGCCCGAAAAGCGCGTCGAGATCTCCCGCATTGGCATCAATGGCGAGATTGTATTTCGCCAATTGCTCCTGATATTCCCCCGCATCATCTAACGTACGAAAATAAGAGAGCGGCTTATAATGCTCGGGCGCATTCATATACACCGGAATGCACCCTGACAGACAGAACAGACACAGGACCATTCCAAACAGGGGGCGTTTTGACAGATTCCGCATAAAAACATCCTGATCCAGCCTGATTCGACTCTGGATACGTAGACTAGAGTGATAAAGTGGGTAAGGAACGCAGTTCCAGTCCCGTATGCCTCACAATAAAACCCGCCCCCGTCACGCGTAATGTAGTCTAGAACAGCCCCATCCTGCAATACGATTCCTCTCGATCCATCCTCTGTGAAAACGGAAGTAGTTTTAACTTTTCGTCTTTTTTATCAACATTACCCTTTACTTTGTTTAACTTATGATAAACATTATTAAACATGAGCAATATCAATCTAAATGAATCTGTAAAGAAAGTGGCTGACAATTCACAGCTGATTCCCGGTCAAACTCAACGACCAGAGCATCCATTACTGTCTTTGGATCAGGAGAATCTTGAGTTCGTGCTGCAGCTGGTACTGGCATCGGGTTCACTGAAAGAACTGGCACGCTATTACGGTATCAGCTACCCGACAGTTCGCGCCCGGCTGGATAAGTTGATTGTGCGGCTGCAATTGATTGTCGAAAGCCGCGAACGGGATGAAATGGCGAATCTTCTGGCCAATCTTGTTGAAGCCGGTCAGCTCACCAGCACAGCCGCTCAAAGCATTCTCGAGTTACATCGGTCCAATCACTAACAGCAGAAGGAGTACCATTATGGACGCGCCCTGGTTTGATCCCACTACGTTTGGTGCCTGGTTCGGCACGGTTGTTGGTGGTGGTGGGGGTACGCTGTGCGGGCTACTGGGTGCTCTTTGTGGAATCCTGAGCCCGCGTGGGAAGGGAAGAAAATTCATCCTCGGTGGGATGTTCGTGTTTATCACCATCGGACTACTTCTCGTTGGTACAGGGATATTCGCTTTGTTAAGCGGACAACCTTATGGGATCTGGTATCCGTTCCTGTTGTCGGGATTCGTTTTTGCCATTGTCAACGGCGCACTGATTCCTGTGATTCGCAAAAACTACGAACAAGCTGAGAATCGACGCATCGCCGCAAAGTCGATTCGCGTTGGCTGAGTAAGGAGAGAAGGAACATGACCATTCAATCCAAGAAACGTATCGGTTCGATCTGGACTTTCTGTCTGATCGGAATCGCTGTCACCGGTTTTGTCATGCTCTCCGCCTTCCAGCCGTTCGCACTGTCAAAGCCGCGCGAACCATTGGCCGTTCGAATGGACTCGTCAGGCCCCTATCTTATTCTTGCTACTGAAGCCGCGGATCGCGATTATCGGCAGGCGATTCAAAAAGCACAAGCACTGCATCCGGAAGCCACCCGTTTGAAATTCTCTGCCGACGACATGGAATCGATTCTGGATCAACTCAGAACAATCCAGCCGCGGTATGCGTTAATATTTATTAAGCCGAACGAACTTGATGTCAACTTTGCCTGGAAATGGCTGGAGTTGACGACACAGATTGACGAAGACCCACTCGTTGATGTCAGCAGTGGATTCATCACTGGCTCGACCCCGGAAGCAGCCGCCATATTCGTAGACCGGATTGCGAAAACCGTGAGTGGGGAATTAACGTTGCCGGGCAAGCTCATTGATAATTTCGGTCCCAACCCACAAGCCACACAGAACAGTTTCATCCAGCAGCCGGGCTGTTTTATGATTCCCGTTTTTCAGGAACGGACCGCAGTCGCAAGCATATCTCATGGCACTCACGGATTCACCAATACGCGACTGGACTCGATGCACGATGCGGGGCTAATCCATATTGGAGGGCACGGCTATCCGGACCGGGTTGTTGACGGTCTTCAAGGCCAGCAGACGAAACAACTGAAACTCTCTCCCTGCATTGTATTCAACGGCGCCTGTTACACGGGCGTCACCAGTCGCTGGTTCAACCAATGGACTCCGAACGGAACCGTAGAGAGTCAGACAGTCGCCGATGAGCAATGCTTCTGCCTGAATCTGCTAGATAACAGCGCCGTCGCCTATCTGGCAGCGCTGCACCCCGATCACGGGATTCCCGTTTATCAGGAAATGGAATACCTGGCCTACTCTGGAAAGTCGCTCGGCGATGTCATGCGTCACACGCACAACGGAGTCATTCTGGGAAACGGAGGAACGCTGCCAACCTTCGAGCCGTTTAGAGACAAGATGCCCTCGCCGAAATGGACTCCCAGCGACGTGATGCTTAAAGGGACGGCTGCGCGGGTTCTGTTTGGCGACCCTGCAATGATCATTGCAAAAGCCTTTACGAAACCGCCATTTAAAGTGACGACATCACACATCGGTTCCGATCAGTTACAAATCACGGCTCTGCTATCGAATACTCAGTTGAAGAGCGAATACACTGACACCTATTATTCTGATCTGTCCTCGAATAAGCGACTCTTCAACGATCGCGCCCTCATCGTCGTTGACCTGCCGGAAGACTGGGAGGATATCAATTCGGTCGAGGTCTCAGCAGCACGTGCTGCTGGGCAAGAACTCCAGAACCGACTCGTTGGGTATACCGTCGAAAAGGAAGGCAAACGGCAGCGGTTGCATGTCCAGATTGACTTGCCCACCACCGGCTATATGCAGTCGCCATTTCGAACAAAAGGTGCGACGATTGACCTTAAAGTCAGCCGTTAAAACGTATCAAATGAGAGTACTATCACAGAGTCGCTGGCGCCTCCTGGCTTTGAATCATCAAACGTAACTTGAATTTCATTTTCTGACGTTTTGAAACTTTCCGGTAAGCGACGCCCAGACCGATCACATACTTGGAACAATCCACACTGGATTGATAGAGATAATTCCCTGAGCCAATTTCAAGTTAACTTCGGGTTAACAATTGATGAATAAAAGTGAAGTCAATCAGAATGCCATTGAACGTAAAACTATCTATAGATAACGTATTCGCATCAATGCAATTTTAGCTGGCGTCTGTGTAGAGTAAGCAATCCCAACATCCGACGATGCTTGAGAGTCTTTCATCATTCAGTTCTACAGATTAAGGAATTTACGATGCGAAATCATTCCTTTTGCCGATTTTATCCAAAACTTTTTCGACGTTCTGCATTCACTTTGATCGAGCTGCTCGTCGTCATCGCGATCATTGCCATTTTGATTGCACTTTTACTCCCGGCAGTCCAGCAGGCACGCGAAGCCGCCAGACGCTCTACCTGCAAAAACAATTTGAAGCAACTTGCCTTGGCATTACATAACTACCACTCAACACACACGGTTTTCCCCCCTGGCAGTGTGAACGGTGCCGGCGATAATCCAAATGGCTCGAACGGGTCCGGAGGGGTCGCCATAGGTGGCTCATGGATTCTGATGCTGCTGGCAGATATTGAGCAGTCCGCCATGTTCGACGACTTCATGAAAATTGCCAACGAACGACCGGAAGTACTGGACTGGCTGGGAAATGGAACTTATACATCGCAAGGCATCTATGTCGGCAGCAAACAAATCAGCTCGATGCTTTGTCCCTCTCATCCTAAAAACCAGGAGCAATTTGGAAATGGAACCGGCCTGGAGAATTTAGCTCGGGGAAATTACGCAGCCAACTATGGCAAAGCCGGTTATGGGCAGATTCACACGAACGATATGAAAAAAGGAGGCGTCTTCGGCAACAATTCCAGTATCGGAATCCGAGACATCATCGACGGCACATCCAATACGTTGGCCTTGAGTGAGCTCAAGTTTCGTCTGCAAAGTTCAACGGGCCCATCCAGACAGGATACCCGTGGTACCTGGCCTTATGGCGTCATGGGAGGAAACATTTTCAGTACGCAAACGGGACCAAACAGTTCGACCCCTGATGGAATCTGGGGCTGTCGCAGTTATCCCGAAGAGGGAATGGCCTGTATCCAGATCGGCTCACCTTATACCGAAATGTACTCTGCGGCTCGCAGCTATCACACAGGAGGAGTTCAGGGCGCCATGGCAGACGGCTCAGTGAGATTTTTCTCTGAAAACATCGACCTCACGCTCTGGCAAGCCTTAAGCACCCGAGGCGGACGCGAAGTGATAGATAATTTCTAATCAGAAATCGTGGTCGTAGAAAAAACGGTTCGATCCTGGTCTCCAGGGTCGAATCACTTTGTCTCTTCTTACACACAATGATTCCCATCATGATCAAGAATATTTTGTTTTTTGCTCAAAGACATACCATGAATTCATTCACTCAAACTACTTTCTTTAGCTGTCTTTTTCTGAACTTGTCTATCATGCTGATCGGCTGCGGTGGCGAAGAACGGGCCACCGTTTATCCTACCAGTGGCATTGTCCACTATGATGGCAAGCCGATGGTGGGAGGAGGAGCAATTTCTTTTGTCCCGATCTCAACTCAAAATGGAAAGGCCGCCGGGGGAATCATCAAAGATGATGGTACCTTTGTCATGTCCACTTATGAGACAGGCGATGGTTCCATCGCGGGAGAATTTCGCGTCACGGTTTATCAAACAACAGTACAAGAACCGGAAACAGTAGCAGATAGTGATGGCGCTGCATCGGAAACGACTCCCGGACCTGCTCCTTCTGAGCCGATTCAAACGGTGGAAAAGAAGGATCGAATTCCTCTCGTTTATTCCGACCCGGCAAAATCACCTGTGACAGTCAAAATCGATCCCAATGGCAAAAATGAATCATTAAATATCGATCTGAAACCGCTGTAATCGATTAAAGTTGTCATTCAACTGGTCAGCTGACATTGCCGGTTCATGAAAGGCAGATGTGAATCTTGCCCCCTGATTACTCACACAGTACAGACAGCCTCGACGGTGCGTTTCGAAAGCGGTAAGCTATGCAGGATGAAGCGGCATGTGGCACTCATCATCGAAACCTCCAGCAGCTACGGCAGAGATCTGCTGGCAGGCATCGTTCGCTTTATGCGAATGCATGATGAATGGTCCGTCTTTCTGGAGCAACGGGATCTCAGAAAAAAACCGCCTGCGTGGCTGAGAAAATGGAACGGCGACGGAATCATCTCCCGTGCCACCACTCCCGATCTGGTCAAGGCTGTCGCGACGACCGGCGTTCCGCTGGTCGAACTCACGGATCGTGGAGAAGATCTGGGGCTCCTGCAAGTCAGGTCAGACGATCACGCCATCGGCAGGATCGCAGCCGAACATTTACTTGAGCGCGGTTTTCAGAAATTCGGTTTTTGTGGATTCACCGGTGAAGCCTGGTCCCAACGTCGACAGGATGGCTTTGTCGAAACCTTACATGCAGCGGGCTTCGTTTGCGATATTTACAGCTCCCCCTGGCATGGTCCTTCCGTTCGATCTTGGGAAGATGTTCAAAGTCGACTGACGAAATGGCTGAAGCAGTTTCCGCGCCCCTTCGCCGTTATGACCTGCAACGATATGCGCGGACAGCATGTGCTCGATGCCTGTTCGAATGCTGAACTGGCGGTACCGGAAGAGGTCGCCGTGATCGGTGTCGACAATGACGATTTACTGTGCCGCATCTGTGCGCCTCCCCTCTCCAGCGTTATTCCGAATGCAGAAGCCGTCGGATTTCGTGCCGCCGATCTGTTGTCCCAGGTCATGAATAGTAAAAACATCACGGAATCGTCTCAGGTGATCCCACCGATTGGAATTGCCACGCGGCAATCAACGGATGTCGTTGCCATTGATGATCCGGAGATCGCAGCGGCCCTGCAGTTCATTCGCGAAAATGCCTGCCGGGGAATCAGCGTCGACGATGTTACACAGAATGCTTCCGTCTCACGCAGTACGCTCGAACGTCAGCTGAGAAAATATCTCGGACGTACCCCGCAGGAAGAGATACGGCACGTGCAAGTCAGACGCATTCAGGAATTGTTGCTGACGACCGATTTATCGGCCGAGCGTATCTCGGCATTGTGCGGTTTCGAGCACCCGGAATACATGCATGTCGTTTTTAAACGACTGACTCAGATCACTCCCGGCGAGTTTCGCAGGCAGGCACAGCCCTGGCCTTCAGCGTGACAATATATCTTACAATAATGACGTCCCATCTCATTGCTTCTGGACAGATCGCTTTTATAATCAAACTCATGTAAATTGTCCCTGAAGACTCTGTCAGGAACGCCCCGCCAAGAGTGCAGTCCCGATTCAACATATTAATTCCAACCGATTTATCATAGAAGCAGCAACATGAAAGCAATGGTGTTAACCGAATA